>NZ_AP022332.1:2888770-3231905 GCF_009936375.1 Methylosinus sp. C49 | reverse complement strand
ATAGATGCGATCGGCGTAAGTGATCGAGGAGACGCCGCCGTCCGGCAGCATCGATGCGATGATCGTATCGGCGAAAATGGCGATCTGTCCGCTCGCCGAGCCGATTATCGCCGGCCCCAGCATCAGGAAGAATTCGCGCACGCGCTTCCAATGCGGCCGCGCGAGGCCTTCCATCACGCCGATCATCCGCGCGTTGGCCATCAGCAGAGCGAGCTGCAAGACGCCGGAGACGGTCACGCCCCAGGCGGCGGCATAGGCCGCGCTCGGAAAGAGGAATGCGACGGCGAGCGCCGCCATCATGGAGAGATTGAGCAGATTGGGCGCGAAGGCCGGCGCCGCGAATCTTCCATTGGCGTTGAGCGTGCCCTGATGAAGAGTCACCAGCGTCATGCAGAGCAGATAGGGAAAGGTGATGCGGGTCAGCGAAACGGTGAGCTCGAATTTCTCCGGCCGATCGTCGAAGCCCGGCGCGAGCAGCGCCACGAATTGTGGCATGAAGGCGTAGGCGAGAAGGAGCAGAACGATCTGCGAGGCGAGCAGAAGCGTGAACACCTCGCTCGAAAATTCTTTCGCCGAGTCCTTTCCCTGCTGCTCGAGCGCCTTGGAATAGCAGGGGACGTAGGCGGCGTTGAAGGCGCCTTCTCCGAAAATGGCGCGGAAATGATTGGGCAGCTTGAAGGCGACGAAGAAAGCGTCCGCCGCGAGCCCGGCGCCGAGAATGCCCGACAGCATCACATCGCGCAGAAAGCCGGTGATGCGCGAGAGCAGCGTGAAGCCGCCGACGGAGAGGAGATTGCGAATCATGGAGCAACCACATCCCTCATGCTGAGGAGCGGCCGCAGGCCGCGTCTCGAAGCACGAGGGTCTCCAGAAGGCGGAACCGTGAGACGCGGCGTGCTTCGAGACACGCCTTTCGGGCGCTCCTCAGCATGAGGGAGACTCGGGAGCCCTATGCTCATTTGAATGGTCTCGCAGGCTCATCGTCCTCCACTCCCACCCGCTCCGCGACGAGATAGAGCGGACGTCCTTTCACCTCGCCGAAAATGAGCGCGATATACTCTCCGAGCACGCCGAGGGAGAACAGCTGCATTCCGCCGAGAAAGGCGATCGACACGATCAGCGAGGCGTAGCCGGGGACATCCACGCCATAGAACACCGTGCGCCAGAAATAATAGGCGGCCATGGCGAGCGCGAATGTCGAGACGATGATTCCGATCACCGCCCAGACCTTCAGCGGCACCGAGGAGAAGGACATCAGCCCGTCGAGCGCGAAGCGGATGAGCTTGGCGTAATTGAATTTGGTGTGGCCGGAGGCGCGTTCCTCCACCTCGAAGGGCACGCCGATCGATTTGAAGCCGACCCAGGCGAAGAGGCCTTTGGAGAAGCGCGCCCGCTCGCGCATGCGCGAGAGCGCGTCGATCGCCTGGCGGTCGAGCAGGCGGAAATCGCCGGCACCGCGCGGCAAAGGCGTCTCGCCGAAACGATCGAACAGGCCATAGAAGAGATTGGCGAAGAGCGTGCGCAGCAGCGGCTCGCCGGCGCGGTCGCGGCGCACGCCATAGACGTTCTTATAGCCCTCGCGCCATTTGGCGACGAATTGCGCGATCGTCTCCGGCGGATGCTGGAGGTCGGCGTCCATCAGCGCCACGGCCGCGCCGCGGGAATGGTCCAGAGCGGCGGCTATGGCGATCTCCTTGCCGAAATTGCGGCTGAAGGACACTGCTTTGACGCGGGCGTCCTCTCTATGCAATTCGCGCAATCCCGCGAGCGTTTCGTCCGAGGAGCCGTCGTCGACGAAGACGATCTCGAAAGACGCGGCGCAACGCTCCAGCACGGGCTTCAGCCTGGCGACCAGCGGGCGAAGATTGGCCGCCTCGTTGAAGACCGGAATGGCTACGGATATCTCCGGCGGATTTTCGGCTTTATCGTCCATCGCTCGCCTTATAGGTTCGAACCGGGCAAGAGAAACGGGCAAGACCTAGGCGGGCGCGCGAAAATGCGCAAGCGCGCCGAAGCCGGGAGGACGGGGTAGGAAGATGGCGGCGCAACGTGCGGTCGCGCTCTGCGCGGATGATTACGGCCTTTCCATGGGCGTCAGCCTCGGCATTCTCGAGGCGCTGGACGCCGGGCGGCTGACGGCGGTCTCCGCGCTCACCAATGTCGATCGCTGGCCGGCCATGGGGCGGGAGCTGGCGCGCCGCCGCCATGACGCCGACATCGGCGTGCATTTCAATCTGACGCTCGGGCGTCCGCTCACCAATATGCCGAAATTCGCGCCCGGCGGCGTGTTTCCGCCGCTGCGCGAGGTGATTCGCGCCGCCATGCGCGGAAAGCTGCCGATGGAGGAAATCCGCGCCGAGATCGACCGCCAGATCGACCGCTTTTACGCGGTGATGGGCCGCGCGCCGGACCATCTCGACGGGCATCAGCATGTTCATGCGTTGCCCGGCGTGCGCACCGCGCTGTTCGACGCGCTGGAGAAGCGCGGGCTCACGGGCGAGAAGCTCTGGCTGCGCGACGCCGGCGATCGGATGCATCGCATCGTGATTCGCGGCTCCGACATGCGCAAGGCCATGGTGGTCCGCGCCATCGGCCGCGGCTATCGGCGCGAGGCGGTGGCGCGCGGATTTCTGCTCAACGAAGGCTTCGCCGGCTTTTCCGATTTCGATCCGCAGAGCGATTACGCCGCGCAGTTCGAAACCTATCTGCGCGCGCCGGGCGAGCGGCATCTCGTCATGTGCCATCCCGGCCGCGTCGACGAGGATTTGCGCGCGCAAGACCCGGTGACGGTGACGCGCGAGCAGGAGCTCGCCTTTCTGCTCTCGTCGCGCTTCGAGGAGGTGATGCTCAATCGCAGCGCGTCGCTCGCGCGGCTGCGGCGGGAGGTGTGACGCCTATCCGATTTCTATGTCGAGGCCGAGGTCCAATGTGCGCGCAGAATGCGTGAGCGCGCCGACGGAAATGAGATCGACGCCCGTCTCCGCTATCGCCGCGATCGTCTCCAGCGTGACGCCGCCGGACGCCTCCGCGCGCATTGCGCCGCCGATCAGCGCGACCGCGGCGCGTAGAGAATCGGGCGCCATATTGTCGAGCAGCACGATATCCGCGCCTTCGGCGAGGACCTCCTCGAGCTGCGCGAGCGTGTCGACCTCTATCTCTATCTTCACCATATGGCCGGCGAAGGCTTTGGCCGCGCGCAATGCGGGGCCGACGCCGCCGGCGACGGCGATGTGATTGTCCTTTATCAGCACCGCATCATCGAGACCGAAGCGGTGATTGGCGCCGCCGCCGCAGCGCACCGCATATTTCTCGAAAGCGCGCAGCAGCGGCGTCGTCTTGCGTGTGTCGCAGACCCTGGCTTTCGTATGCGCGATTTTCTCCGCATAGCGCGCCGTGAGCGTGGCGACGCCGCAGAGCCGGCCGAGAAAATTCAGAGCGACGCGTTCCGCCGAGAGAATGGCGCGGGCGGGGCCTTCGATCCGCGCGATGATCCCGCCTTCGCCGATATGTGCGCCGTCCTGCGTCGCGGGCATGAAAATCACGGAAGGATCGACGAGGCGAAAGGCGGCCGCCGCCACGCCGAGGCCCGCGACGACGCCGGCTTCGCGCGCGGCGATGACGGCGCGAGCGCGGGCGGTCTCGGGGATCGTCGCCTGAGTGGTAATGTCGCCGGCGCGGCCGAAATCCTCGGCGAGAGCGGCGCGCACGGCTTCTTCTACATGCAGGGCGGGGAGCGTCCAGGGGGCGGCCGTCATTTCAGCGCCTCCTCGGCGATGGCGCGCGCTTGCGCCATGGTTATATAGGAGCGATGCGCGAGAGCGTCCTCGGCTCTCGGAAAATCAGAGCGGAAATGTGCGCCGCGACTTTCTCGCCGCGCCAGCGCCGCGCTCGTCACCAGCAGGGCGGTCAGCGCCATATTGCGCAATTGCGCGTGGGGCGTCGCGGATTCGATGCGCAGAAGCGCCCGCGCCGCGCGCGTGAGCCCGATCGCATCTCGGATGACGCCGACATCGCGCGCCATCACATCGCGCAATTCGTCGACGAGGCTCTGCTCGGGCGCGTCGGCCGCGTCGGATGACGGGGCAGGGGCGGGCGCGGCCTCGACATTCTGCTCGCCGATATCATTTGCGATGCGCGCCGCGAACACCACCGCCTCGAGCAGGGAGTTGGAGGCGAGGCGATTGGCGCCATGCACGCCGGTGGAGGCGACCTCGCCGGCCGCCCAAAGTCCGGCGAGAGACGTCCGCCCGCGCGCATCCGTGGCGACGCCGCCCATGTGATAATGCGCAGCGGGCGCGATCGGAATGGGCGCGGTCACAGGATCGACGCCGCCGGCCATGCAGCTCGCATAGACGGTCGGAAAACGCGCGGGAAACTCCGCGCCCACAGTCGCGCGCGCATCGAGAAAAGCGCCGCCTCCGGCCGCGATGGATGCGAAGACGCCGCGCGCGACGATATCGCGTGGCGCGAGCTCGGCGGCGGGATCGATCTCGGCCATGAAGCGATGGCCGGCGCGATCGACGATGATCGCGCCTTCGCCGCGCAGAGATTCCGTCGCCAGCGGCGCCGGATCGACGCCTATGTCGATCGCGGTCGGGTGGAATTGCACGAATTCCGCATCGGCGACGAGCGCGCCGGCGCGCGCCGCCATTGCGAGGCCGATTCCGCGCGCTTCGTTCGGATTGGTGGTGACGCGATAGAGATGACCGATTCCGCCCGTCGCCAGCACTGTGGCGGACGAGAGAAAGTCGTGCAAAAGGCCGTCGCGGCCGCGCGCGCGCAGGCCGATGACGCGGCCGTCATGGGTCAGCAATTCCTGGGCGGAAAAGCCTTCAAATAATTCGATCGAAGGCGTCGCGCGGACGGCGGCGACGAGGGTCTCCATGATCGCGCGGCCGGCCGTGTCGCCCTTGACGCGCACGATGCGCCGCTCGGAATGCGCAGCCTCGCGCGAGGGCGTGAATTTGCCGTCGGCGCGATCGAAAGGCACGCCATAGGAGAGAAGATCTTCGATGCGCGCGCGGGCTTCGCGCGCCATGCCGAGCGTGACGTCCGCATCGACGATGCCGGCGCCGGCCTTCAGCGTGTCTTCGGCGTGCCGCTCCGGCGAATCCGTGTCGAGCACGGCCGCCGCGACGCCGCCCTGCGCCCAGAAGGAGGCGGCGCCTTCGTCGATTGAGCCGGGCGTCAGCACAGCGACGCGGCGCGGCGCGAGCTTCAATGCGCAGAAGAGGCCGGCGAGGCCGCCGCCGACGACGAGGATGGGAGTCTGTGTCACCACTGTGAAAGCTCCCGAGCGGGCGCGCCGGCCATTAGTCGATCGCTACGGCTGCGAGCTTGGCGAGCGCCTCGCTCTCCTTGGCGATGGCCGCCGCCACCAGAGTGCGCGTGCGTTCCGGCAAGGGCAGGGCCAGCGCCGCGCCATGGCCCTTGGGCGACATTTTGCATAGCGTCTTGCCGAGGATGTCGACGATCTTGTCGTCGTCGTAGTCTTTGTATTTCTCGTGGAAGTCGTCGAAATAATGCTCGAGGAAGACGATGGCCGCGACATTCTCCAGCGCTTGGGAATCGCGATCCTTCTTCAGCTTCTCCTTGCGGATGATCGCGCCGACATGCGCGATCTCTTCTTCGTCATAGCCCTGCGCGCGCATGAGCTCGCCGACGAGGCGCGCGTGATGAACGCGGCATTCCTTGCGCCAGTCATTATAGCCGTGACGGCCGAGCGGGAAATTCTCGCGTGGAATATCCCAGCGCCGCAAATGCTGCGCGCGCGTCGCGATTTGCAGCAGTTCCGAGGCCTCGGGATAGAGCGCGGCGAGGCGCGCCGTCATGCGCTCGGCGTAGACGATCTCGAAAGCGCGTTCGGCGCCGTCGATCGTCACTCTGCGCGGATCATCGGCGTTGGCGGCGTCGATCGCTGCGATCAATGCCTCGTATCGAGCCGTCATGGCCGCGCTCCTTCAATCCTTCTCCCGCGAGCAGGAGAAGGCAAGTCCATCAACCCAGATCGATCATCCGCTGCACGGAGACGCGCGCGCGCGCGGCGATCAGCGGATCGACCGTCACCTCTTCGCGAATATGGACCAGCGCGTCGAGGATTTTCGGCAGCGTTATGCGCTTCATATGCGGGCAGAAATTGCAGGGGCGGATGAACTCGGTTCCCGTCGTCTCGGCGGCGACATTGTCGGCCATGGAGCATTCGGTCACGAGCAGCACGCGCGCCGGCTTTTTCGTGCGCACATAATCGATCATCGCCGCGGTCGAGCCAGCGAAATCGGAAATCTCCACCACTTCACGCGGGCATTCGGGATGGGCGATGATCTTCACGCCCGGATGATCGGCGCGATAGGTCTCGAGCTCTTCCGCTGTGAAGCGCTCGTGCACCTCGCATGCGCCGCGCCAGGCGATGATCTTCACCTTGGTCTGCGCGGCGACATTCTCGGCGAGATAGCGGTCGGGCAGCATGATGACGCGATCGGAGCCGAGGCTCTCGACGACCTTCAGCGCATTGGAGGAGGTGCAGCAAATGTCGACCTCCGCCTTCACATCGGCGGAAGTGTTGACATAGGCGACGATCGGCACGCCCGGATATTCGGCGCGCAGCGCGCGAACGTCGGCCGCCGTGATGGAGGCGGCGAGCGAGCAGCCGGCCTCGAGATCGGGCATGAGCACCACTTTTTCGGGGCTCAGAATCTTGGAGGTCTCGGCCATGAAATGCACGCCGCCCTGCACGATGATCTCGGCGTCGGAGGAGGCGGCGAGCTTGGCGAGCTGCAGGCTGTCGCCGACGAAATCGGCGACGCAATGATAGATTTCCGGCGTCTGATAGTTATGGGCGAGAATGACGGCGTTGCGTTCCCGCTTCAGCTCGTTGATCGCCTTCACATAAGGTGCATGGAACGCCCATTCGATCGCCGGCATGACCTTCGCCACCCGCTCATAGAGATGGGCGGTCGCGGCCTCGACCTCCTTGTTCCAGGCGAGATTGGGCATGGGCAGCACCGGAAAGCGCTGCGCCGCTCCGACGAGCGCGCCGATGGCGGGCGCATCGAGGCGCTTCTTCTCGGGGAAGGTGAGGGTCATGGACCTTGCTCCATCCTCACTTATGCTCAATTCGAGCATAAGTCGGTCGATCAAAAACTCCTTCGGGCGCCGCCCGACGGAGGCTTATTTGTAGCTTAAGTGTCATGGCGGGATTGAGCAACCCTCGCCAATCACTCTTCGCGCTAGAGATATGCTCTCACTGAGTATATGTCAATCGGTTCGAGGGCGCGCGAGCGAGCGTCGTATGAGATAGTCTCGCGAGAGCATGGGCGCGAGAAAAAGCCCGCGGCTGCGGGCTGTCTCGTCGCGGGGGAATTTCGTCAGCGGGCAAAGACGGCGCCTTTCCGTTTCAGATAATTGCGGTCCACATAGCCGGACTTGCCCTCATAGGTGACTTTGCACCAGCTGGTCATCCAGCCCTTTTGGCAAGCGGAGGCGGCGACCTTCTGGCCCGGCGGGATCTTGGCGACGACCTTCCAATTTCCGCCGGGGCCGGAGTGCACGGCCGTGGTGTCGCGGGTGACGAGCGGCGCGACGACGACATTCTTCATCGTCGGCTCGAGCGTGTTGGCGGCGACGAAGCCGCGCTTGCCCTTGTAGCGGATCTGGCACCAATCGTGTTTCCAGCCCGGCCCGCAATTGTCGAGCCGTATTTTGGCGCCGGCCGGGATTTGGGCGATGACGGGCCAGCGCGCGCCGGGGCCGGAGCGCATGTTGGAGAAATCCGTGGCGACGGTGGTTGCCGCCATTGCCGTGGCGGCGCAGAGGGATAGGGCCGCCGCGAGGAGCGGCGAGCCGAGCCGAATGTGCATGGCGATCTCCTGTTTCGCGAAGAATTCTGGGAAAGAGCGTCTCTATGACGGGCAAAAACGAGAACTCTTTTTCATCCCCTTTGGTTCCGCCGTCGCTTTCGAGCGATCGTCTCGAGGATTTCTCAACCATGAGCGCGCGGCGGGAAGGCTGGCCAGCGCGTGGGAAACTGTTATAGACGGCGGCATGCCGCAAAAATCGCATCCCGCTTTTCCGCACCGCCATCTGCTCGGCATAGAGGGGCTGTCGCGCATCGACATTCTCACTCTGCTCGACATGGCCGAGGAGGCGATCGAGGTCTCCCGCCAGGTGGAGAAGAAGCGCGCCACTCTGCGCGGACGCACCCAGGTCAATCTCTTCTACGAATCCTCCACCCGCACGCAGGCTTCATTCGAGATCGCCGGCAAAAGGCTCGGCGCCGACGTCATGAATATGTCGGTCGCCAATTCCTCGGAGAAGAAGGGCGAGACGCTGCTCGACACGGCGATGACGCTCAACGCCATGCGGCCGGATATTCTGGTGGTGCGCCACGCCCGCGCCGGCGCCGTGCATCTTTTGGCGCGCAAGGTCGATTGCGCCGTGGTCAACGCCGGCGACGGCGCCCATGAGCATCCGACTCAGGCGCTGCTGGACGCTTTGACGATCCGCCGCCACAAGGGCCGCATCGAGGGGCTGACGGTGGCGATCTGCGGCGATGTGCTGCATTCGCGCGTCGCGCGTTCCAACATTATTCTCTTGAGCGCGCTGGGCGCGCGGCTGCGCGCGGTCGGCCCCTCCACTCTCGCGCCCGATTCGCTGTCGCGCCTCGGCGTCGAAGTGTTCCACGACATGCGGACGGGGCTCGCCGGCGCGGACATAGTGATGATGCTGAGGCTGCAGCGCGAGCGCATGAATGGCGCCTTCGTGCCGAGCAGCCGCGAATATTTCCACTTCTTCGGTCTCGACGAGGAGAAGCTCGCCTATGCCGCGCCCGATGCGCTGGTCATGCATCCCGGCCCGATGAATCGCGGCGTCGAGATCGACTCGAGCGTGGCCGACGGCCCCCGCTCACTCATTCGAGATCAGGTGGAAATGGGCGTCGCCGTGCGTATGGCGGTGCTGGAGGCGCTCGCGCAGCATCTGCCGAATGTGTAGTATGAAGCGATTTCGTCGATCGCAGAGGAACGCCGCATGGTCTTTGTCGTTCGCCTGATCACATTGTTTTCGGAAGGGCTTCTACAGCAGTTCATCAATGGCGTCGGCATCGTCGCCTTGATGGTCGCGCTCGCGATCGGCTTTTTTCGTCTCTCCTGGTGGAAGAGCGTGCTGATCCTCACCTTCATCTTCGGCTTCGGCGTCGAGTATCTCTTCGAAGGGTGGATCAAATTTTCCGACAAGGCGGAGAGCGCCAGCGAGCGCTGGCCGTGGATGCTCTTGATCTACTTCTTCATCGTCTTCGTCGCTTATTGGACGGGGCGCTTCGGCCGTCGCCATTTGGAGCGCCGCGGCAAGGCGGCGCCGCCGCATCTGACGTGAACGGCCGAGATTACGGCTTTCGCACCCGAATTCGCAGCTGCGCCTTTCTTTCGATCAGCCTTTGCTTGTCGAAAGAGCCTGTGGCGACGACCAGATATGCGTGGCCCTGCTCGACGATTTCGCGCAATCCCGCGAACGGGCTGAAAAGGTCGTGGGCGACGACGATATCGTCGATCGTGACATTCGTTCGGCGCAGCTTGTGATCGGTCGAAAATTTCTCGATCCGTGACAGCTCGTCGCCCGAAAAATAAAAGTCGACCATCATCGACGACATGTCGATCGTCGGAGGAAGTCCCGTCGTGTCTGGGTGCAATTGCTGGATATTAAAGAATTCGACTTTTTCGTAACGCAAGAGGATCGTGTCCTCGGCCACGCCGGGCTCCGCGCCTTTCGGCTCGTCGAGCGCTGCGTGAAGAACGACCGGGATCGCGCATAAGGCGACGAAACACGCGATCGCGCGACCGCGAGCGGCATACGGCATGTTCGAAGCTCCTGGACCGCGAAGCGGCGCGACCCGGACCGATGTCTGGATCGCGCCAGCCGGGGTCAGACGCCTTCGAACAGCGCGGTCGAGAGATAGCGCTCGGCGAAGTCGGGGATGATCAGCACGATATTCTTGCCCTCGGCCTCTGGACGCGCGGCGATCTCGAGCGCGGCCGCGACGGCGGCGCCGGACGAGATGCCGACCGGAATGCCTTCGAATTTGGCGAGCTGGCGCGCGGTGTCGAAGGCCGTCTGATTGCCGATGGTGATGATCTCGTCGATGACCGTGCGGTCGAGGATCGGCGGCACGAAGCCCGGGCCGATGCCTTGAATCTTATGCGGTCCCGGCGGACGGCCGGAGAGCACCGCCGAATCCTCGGGCTCCACGGCGACGACCTTGAGACCGGGGCGGCGCGGCTTCAGCACCTGGCCGACGCCGGTGATCGTGCCGCCGGTGCCGACGCCCGAGACGAAATAATCGACCTCGCCATTGGTGTCGTTCCAGATCTCCTCGGCAGTGGTGAGGCGATGGATCTCGGGATTGGCCGGATTCTCGAATTGCTGCGGAATGACGGCGTCGGGATTTTCGGCGGCGAGCTCGGTGGCCTTGGCCACGGCGCCCTTCATGCCCTGCGCGGCCGGGGTCAGCACCAGCTCGGCGCCGAGCACGGCGAGAATGCGCCGACGCTCGATCGACATGGATTCGGGCATCACCAGCACGAGGCGATAGCCGCGCGCGGCGGCGACGAAGGCGAGCGCAATGCCGGTGTTGCCGGAGGTCGGCTCGATGAGCAGATTGCGGCCCGGGGCGATGCGGCCGCTCTTCTCCAGCGAATCGATGAGATTGACGCCGATGCGGTCTTTCACGCTGGCGAGCGGATTGAAGAATTCGAGCTTGCCGAGAAGATTGGCTTTGACGCCCTTCTCCTTGGCGAGACGGTCGAAACGCACCAGCGGCGTATCGCCGAGGGTCTGCGTGATGGAATCATAAATGCGGCCGCGCCCCGGTTTCTCCGAAGGGATGTAAATCGGCGCCGATACTGCCTCTGACATGGGTTGCTCCTCGAATATAGTGTTGGTCGCTTTACGCGCTTGCCGCAGAGCTTATCCTGCAACGGCTTCTTCGGCCACCCGGCGCGCGCGGGGAAAAGCGATGGGCGGGGCGGTTTCCAGCGGCAGAGCGGTCGTCGCCTTGATCCGCTCCATGGCGAAGCGCGACACGACATTGCGCAGAGGCGCGACCGCGATCAGCCGCTTGTAGAATTCGTCGAAGGCGACCATGTCGGCGACGACCACGCGTAGCATGTAGTCGACATCGCCGGCCATGCGGTAGAACTCCACCACCTCCGGCATGGCCGCGACGGCGCCGGTGAAGCGGTCGAGCCAGGCGTCCGAATGCTCGCCGGCCACGATGGAGACATAGACGCTGAGGCCGAGTCCGAGCTTCTCGGGCGAGAGCAGGGCGACTCGGCCCTGCAGGACGCCGCTCGCCTCCAGCCGCTGAATGCGCTTCCAGCAGGGCGTTTGCGACAGCCCGACCTGCGCCGCTATGTCGGCGATGGAGAGGGAGGCGTCCTCCTGCAGAATTGAAAGAATGTGGCGGTCGATGGCGTCCATGGCGCGTCCGGCGTTCGAGAATGATTTTCCTATAGTCCATAAAAATACTATAACATGTCAAGGTAAGAAGCGGCGCTCGAGCCGAATGGTCGCGACCGTGACGAGAGCGTTACCAATCCTCAGCCTGGCCGCCGAGTTCGCGCGTGGAGCGTGGCAAGGCGGCCGGCGCGCCGACGAATGAGCTTTCAGTCTGATTTTTCTAGGTATTTAATAGGCTGTAGAAGAAAACCGTCGTTCGGCTCTGCGCGCCGGCCGGCGCCGGGGAGCCGGCCGCGAGTGGACAATGGGCGCGCAATGGCGCCATTTTGCTGTAGAATCCGCTCGCCGGAGAAAAATTAACCCCAGACGCCGGCGAGGCGGATGCGAGGAGACGCCGCTCTATGTTGACGAAGAAAGCGAAATACGGATTGAAGGCGATGGTCTATCTGGCCGGCTTCGAGCCGGGGCGGACGGCGCTCGTCTCCGATATCGCCGCGGCGAATCAAATCCCCAAGAAATTTCTCGACGCCATTCTGGGCGAGCTGCGCAACGCCGGCTTCGTCCATTCCAAGAAAGGGAAGGGCGGCGGCTACACTCTGGCGCGCGCGCCGCAGGAGATACGGGTCGGGAACGTCATCAGGGCGCTCGACGGGCCGCTGGCGCCGATCCAATGCGCGAGCCGCACGGTCTATCGGCGCTGCGACGATTGCGAGGACGAGGCCCGCTGCACCGTGCGGCTGCTGATGCTGGAGGCCCGCGACGCCATCGCCAATGTGCTGGACAATCGCACGCTGGCGCAGATGCGCGCCCTCGCCCAGGACGATCCCGCCGGCGCTCTGCTCGGCGAGCTCGAGCGGAATTGAGGGGAAGGCGCAGGGCCGCCATGGACATGGAGGCGGCGCGAACCTATAAAGCGCACGGCCGAGCTCTTGCAGCGCGGCGAAGCGAATGCGTTCGGCGAGAGGAGCCGGCCCGTCCGAACGCCTTCTTTGGAATTTTGGCGTCTTTCATGAGGCGGGGCGCCCGCGGCGGACCGGCGGCCGTCGTCGAGACCCCCCGCGAGAGGCCGGCGCGACGCCGGAAGGTCGATGGCCGAAGCTGCTGAGCTCCACGCAGAGACGAATTCGCAACAAGGCGCGGCGACCGCGACCCTGCGCCAGACGATGGTCGAGCGGCAGCTGCGCACATTCGATGTGACGGACCTGCCGCTGCTGCGGCGCTTCCTCACCGTGCCGCGCGAGATTTTCCTGCCGCACGACCTCGCTCCGCTCGCCTATTCCGATCTGGCGCTGACGCTCAAGGACGATAGCGGCCGTCCCGGCCGCGCGCTGCTGCCGCCGCTGGTGCTCGCCCGCCTGCTGCAGGACGCCGACGTTCGCGAGACCGATCGCGTGCTCGACATCGCCGGCGGCGCCTTCTACTCCTCGGCGCTGCTGTCGCCGCTGGCGCGCGAGATCGTCGCCCTTGAGGATGACGCCCGCCTCACGGCGACGGCGCGCTCCTATCTGCAATTCGTCGGCGCGACCAATGTGCGCGTCGAGACCGGCCCGCTCGCGGCCGGCGTTCCCGCCGCAGCGCCCTTCGACGTCATCATCGTGCAGGGCGCGGTGGAGGCCGGTCTCGATCGTCTCTTCGAGCAGCTCACCCCCAATGGCCGCCTGCTCGCCATCGCCAAGGCGGAGCCGGATTCCGGCTGGGCCGTCACCCGTTTCGACCGCTCCGGCGGCGCCCCGGCCGGCGCGCGCGCTTTGTTCGACGCTTCCGCTCCCGTTCTGGAGGGCTTTGAAAAAGCGCCGGGTTTCGTGTTCTGAGGACGAGCGGTCCAAGCTCTCGTTGTTTCGGCTTGGAATCGCCCTGTTTCGAGCGTCGTGTTCCGTGAGTAGGCCGTAGGGCTCGCCCGCGCTCTCGTCGAGCGCCGGGCGCGCTTTGTTCGAGAGCGGGTCTTTGTGGAATGCGTATCGTCGAATTGCGTCCGTCGTCCTGGCTCGGGCTGTGGCTTTTCGCCCTCGGCCTCGCGGCTCCGTCCGCCGCCGGCGCGGAGACGTTGAAAGAGGCGCTGGCGCGCGCCTATCACGGCAATCCCGATATGAATCAGCAGCGCGCCAATGTGCGCGCCAAGGACGAGGAGGCGCCCAAGGCCGCCGCCGGAATGCGTCCCAAGGCCAGTATTTCGGCGAGCGCCGGGCCGCAGAACTCCAACATCAAGATTCCGGCCGGCCGCAGCCAGCAGACCGGCCAGCGCACCTATATGTATGACGAATACGTCGGCTATCCGCGCGGCGCGACGCTGAGCCTCTCGCAGACGCTCTATGACGGCGGCCGCACCGGCAATTCCGTGCGTCAGGCCGAATCGGGCGTCTACGCCGCGCGCGAGGGGATGCGCCTCACCGAGCAGGCGACGCTGCAGAATGGCGCCACCGCCTATATGAATGTCCTGCGCGACACGGCGGTGCTCGATCTGCGCAAGAACAATGTCGCCGTGCTGGAGCAGCAGCTCGAGCGCACGCGCGACCGATTCGCAGTTGGCGAGGTGACGCGCACCGACGTCGCCCAGGCCGAATCGACTCTCGCTCAGGCGCGCACAGAGCTCTATGGCGCTCAGGGGCAATTGAAGACCAGCGTCGCCACTTATCGGCAGATCATCGGCGCCGAGGCGAAAAATCTGCAGCCGGCGCAATCGGTCGAATCGCTGCTGCCGAAATCGCTCGATCAGGCGATCGCCGTCGCCATCGTCGAGCATCCGGGCGTCGTCGCCGCGCAGCATCAGGTGGATGTCGCCGCTTCGGCGGTGAAGGTGGCGGAAGGCGCGCTGGCGCCGACTCTCTCGGTCGCCGCGCAGCTCTCGCAGCAATATGATTCCTTTCTGGGATCGCCTCAGACTCGGCAATTCTCCGCCGGCGCGAGCGGACGGCTCGACGTGCCGATCTATCAGGGCGGCTCCGAATACGCGTCGATTCGCCAGGCCAAGGAGCAATTGGGCCAGGCGCGCTTCAACGCTGATCTGCAGCGCGACAGCGTGCGCGCCAGCGTCGTCTCCAGCTATGCGCAGCTCGACACTGCGCGCGCTTCGATTCTCTCCGGCCGAGCCGCTGTCAAGGCGGCGGAAATCGCTCTGCGCGGCGTGCGCGAGGAGGCGCAGGTCGGACAGCGCACCACGCTCGACGTTCTCAATGCGCAATATGCGCTGCTCAATGCGCGCGTCTCGCTCATCATCGCGCAGCGCGATCGCGTCGTCGCGTCTTACGCGGCGCTCGGCTCCATAGGGCGCCTCTCGGCCGACAGCCTGAAGCTCGATGTCGTCGCATATGATCCGACGACGCATTTCGAGCAGGTGCGCGGCATGTGGATCGGCGTCGACTCGCCCGCCGAGCGCTGAGCGCTGCGCGACGAGGCCGCGCTGCGTAAAAAATCGTGTGCAAACTCCCTTACGCACAACCCCTGCGGTTTTACCAAAGGGGGGAATCATCCGATGATGCGACTCGACGCTCGAAGTGAGCGGATAAGAATAGCGCGCGGCGATGATATTGCGGAGCCGTCGCCGCGAGACGGGAAGCAGCACATCTCATGAGCGCAATGAACGCTTCGATCACCGCGCCGGCGCTCGACGCCGAGCGCCGGTCGCACGAGCCGTCGATGGAGGAGATCCTCGCTTCGATCCGGCGCATCATCGCCGACGACGACGCTTTGCCCGCCGCGAGGCGCGACAAGGAGAAGCGCCCGGCCGAGCCGCCGCAGCGCGAGGAGGCGCCGCTCGCGTCTACGCCTGCCGCGCCTGCGCCCGCCTTGCGCGCGCCCGTGGCCGCTCGTCCCGCGGCTCCTGCGCCGATCGCCGCCGCGCCGGCTCCCGAGGTCGAGCCCGCCAAGCCCGCCGAATTCTGGCTGCGGCCGTCCGCCGCTCCCGAGGCGGAAGCCGCGCCGGCTCCCGAATCGGCCGACCAGAGCCGCTGGTCCGAGGATACGGCCGAGGAGGTCGTGGACGAGACGCTCGACGAGCCCGTCGTCGCTGCGGCCGAGGAGCCCTATGTGCAGGACATAGCGGATGAGCCGGTCGAGGAGCAGATGATCGCGAGCATAGAGCCGAGCCCGGCCGAGCCGGCCAATGACAGCGATCCCACGCCGCTCGTCTCGACCGACGCGGCCATGTCGATCGGCGCGCATTTCCAGGCGCTGGCGGCGAGCATCGTCATCAGCGAGGCCGATCTCATCGAGCGTTATGCGCAGGACATGCTGCGGCCCATGCTGAAGCAATGGCTCGACGACAATCTGCCGCATCTCGTCGAGCGCCTCGTGCGCGCGGAGATCGAGCGGGTCGCGCGCGGGCGGCGCTGATCGCCGATTCGGCGAGACCCAGGCCGTTAACGACGCTTATACAATGTTCGCGCAAAGTGGCGGCATGTTCGCTCGTCATGTTCTGCGCTCTTTCGTGATCCCCCTGCTGCTCTACGGAGCGGCGGGGCTCGTGGCGAGCTATTTCGTCTGGCACGGCGTCAACGGCCAGCGCGGGCTCAAGACCGGCGTCGAATATGAGCAGCGCATCGCCGAGCTGCGCGCCGAGCTCGGCGGTCTGAAGGCCGAGCGCGCCCAATGGGAGCGTAAGCTCGCGCTGGTGCGCGGCGACGTCGTCGACGCCGATATTCTGGACGAGGAGGCGCGCCTGGTGCTCGGCCGCGCGCATCGCAACGACATTGTGATTCTCACGCCGCCCGCGTCGTCCACGCGCCGCTGAGGACAGCGCCGCGAGACGGCTCGTTTTCGGCGCGCGCTCGAGCTATTCTGCCGAAGGCGGAGCCCTCGCCGCGATGCGGGAGGGACGAGGGCTCGCTCACGCCTCACACGCTCCCAGATAATGTCCAACGACGACGAGGACGGGCGGCCATGCCGGCAGCGGACAGAAACGCGAAAATCGCCGATGTGGCCAGCGCCGCCGAGGGCGCGCAGGCCGAGGGCGGCATTCTGGCCTTCACGCGCGAGCAGGAGCTTTCCGCCTATCGGGCGATGCTGCTGATCCGCCGCTTCGAGGAGAAGGCCGGCCAAATGTACGGCATGGGCCTCATCGGCGGCTTCTGCCATCTCTACATCGGCCAGGAGGCGGTGGTCGTCGGCGCGCGAATGTCGGCGAAATCTACAGATCAATTCATCACCGGCTATCGCGACCACGGCCATATGCTCGCCTGCGGCATGGAGCCGAAGCGGGTGATGGCGGAGCTCACCGGGCGGCGGGGCGGCTATTCCAAAGGGAAGGGCGGCTCCATGCATATGTTCTCGCGCGAGAAGAATTTTTACGGCGGCCATGGCATCGTCGGCGCGCCGGCCCCGCTCGGAGTCGGCCTCGCTTTCGCCGATCTCTATCGCGGCGACGGCTCTGTCTCGCTGACCTTTTTCGGCGACGGCGCCGCCAATCAGGGTCAGGTCTATGAGAGCTTCAACATGGCGGAGCTCTGGAAGCTGCCCATCGTCTTCATCGTCGAGAATAATCGCTACGCCATGGGGACATCGGTGGAGCGCTCCTCGGCGCAGTCGAATTTTTCGATGCGCGGCACGGCCTTCAACATTCCCGGCCGGCAGATCGACGGCATGGATGTGCGCGCCGTCGCCGCCGCGGCGCGCGAGGCGCTCGACTGGTGCCGCGCCGGCAAGGGGCCTTTCCTCATCGAGGCGCAGACCTATCGCTATCGCGGCCATTCAATGTCCGATCCGGCGAAATACCGCTCCAAGGAAGAAGTGCAGCGCGTGCGCGAGGAGCATGATCCGATCGAGCAAGTGCGCGCCCGTCTGCTGGCCGGCGGAGCGAGCGAGGACGAGCTGAAGCAGATCGACGCCGCCGTGCGCCGCATTGTCTCCGAGGCTGCGGATTTCGCGACCAATGATCCAGAGCCCGATCCGAGCGAATTGTGGACGGATGTGGTTCTATGAGGGAAGGGGACCGCATCTTGAACAAGCTGCCTTGTATCAATCTGACGTAGCGCATCGAAGGAGCCAAAATGCCCGTTTCAGTTTCATTGATAAATATGAAGGGTGGTGTTGGTAAGACAACTCTGGCTTTCAATCTCGCTTGGCACGCTAGTTTCAAGAGAGCAAAGAGAGTCTTGGTAGTAGACCTCGATCCACAAGCAAATGCGAGTCAATATCTAATGGGGGCAGCGGGCTATCTGTCTTATATAAAAGCAAATAAAGGCACGGTTGTTGATATTCTTGAGCAGTTCACGCCTGCGTTTCACGGCGGCAGCGCTCCGTCTGGCGTGTCCCCCGGCGCGGTGATCTATAATGTGCGGGCGTGGCCAGACGGTGGCAGGGTCGATTTGATACCGTCACGTCTCGAACTTGCGTGGACACTAAAAAATCCGACGTCGAAGGATCACTTGCTTGCAAAATTTTTGGCGGATCACGCGAGTGCATACGATCTGATTCTGATTGATTGCGCACCGACAGAGTCAATTTTAACCCTATCGGCATACCGTGCTAGTCGGTTCGTGCTTGTCCCTGTCAAGCCAGAGTTCTTGGCGGCAATCGGCTTGCCTCTGCTTGTTCGATCTTTGAACGAGTTTCATACCTCATTCGGCCAACATCGGATTGAAATTGCCGGGGTGGTGTTTACGGACTCGGATCCCCAACACGTGAAGCCCGAACACGAAGCAGGTAGAAGGGACGTGCATGCCGTCGCGGCAGCCAACGGTTGGACCGTATTCAAAAACGAACTCAGGCATTCTGATTCCTACCCTAGAGGTGCTCGGAATGGCGATCCAATTTTTTTGACTGACCATGCCAGATGGTGGGTTATTGGCGAGTTTGATAAGCTAGGCGAAGAGTTTATGAAGGAAATAGGGCTTTGACCAGTCGTCTAGGCGCTCTGATCTTGGAGCTAAAGCTGCTTCAGATGCGTTACACGTCTGAAGAGTTTGGCGCGATTCAGCGCGCGCTTGCAGATGACAGAATTGACCCGGAAATACAACAGGTGCTTGATTTAGTTCGGCAGCTGGATATGCCGCGGCCTCGCCGGAATGTTGCTCGTAGCGTCGAACCGAAGGTAGATCTTAAGTCAGCGAAAAAGAACTTCGTCTCTTCTCTATCGAACGGGAGCGTGCGTAGACTGCAGGCCATTGCGCGCCGAATTGGGATCGAGGCCGTGCCGGCCGATAAGGCAAAGCTTGTCTCGCAGATAAACTCAAAGCTTGATTCGCTCCCAGAAAATGAGCTGAAAAGCTTCCTTATTCGTTCGCGTGCCTTTCACGGGCCGGACGAGGGCTTTCTGGGACTGGCCAACTATATATTGCATAGAAACAACGAGACGGAGTGATTGTTTGTGCGAACAGAGGCGTTAGAATGACCAGTCCACAAAGAGTGTGACACCATGACCATCAACGTCCTCATGCCCGCGCTGTCGCCCACGATGGAGCAGGGCAAGCTCGCCAAATGGCTCAAGAACGAAGGCGACAAGGTCAAGGCCGGCGATGTCATCGCCGAGATCGAGACCGACAAGGCAACGATGGAGGTGGAGGCCGTGGACGAGGGGGTGCTCGCCCGCATCCTCGTGCCGGGCGGCGCAGAGAATGTCGCCGTCAACACGCCCATCGCCGTCATCGCCGAGGAGGGCGAGGAGATCGGCCACGCGGAGGCGCCGCCTTCGACGCCGGCCGCCCCCGTCGAGACCGCCGCGCCTGCGCCCGCCAAGGCGCCGGATATTCCAGCCTCCGCTCCGCAGGAGGCGGCCGTCGCCGCCGCCGTTCCCGCGGCGCCGGCCGCGACTGTGGCCGAGCCCGCCGCTCCTTCACCCGCCGTCGCTATCCCCGAAATTCCCGCCGATACGACGCTCCTCCCCATGACCATGCGCGAAGCTCTGCGCGACGCCATGGCGGAGGAGATGCGCCGCGACCAAAATGTCTTCGTCATCGGCGAGGAGGTCGCCGAATATCAGGGGGCCTATAAGGTCACGCAGGGCCTGCTGCAGGAGTTCGGCCCGCGCCGCGTCGTCGATACGCCGATCACCGAATATGGCTTCGCCGGCCTCGCCGTCGGCGCCGCCTTCGCGGGTCTGCGGCCGATCTGCGAGTTCATGACCTTCAATTTCGCCATGCAGGCGATCGATCACATCGTCAATTCCGCGGCCAAGACGCTCTATATGTCCGGCGGGCAGATCAATTGCCCCATCGTCTTTCGCGGCCCCAACGGCGCCGCGGCCCGCGTCGGCGCGCAGCACAGCCAGGATTATGCGGCCTGGTTCTCGCAAGTGCCGGGTCTGAAGGTTGTCGCGCCGTCCAACGCCTCCGACGCCAAGGGGC
The DNA here is from genome assembly GCF_009936375.1 of Methylosinus sp. C49. Taxonomy (GTDB): domain Bacteria; phylum Pseudomonadota; class Alphaproteobacteria; order Rhizobiales; family Beijerinckiaceae; genus Methylosinus. Next base: position 3,212,181 of record NZ_AP022332.1, on the reverse strand, counting down.
TCTTGAAGAGCGCCATTCGCGATCCCAACCCAGTGGTTTTCCTCGAGAATGAGATTCTCTACGGCAAGCAATGGGATACGCCCATGCTCGAGGATTTCCTCATTCCCATCGGCAAGGCGCGCATCGCGCGGCCGGGAACGGATGTGACGCTGGTCTCCTTCTCCATCGGCGTCATCCATTGTCTTTCGGCCGCCGAGGCGCTGGCCAAGGAGGGGATAGAGGCGGAGGTCGTCGATCTGCGCACGCTGCGGCCGATGGATGTTCCCGCCATCATCGAGTCGGTGCGCAAGACCGGCCGTTGCGTCGCGGTGGAGGAGGGCTGGCCGCAATGCGGCATAGGCGCGGAGATCGCCGCCCGCGTGCAGGAGGAGGCGTTCGATTATCTCGACGCGCCGGTGCTGCGCGTCACCGGCAAGGACGTGCCCATGCCCTATGCCGCCAATCTCGAGAAGCTGGCTCTGCCTTCCGTCGCCGATGTGATCGCGGCGGCGAAGGCCGTTCTCTATAGGTGACGTCATGGCGCTCTCTGGAGACGAGCGGCTCGCCCCGGGCGGAGCCGATGGACGCATCTTCGCTTCCCCCTTGGCGCGCAGGCTGGCCAAGGAAGGCGGGCTCGATCTTTCCGCGCTGAAGGGCTCTGGCCCGCATGGCCGCATCATAGAGCGCGATGTGAAATCGGCGCTCGGCTCCGGCGCGCGGCCCATGGCGGCGCCCTCCGCCCCAGTGATCGAGGCGCCGGCCGGAATGTCGGACGCTGTGGTGCGCCAGCTCTTCGCGCCCGGCTCCTTTACCGAAATCCCGCATGATTCGATGCGCAAGGCGATCGCGCGGCGAATGGTCGAGGCGGTGCGCAGCATTCCGCATTTCGCGCTGCAGACGGATTGCGAGATCGACGCGCTGCTGCGCCTGCGCGAAGATTACAACAGCGCCGCGCCCAAGGGCGCGAACGGCGAGCCCGAGTGGAAGGTCTCGGTCAACGACATCATCGTCAAGGCCATGGCGCTGGCGCTGCAGAAGGTTCCAGACGCCAATGTCACCTTCACGCAGACGGCGATGCTGAAGCACATATCTTCCGATGTCGGCGTCGCCGTCTCCATCCCCGGCGGGCTGGTGACGCCCGTCGTGCGCAACGCCGAGACCAAGAATTTCCGCGAGATCGCGATCGAGCTGAAAGATTTGGCGCGGCGCGCCCGCGAGCGCAAATTGAAGCCCAATGAATATGAGGGCGGAACCACCGCCGTCTCCAATCTCGGAATGTTCGGCGTCAAGAATTTCGCCGCCGTGATCAATCCGCCGCATGCGACGATTCTCGCCGTCGGCGCCGGCGAGGAGCGCATCATCGCCAGAAATGGCGCGCCCGCGGTGGCGACGATCATGAGCGTCACCCTCTCGGTCGATCATCGCGCCGTCGATGGCGCGCTGGGCGCGACGCTGCTCGCCGAATTCAAGCGGCTGATCGAGCATCCGGCCGCGATGCTCGTCTGAGCTTCCGTCCCTGGGCGCGGCGCGCGAGCAGCCGCGTCGCTCGTCTCCGTAATAACGCGTATAACATAACGCGAATATTTCATGAAGCTCACACGAACCTCGCGTAACCTTCGCGTAACATGATTTTCGTCTGAATTTTCCAAAAATTCCTTCGCCGATACGCTCTCCCGACAGGACGGTGACAGGATGCCGCCCTATGATGGCCCATTCGGTCATCGTCGACGCTCGGATCATGAGAGATTTGCGCAAAGGAGATTTCGAGATGGATCATATTCCGCGTGACGCTCATAAGAGCTGGCGCGACCTTTCGCTCTATCTGCCGGTCCGCGCGCGGATGCGTCCCACTCTGCGGCGCAAGGCGCAATCGCTCGCTCACACCGGCGAGTTGCCGCCCGACTGCATCGTCACCTCTATTTTCGAGACCGGCGAATCGGTGATGTGCGTCACGCAATTCGCCTTTGGCGGCGGCGCGCGGCACACGCTCATCGCGCCGCTCGCGCAGCTCGCATTCGACCGCAGCGGACCGCTGTCGAAGGAGATCGATCTTCTGCGCGCTCGGCCTGCGCACGCCCTCGGCCGTCATCCGTCGCAGGTTTCTTAACGCTTCGTTCATCGGCTTGTGTGCGTCAGCACAGAAGCACGTCGCTCCGTCCTGCAATATCTCAGCGTTCGAAACGAGCAAGAGACATTGGGACGGAGCATTGCGATGACCGATATTGCCAAGAACCTTTTCGATTTTCTCAAAAGCGTGGCCCTGGTGACGGCGATCGGCGGGCCGAGCGCCGCCGCCGGGGCCTTCGTCTATCAGCGGCCGGACTCGGCGCTGATGCTGCTCTCCAAGGTGCAGTCGGTCGAGATCGGCGATTTCAAGCTCGCGCTCGGACAAAAGGCTTTCGAGATCAATCCCGATCTCGGCGCGAAAAAGAATGCCATAGGCGATCTCGCCGCCCATGCGCGAAACCTCGGACCGCGTGAGGTGGAGCGGCTGCTCCATCTTCTCCCGCTCGACGCCGTTGGAATGGACAGGCTCGGCGCCGATGCGATCAAATGCGACTATGACAAAGCCGATGCGCGAACGCGCCTCTTCGGCGTCATCGACAAATCTCTGGAAGAGAAAAAGCTGATCGAGATCACGCGGCGCGATGAGCTGATCGATCAAAAAACCCATGAAATCTACGGCCCCCCGAGCGCTTGCTATCGTGTCGTCGTCACCGCGCTCGGCGCCGATGTGAAGTCGATGATCGTCTCCGAATTGACTCGTTATTTCACCAGCGAGCTGGATGTGGGAGCACCCCCGGCCGCCGTCGAGCCCGTGAGCGCCAAGCCGGTGAGCGACCGGAGCCGGACGAAATTCGCCCAGCCTCGCCGCGATGCGGCGGAACGGATCGCCGCCCGCTGAGCGCCCGCGAAAATCCTGTTTTCTTCACGCGAACCAATTCCCACTTCGCTCGAAAACACTTTAAGACAGCGCCATGAGCGGCGAGGCGGACACGAGAGAAGGGGCGCAGATCGTCGAGATTCTGCTGCCGGTGGCCGTCGATATGGCCTATTCCTATTACGCGCCGCCGGCGCTGCGGCTTTCGCCGGGAGATTGCGTCGAGGTCCCGCTGGCGACGCGCAAATCCTTTGGCGTCGTCTGGTCGGTGGCGCCGGTGGGCGGCGCCGGGCCGGGCAATCTCAAATCCGTCATCGCCAAATATGACCGGCCGCCGCTGGGCGAGACATTGCGCGGCTTCATCGATTGGGTGGCGCGCTGGACCTTGGCGCCGCGCGGCATGGCGCTGCGCCTCGCCACTCGCGCGGTGGAGGAGGCGGCGCCGGAGACGCCCCGCGTCGGCTATCGGCTCGCCGGCCCGCCGCCTGAGCGCATGACGGCGGCGCGGGCGCGCGTCATAGAGGCGGCGGAGGGCGGCCTCACTTTTTCCAAGGGCGAGCTCGCCCGCGCGGCGGCCTGCTCCAATGGCGTCGTCGATGCGCTGGTCGACGCCGGCGCGCTCGAGGCAGTCGCCCTGCCGCCGGAGCCCGTCGCCGGCGCGCTCGATCCCGATTTTGCGCGCGCCCCGCTGGAGGCCGAGCAGCTCGCGGGCGCCGAGGCGCTGACGAGCGCGGTGGAGCAGGGCGGCTATCGGCCCTTTCTGCTGGAGGGCGTCACCGGCGCCGGCAAGACGGAAGTCTATTTCGAGGCCGTCGCGGCGGCGCTGCGCGCCGGCGGGCAGGCGCTGGTCTTGATGCCGGAGATCGCGCTCACCGCGCAATTCCTCGAGCGTTTCGCCGCGCGCTTCGGGGCCAAGCCCGCCGAATGGCATTCCGGCGTCTCCGAGCGCAAGCGCGCGCGGCTGTGGCGCGGCGTCGCCATGGGCGAGGTGAAGGTCGTCGCCGGCGCGCGCTCGGCCCTGTTCCTGCCCTTCTCGAATTTGCGGCTCATCGTCGTCGATGAGGAGCATGAGGCCGCCTATAAGCAGGAGGACGGCGTCGCCTATCACGCCCGCGACATGGCGGTGGTGCGCGCGCGGCTCGAGGGCGCGACCATCGTGCTCGCCTCGGCCACGCCCTCCATCGAATCGCGCGTAAATGCGCAGAGCGGCCGCTATGGCTATTTGCGCCTCACCGCCCGCGCCAACGCGAGGCCCATGCCGCGCATAGAGGCGATCGACATGCGCGCCAATGGGCCGGAGCGCGGACGCTGGCTCGCGCCGCGCCTGGTGGCGGAGGCGCAGGAGACGATCGCGCGCGGCGAGCAGGTTCTGTTCTTTCTCAATCGGCGCGGCTATGCGCCGCTGACCCTGTGCCGCAGCTGCGGCCATCGCTTCCGCTGCGAGAATTGCGACGCCTGGCTGGTGGAGCATCGCTTCCGCCGCGCGCTGGTCTGCCATCATTGCGGCCATGTCGAGCGCCGCCCGCACATCTGCCCGGAATGCGAGGCGGAGGATTCGCTCACCGCCTGCGGGCCGGGCGTCGAGCGGCTCGCCGAAGAGGCGGCGATCCTCTTTCCCGACGCCCGCACTCTGGTGCTCTCCTCGGATTTTCCCGGCGGGCAGGAGCGCTTGCGCCGCGAGCTCGCCGAGATTGCGGCCGGCGCTTTCGATATCGTCATCGGTACGCAATTGGTGGCGAAGGGGCATAATTTCCCCTTTCTCACTCTGGTCGGCGTGGTGGACGCCGACAGCGGGCTCGGCAGCGGCGATCCCCGCGCCGCCGAGCGCACGTTTCAGCTGCTGAACCAAGTGACCGGCCGCGCCGGCCGCGGCGAGAAGCCCGGCCGCGCGCTGATCCAGAGCTGGCAGGCCGACCATCCGGTCATTCGCGCCATTCTCTCCGGCGAGGCGGAGGCGTTCTATGCGCAGGAGACGCGATTGCGCGAGCGCGCCGGCCTGCCGCCCTTCGGGCGCCTCGCGGCGCTGATCGTCTCGGCCAAGGACGCCGGCGCCGCCGAGACCCATGCGCGCGCTCTGGCGCGGGCGGGGCATTCGCTGCCCTCCACCGATCGCTATCGCGTCGCCCCGGCCGGCGGCCTGCCGGAGGCGGATGAGATCGTCGTGCTCGGGCCGGCCGAGGCGCCCATCTCGCTCATTCGCGGGCGCTATCGTTTCCGCCTGCTGGTGAAGGCGCCCAAAAGCGCCGATCTGCAGGCCTATCTGCGCGCCATGCTGGCGGCGGCGCCCAAGGAGCGCGGCGGCGTGCGCGTGGCGGTGGACGTCGATCCGCAGAGCTTTTGGTGATGTAGGAAAACAATCCCCTCATCCTGAGGCGCTTTTTGCGGAACGCAAAAAGCCTCGAAGGATGCGCCAGCGCGCGGCGGCCGACCCTTCGAGACGCCTGCTGCGCAGGCTCCTCGGGAGGGATGTTGTCGAGCCCGCGCATCGCTAGCGATCCTATGCGCCCGCGCGAGCGCGCGCCATTGGCCGGACGCATGCTAGACATCGAATTCCAGCGCGGCAATTGCCTGCGGCGCATCCTCGAAAGCATAAGGATTGAGGAAGGTTCGCCGCCACAGCTGTTTGCGATCGATCGCGGAAAGCTCGGCCTCTTCGGCGATTTCGCCGAATTTCGCATAGACCCCTCTGATCTGCGCTTCGATGAGTTCGCTCGCAGCCTTCGCGCTCAACTGGAACTGCGGCGCAGCCGACAGGCAGACCGCAAGCGTGCTGGCGCTGTGCTCGCCGATGATCCGCATAGCCTGATTGGCCTCGCGCCCGGTGCGGCGTTGCGGGCAAATGTCGTAGGCAGGCGTCAGGGACAGCTTTTTGCCATCCCAGAACGCGGCATGATTGCGCGCGTGATCGTCATTATTGCCGCAGAGCACATTGAACACCATCCGGCCAAACAGTTCGCGCAAGCTCGCCTTTGGCGTCGTAAACCTCGTGCGAATGATCTGCGCCAACTCCTCGTAGGACGCATAGCGCCCAGTCATCTCATCGAGCCCGAGCATGGTCAGCGCCGACACCATCGATTTGCGCGCCCAGCCCGCTGGCGTCCGGACGCGATCGAAGCGCTCGATCAGCAACACGTCCTTACCCGCCGATTTTTCAAGCCGCACTGGCGCAACCGTCAGTCCCAGATGTTCGGCGAGGCGCATGGCGATGAATTCAGCTTTCACGACATTGATCAGATCGTTGCTCGATGAGAACTTCGCGATGAATTTCGCTTTGGGGGTGTCGATCGCCGCTTTCGGGCGCGCGCCGCCGAGACTTGTGCCATGGAACAGCGCGCGTTCCAGCTCGGGAGTTACGGGGACGCCGCTTTCCACGCGTTCGGCGATCGATTGAAGCTCTTCCAGCGTCGCGACCGCGCCTGCGCGCGCCTCGAACGTTTTGGCGGAAGTCTGAAAATCGAGAGCGCCTATCCGGTCGGAACCCGATTGCAGCATATAGCTCAGCTCATCGAGCGTATCGACGTCGATGTGATCGCGCTTTGCGCCGTACAGCCCATTGATGATGACGCGACGGCCCCAGGCATCGGGCGATCCGTCCCGTAAGCACCCTGCGATGGTCAGCGTGCCGTTGGGAAAAATGGCGCCGCGCCTCAGCGGCAATTCCGGGTCATAAATCGCGATGGCGTCGTTCCGCTGCAAATAGGACTGACCGTAGTTGAAGACATATCGATCGTTCTCTCGTTCGATGAGGCCGGCGACCACCGGATCGACCGCGCCCGGCAGCCAGATCCACACATAAGCTTCTTTCGGCGCGGCCTTCTCAGAAGTCATCCTTCACCGACTTTTCCTTCGGGCGCGCAGAGCGCGGGAGCAACGTCAGCTTTTGCGCCAACATGTCGTTGCTGAGGGTCATGGTGGCGCGATCGAGATCGAACAGCCGAATTCCGACCAGCGACGCCACTTCGAATGCAGCGCCGATCGAACAGCCGGGATCGCCTTGCTCGATCCGCTGCAACAGCCCCCGCGAAACACCCGCGCGCTCGGCCAGCTCGCTGATCGTCTCCTTGCGCCCGATGCGGCTTTCGCGGATCAGGCGGCCGAGATAGGTCACCGCCTCTGAGGCGTAGCGAGAGGTGGCCCGGTGCGCAGGCTTGGGCATTCGATGATCCATAAACGAGGCTCGACGGCCTCCTGCAGCCGTTTTATGGATCATGCGCCCACAAAAAGGGAAGAGTCAACAAGTGATCTATAAATAGATCATTAAGTTGCTTAGTGCTCTGTTTATGGCCCTCCCACACCCTCCGCACCGCATGAGCCGGGAGCCTCGACCGCTAATGCCACTCGAGGTGCGGTTCCGCAGGACTATGCGCAACGACGCAGAAATGCGGAAATACAGAAGGCAACAAAATAAGCCCTACAGATAGTTGCGCGCATGTCGTGGCGACGCCGCGAGGTCGATGCGGACGTCCGCCTTCGGTCGACCGCTGCCGTGAGTTCCCGCCCGCTTGTAGCCCGCCCGCTTTTCCCTATAGTCCGCCTCGACAATTCCCACGGCGGACGAGGCTATGACGACCACACAATTGCGCATTGGCACACGCGGCAGCCCTCTCGCTCTGGCGCAGACGCGGCAGCTGCGGGCCTTGCTGGCCGCGGCGCTCGGCCTCGAGGCGGAGACGCTGCCGATCGAGGTCATCCGCACCACGGGGGATATGATCCAGGACCGGCCGCTCTCGGAATCGGGCGGCAAAGGGCTGTTCACCAAGGAGCTGGACGTCGCCCTCATCGAGGGGCGCATCGATCTCGCCGTGCATTCCTCCAAGGATTTGCCGACGCATCTGCCGCCGGAAATCGCCATCGCCGGCTATCTCCCGCGCGAGGATGTGCGCGACGCCTGGATCGGCCGCAATGGCGCGACGCTGGACGCGCTGCCGAAGGGCGCGGTGGTGGGCACGGCCTCGCTGCGGCGCGGCGCGCAGGTGAAGCGGCTGCGGCCGGATGTCTCCATCGTGCTGCTGCGCGGCAATGTCGAGACCAGGCTGCGTAAGGTGGAGAGCGGCGAGGTGGACGGCACGCTGCTGGCGCTCGCCGGGCTCAAGCGGCTCGGCCTCGAGCGCCACGCCACCGCCATTCTGCCGATAGAGGATTTTCTTCCTGCCGCCGGACAGGGCGCCATAGCCGTCACCAAGCGCGCCGGCGATGCGCGCGTCCGCGAGGCTCTGGCGGCCATTCTCGATCCGGCGACCGCCGCCGCGCTCGCCGCCGAGCGCGCCTTTCTCACCGTGCTGGACGGCTCCTGCCGCACGCCCATCGCCGCCCATGCGAAGCTCATAGGCGAGGAGATCGAGTTTCATGGCATGGCGCTGCGGGCGGATGGCTCTGCTGTTTATGAGGCGCGTCGGCGCGGGCCGTCCATGGACGCCGCGCTGATCGGCGACGCCGCCGCCAATGAGATTTTGCTGCGCCTGCCCAATGGAGTCGCGGGTCTCACATGAGGCGCGTTCTCGTCACGCGGGCGAGAGAGGACGCCGAGCGCACGGCGGAAGAATTGCGGCGGCGCGGCTTCGCGCCGCTGATCGCGCCGGTTCTGGAGATCGCCGCCACGGGCGCGCCGATTCCGGCCGAGAACTTCGACGCGGTTCTGGCGACCAGCGCCCGCGCGATTCAGTTTTCCGGCGAAGGGCTCGCGGCCTCGAGCGCGCCCTTTTTCGTCGTCGGCGCCAAGACGGCGGCGGCGCTGTCCGCGCGCGGCGCGCAGGTGGAGGCGAGCGCGCCGGATGTGGCGGCGCTGACGCTTCTGCTCGGCGCGCGCTTTCCGGCGCCGGCGCGCTTTCTCTATCTCGCCGGCCATGATCACAAGGACGATCTCGAAAGCTTTTTGCGCGCGCATGGCCATGCGGCGACAGTGGTCGAGACCTATGAGGCGCGCGCCGCCGCCGCTCTCAGGGAAGAAGCCCGCGCCGCTCTGGCGGCCGGCGAAATCGACGCCGCGCTGCATTATTCGGCGCGCAGCGCATCGATCTTCCTCGCTCTGGCGGATGCCGCTGGCGTCTCGGCCGCGCTTCGCGCGCGCGTCACGCATTTCGCGCTGTCGGAAGATGTCGCGCGCGTGCTGCGCGCCGCCGGCTGCGCCAATGTGCGCGTCGCCGCGGCGCCGGATCAGGCGAGCCTATTGGCCGCGCTCGAGGCGCAATAAAGCCGCCTTCGCGGGTCAAAAATTGCATGGCGCCTCGCGCGCCGCTAATCTGTTGGAGCGCGGCCGTCTATCGCGACGGCGCGCCTTCCTGAGGACGAAATGACGAAGACGTCGATCTCGCGGCGGCGCCCGGCCGCTGTTCTCGCGCTTCTCTTTTGCGCAATCGCCGCCGCAGTCTCGCCGGCGCTGGCGGAGCGGCTGCCGCTTTCGGATAATCTCATCGATCTGCGCAGCGCGCAGGGGCGCGAATGGTTTCTCGAATCGGAGGCGCGCGAGGCCTATTGGCCGCTCTCCTCGGAATTCGTCACGCAGAAGAACGGCTCCTTCTGCGGCGTCGCCACTCTGGCGATGCTGCTCAACGCGCTCGACATTCCCGCACCCGCCGGCGGCGAGGGGCAGGGGAGCTTCTCGCAGGACAATCTGTTCAGCGAGAAGACCGAGGCGGTGGTGAAGCAGGAGAACATTTTGCGCCGGGGCATGACGCTGGACGAGTTCGGCGGCCTCGTCGCCAGCTTCGGCCTCGAGGCGAAGGTCACGCATGCGGCGCAGAGCTCGCTCGCGGAGTTTCGCGCCAGTGCGATCGAGCAGCTCTCGCGCAAGCGGCGGCATGTCGTCGTCAATTATCAGCGCGCGGCGCTCGGCCAGACGCGCAGCGGGCACATTTCGCCGCTCGCCGCCTATGACGCCAAGACGGATCGCTTCCTGCTGCTCGATGTCGCGCGCTACAAATATCCGCCGGTGTGGATCGCCGCCGCAGAACTCTTCGACGCGATGAACACGATCGACGCCGGCAATGAAGGACGCAGCCGCGGCTTCGTGCTCATCGGCCCGCCGGCGGGAATAGGCGGCGGACAATGAGAGACGCGCGAATGCGATCTATTCTTGCGCTCTGCTTTTCCGCTCTCGCCTTCGCCGCAGCCGCCGAGCCGGTCGCGACCGGGCGGCGCGGAATGGTGGTGAGCGAGCATCATCTCGCCAGCGACATAGGGCTCGACATATTGAAGGCGGGCGGCAACGCCATCGACGCCGCCGTCGCCGTCGGCTATGCGCTGGCCGTCGCGCATCCGTGCTGCGGCAATCTCGGCGGCGGCGGCTTTCTGCTGGCGCAGCTGCCGGGGCAGGGCGCGCGCTTCCTCGATTTTCGCGAGACCGCGCCCGCGGCCGCCGGCGCCGATCTCTTTCTCGACGCGAAGGGCGCCGTCGTCAAAGACGCGAGCCGCAACGGCTATCGCGCCGTGGCGGTCCCCGGAACGGTGATGGGCCTCGAGACCGCCCACGCCAAATATGGCCGCTTGCCGCGCGAGAAAATCATCGCGCCGGCGATCGCGCTCGCCGAGCAGGGGTTCGTGCTCGAGGAGGCCGATATTCGCGTGCTGCGCGCCGCGACGCGGCTGAAGGACAGTCCCGCGGCGGCGAAAATCTTCTCCCGCGCCGACGGCTCGCCTCTGCAGATCGGCGATCGGCTGGTTCAGAGCGATCTCGCCCGTTTGTTGCGAGAGATCGCGGCGCAGGGGCCGCGCGCCTTTTATGAAGGGCGCGTTCCGCAGGCGATCGAGCGCGCCGCTCATGCCGAGAATGGCGTGATCGCGGAGCAGGATTTCGCGATCTACGAGGTCCTGGAGCGCACGCCGATTCATTGCGTCTATCGCGGCTATGATTTCTATTCCGCCGCGCCGCCGAGCTCTGGCGGCGTCGCGCTGTGCGAAATATTGAACATTCTCGAAGGTTATGATCTCGCCGCGCTCGGCTTTCACACGCCGCAATCCTCGCATCTTCTCGTCGAGGCGGAGCGGCGCGCCTTCTTCGATCGCAATAATTCGCTCGGCGATCCCGATTTCGTCAGCAATCCCGTCGCGCGTCTCACCTCGCGATCTTATGCGGCGGAGCTGCGCGCGCGCATTTCTCCCGATCATGCGACGCGCTCGGTCGATCTCGCGCAAGGCGCCGCTCCGCGCGAGCGCTTGCAGACGACGCATTATTCCATCGTCGATGGCGAGGGCGGCGCGGTCTCCGTCACCTACACGCTCAACGGCTATTTCGGCGCGCAGGTGATGGCGCCGGAGACGGGCGTGCTGCTCAATGACGAGATGGACGACTTTTCCGCCGCGCCCGGCGCCGCCAATGGCTTCGGCCTCGTGCAGGGAAGCGCAAACGCCATAGCGCCCGGCAAGCGGCCGCTCTCGTCGATGTCGCCGACCATTGTGATGAAGGACGGCAAGGTCGCGCTGGTTCTCGGCAGCCCCAATGGGCCGCGCATCATCTCGGTGACGCTGCAGACGGCGCTCAATGTCATCGATCATCACATGTCGCTGGCGCAGGCGGTGGCGGCGCCGCGCATCCATCACCAATGGCTGCCGGATGTCGTGCTGGCCGAGCCCGGCGCGCTGTCGGAGGAGACGCGCCGCCGGCTCGAGGCGATGGGGCATAAAATCGAGGATCACGCGCCCTTCGGCGCATCGGAGGCGATAGAGATCAGCGAAGGCGCGATGACCGGCGTCAATGATCCGCGCTCCGCGGCGGGATCGGCGCGCGGCTATTGAGCCGAGACGGGGCAATGCAGAGCGATAATAGATCGCATGAGCGCTCTATCGAAAAGCTCGAGCGCCGGCGCGTGGGCCGCGCGCCAATATGTCCTTGATGCGCGCGTCGAGCCGTTGCGCGAAAGCGTCGGTCGAGAAGCGCGTCTCGGCGAGCAGGCGCGCCGCGGCGACCTTGGCCTCGCGCGCCGCGCGGTCGTGGAAGACGGCGCGCATCGCCGCGACGGCGCCCGTGTGATCGGGCTCCGCCCAGCGCTGATCGCCGCGCATGCGCGGATATTCGCCAGGGCCGACCGGAACGAGGCGATAGGGCGCGAGAAACGCCGTGTGATCGTCGCAAAATTCCATATTGCCGGAATAGGCGGTGGCGATCACCGGCGTCTCCAGCGCCATCGCCTCCAGCATATGATAGCCGAAGCCTTCGGCGCGATGCAGCGAGACATAGCAATCGGCGCCTTCGATCAGCGCCATCTGCTCCTCATCGTCGAGAATGCGGTCGACGAGCGTGATGCGCTCGCATTCGGCCACGACATTGCGAATGGAGCGCCACACATCCATCTCGCGCGGCGCGCGCACGCGATCGACGCTATGCGTCTTGATGACGAGCTTGACTTTCGGCTCATGCGGAAAGGCTGCGAGAAAGGCGCGCATCACGCCGAGCGGATTCTTGCGATAGACGCCGGAGAGCGCATCGCAGGAGGTAAGAAAGACGAACTCGTCGGCGCGCGCAAGGTCAGCATAGGCGAGCGCGCGCGCCGCCGCGCGACCCTTTTTGCGCACGGGACGCGCCGATGTGCCGATCGTATGAGTCGGCCGATGGGCGGCCAGCGTCTCTCTCGTGAAGTCCGAGGCCGACCATAGCTCGTCGACGAGCGTCAGGCCGAGCATTTGCGCCGGATGCGGCGTCGCCATCTCGAGATAGGGAAAGCCGATGAGCCGGCCCTCGGACCAAATGTCCGGCAGATAGGCGATGGCGCTCGGCAACTCCTCGAGATTGAGATGGAGAATATTGATCTTGGCGCGTCGCAGCGTCGTCGGCAGCGGCGCGGCGTCTTCACGAATGCGATTGGGATAATCGAGGGTGAAGTCGCAGAGCCGCAGCGAATAATCGAGGCGCTCGAGCGCGGCGGCGAGCGCGCGGCAGCTGTCCGCTATGCCGAGCTGCCGGCTGAAAGGGCCGATGAGCTGAATGTCGACGCGCTCGCCTTCCGGCGCCGGCAGCGTCGCCGAATGCGCACGATGGCCGGAGGGCGTGCGCGAGCGAAAGCTCTTCTCGCCGAAATCATAGCCTAGAGTCTCGATCGCGGCGCGCCAATGCGCGACATCGACGCCGCCGGCGCCGAAGAGTCGTCGCGACTCTTCATCGAAGGGCGTGGCGCCGGCCTGTGGCGTCAAAAACGCCGCGAGCCAATCCGGCGGAATGAAGCGCAGATAATGCGGCGCGCGAGCGGAAAAGAGCAGCACGGCGAAATAGGCTGCGCGCCGCTCGCTCTCCCGCGTGAGATCTGCGCCGCGCAGGATCGGATGCGCGTCGAGAAAGCGCGTCATGAAGATCGAGAGCGGGAAACGCGCGCCCGTGTCTTCATGTGAGCGCAGCAGCGCCTCATGCGCGGGCGCGATGAGGCAATCCTCGACATTGAAGGCGGCGGCGCCGTGAGCGGCCCAGCGGAATATCGCCTCGAGCCGCGCATCCGCGCTCGCGTCCCGCGGCGTCTGCGCGAAGAGGCGCATAGCCCGGCTCGGCGCGAGGCGATCCTGCGCCGACGGCCCCTCATCGAGAAAGTCTATGTCGCGCGCGGAGAGCGGTATGCGCAGAGGCCGGCGCGCGCGGCCGTAGAATTCGACATAATGCGCGAGAAACGCCTCGCGATCGGCGATCGAGATCGTCGCGTCGAATTGATCGGCGAGGTCCCATTTGTAGCGATTCTGGTCGAGATAGGCGCAGAGCGCCTCGCCGAGAATGGGCGGCGGGGCGGGGACGGGCGTCGGCGCGAACAGAAGCTCCGTCCGGCGCAGAGGCGAGCGCTCGGTGACGTCGCCGGCGGCGTCGTCGCGAAAGGCTCCGGCGAAAGTCGCGCGCAGATAATCGTCGCGGCCGAGGCGGCGCGCGAGGAGCGGGCGCTTTTCCGTCGCGGTGAGCTCGAAGGGCGTTTCGGCTAGGGCGCGGACGCCGATGCGCGTCTCGGCGCCGCGCAGAAGAACGGGCGGAATTTTGACGTCGAAGCCGTGGCGGCCGTCGCCGAAGCCATTGGCGGCGAGATCGTCGCGCCGCCGATCCGCCAATTGCTGGGCGACGAAAACGCCATCGGCGAAAATATCGACCAGCACGCGCCGGCCCGCATGGGCGGGGCGATAGGCCCAGCCGTGAACGACGCCGTCCGCGGCGCCGTCCAGCCGGCCGACGATGTCGAGATCGCCCGTCGGAAGGCCGAGCGCGCGTCGCAGCAGCTTGATCGCATGGCGCTTGGCGACGCCCATGCTCAGCCTATCTCTATGCGCAGTGTGAAATCGCGCGTCTCGCCGGGGCGCGCATGCGCGATGCCGGGCTTCTCATCGAGCGGGCCGGCGAAGCCGACCGGCGAATCATAGCCATGCCACGGCTCTATGCAGAGGAAATCCGCGCCCGGCTTGGACCAGAGGCCGAGATGCTGGAAACCGTCCCAGGCGATCTGCACGGATCGTCCGCTGCCGCAGCAATAGACGAGGCTCTTGCTCGCCAGAGTGTCGAAGATGATCGCGTCATCGGCGAACAGCTCCTCACGCAATGGCAGCGTTCGTCCCTCGACGGGCGAATCCTTCATGCGGCCGAGCAGCCCGCCGATGAGCTTGCGGATCGGCGCCGGCTCATGGCGCTCGAAATTGATGCGGCTCTGCGTTTTGGCGGCGTCGCCGAGCGGCCAGCGAAAGGCCGGATGCGCGCCGATGGAAAAATGCATATCCGCGTCGCCGAGATTGGTCACGCTATGGCGAATGTCGAGACGCGGACCGTCGAGAGTGAATTCCACCTCGAGCAGAAATTCGAAAGGGAAAACCGCGCGCGTCGCGTCGCTGGCGCGCAGGGCGAAACGCGCCGAATGCGGCGAGGTCTCGACGATGGCGAACTGGCTGTCGCGCGCGAAGCCGTGCTTCGGCATCGCATAGCTGTGGCCGCGGTGTTCATAGCGGTCCTGCGCCAGCCGGCCGACGATCGGAAACAGCAGCGGACTATGCTTGGGCCAACTCGGCTCGCCGGCCCAGAGATAATCCACGCCGTCGCGCGTGCGCAGCGATTGCAACTCCGCGCCTTTCGGAGAAATGAAAGCGGCGAGGCCGTCCGAGGACAAGGCCACGCCGTCTCGCTGCTCGTTGGTCACGTGCGCCCTCAGGCTTTCGCCTGATGTTTCAGCCGCTCGAGATCGGCGTCCACCATCTCGCGGATGAGCGCATCGAGCGAGGTCTCGGGCGCCCAGCCCAGCGCCTTGCGCGCCTTGCTGGAGTCGCCGAGCAGAATGTCCACTTCCGCCGGGCGGTAGAATTTCGGGTCGATCACCAAATGCGCCTCCATGTCGAGGCCGGCATGGGCGAAAGCGATGCGGCACATGTCGCGCACTGTGGTGGTGACGCCCGTCGCCACGACATAATCGTCCGGCGTCTCCTGCTGCAGCATCAGCCACATGGCGCGCACATAATCGCGCGCATGGCCCCAGTCGCGCTTGGCGTCTATGTTGCCGAGGCGAAGCTCCTTGGCGAGGCCGAGCTTTATGCGCGCCACGCTATCCGTCACCTTGCGGGTGACGAATTCTATGCCGCGCAGCGGGCTCTCATGGTTGAAGAGAATGCCCGAGGAGGCGTGCATGCCGAAGCTCTCGCGGTAATTGACCGTGATCCAATGGCCATAGAGCTTGGCGACCGCATAAGGGCTGCGCGGATAGAAGGGCGTCTTCTCGCTCTGCATCGGCTCCTGAATGAGGCCGTACATCTCGGAGGAGGAGGCCTGATAGAAGCGCGCGCCGGGGGCGCCGAGCCGCAGCGCCTCGAGCACATTTGCGACGGCGACGGCGGTGATATTGGCGGTGAGAATGGGCTGGCGCCAGGAGGAGGCGACGAAGGATTGCGCGGCGAGATTGTAGACCTCGTCGGGCTTCACCTCCTGCACGATGCGCAGCAGGCTGGAGAGATCGCTGAGATCGCCGTCGAGCAGCTGCACGTCATTGGCGACGCCGAGCCAGCGCAGGCGATGGTCCTCGACGCCGCGATGCGAGGAGCGGCGGATCACGCCAGAGACTTCATACCCCTTGCCGAGCAGAAGCTGCGCGAGATAGGCCCCATCCTGTCCGGTAATGCCCGTCAGCAGCGCGCGTTTCGTCATGCACCCCTCTTAATTCAAATCCACTTTGCGGCTTTTATCATCGACCGAACGGCCGTCTATAGACGATCTAGGCGCGGCTATACAAATCGGCGAGCCGGACGATATCGTCCTCGCCGAGATAGGAGCCGGTCTGCACCTCGATGATCTCGAGGTCGATCTTGCCCGGATTGCTCAGGCGATGAATGCAGCCGATCGGCAGATAGACCGATTCATTCTCGTGGACCAGCAGCGTCTCCTCGTCGCGGCCGACCTCCGCCGTGCCCTTGACGACGATCCAATGCTCGGCGCGATGAAAATGCTTCTGCAGCGACAGGCGCGCGCCCGGCTTCACCACAATGCGCTTCACCTGATGCCGATCGCCGGAATCGACCGATTGATAAAAGCCCCAGGGACGGAAGATGCGCTTGTGCTCGCCCGCCTCGCGGCGGTTCTCGCGCTTCAATTGATCGACGAGCTGCTTGACATTGTCGCCATGCTCATGGCCCAGCACCAGCACGGCGTCCGGCGTCGTCACCACAATGACGTCGTCGACGCCGACGACAGTGGTCAGCGTCTCGTCCGAGCGCACATGCACATTGCGCGACTCGCGCACGACGCCATTGCCGCGCACCGAATTGCCCTGTTCGTCGCGCTCGGTCAGCTCCCACACGGCGCGCCAATTGCCGACGTCCGACCAGCCGATGTCGGCCTCGATCACCGCGGCCTTGCGCGTCTTCTCCATCACGGCGTAATCAATGGAGGTCTTGGGCGCGCGCGCGAAAGATTCTGCGTCCAGCACCAGAAAATCGAGATCGCTGCGGCCGGCGTCGATCGCCTTTTCCGCCGCCTCGGCGATCGCCGGCTCGAAATGGGCGATCTCCTGCTGCATCACATCGGCGCGGAAAATGAAATTGCCGCTGTTCCACAAATAGCCGGCGTCGATATAGCGCTGCGCGGTCTCGCGATCGGGCTTTTCGACGAAGGCCTCGAGATTGAGAATGTCGCCGGCGATGCGCTCGCCGGGGCGAATATAGCCATAGCCGGTGGCCGGAGCGTCGGGCTTGACGCCGAGCGTGACGATATAGCCATCCGCGGCGGCCGCCGCCGCTTTTTTGCACAGAGCGACGAGGCCTTTGGGGTCGCGCACGACATGATCGGCGGCGAGCACGACGACGATGGTCTGCGGCGCGCGGCGAGCGGCGACGCCGGCGGCGACGGCGACCGCGGCGGCCGAATCACGCCGGGTGGGCTCGAGGACGATGTCGGCCGCGGCGCCGATGGCGCGCAGCTGATCGGTGACGAGGAAGCGATAATCGGCGTTGGAAATGATGACGGGCTTGTCGAAGGCCTCGTCCGACAGCGTCTGAATGGTGGTCTGGAAGGTCGACAGCTCGCCGACGAGCGGAATGAATTGTTTCGGGAGGGTTTCCCGCGATTCGGGCCATACGCGCGTGCCCGCCCCGCCGCACATTATGACCGGCAGAATTTTCGTCATGTCTCGCCTTTCGGTCGAGGGATGAATTGGCGGCGGCAGGTCGCGGGAGGGAAGAAGTTTTCTGGAATACAATCAAATCGATCGAGCGCTTTTTCGCGCAGGTCCCGATCCTGCGGCCGTCCGCCGGCGATTGGATCAGCTATAGGCTGAACATTCCGCTTTTGGCAAGGGCCGCTCCGGCCCTTGCGGCGCTTCATGACCGCTTCGGCTGCGGCGAGGCGTGAGGCTCTTTCTGCAGGCGCGCGCGTCGCGCCGGCAGCGCGGCGAGAATGCGCTCTCGCTCCGTCTCGGAAGCGTCGCGCCAGCCGGCGATCTCGGCCATCGTCCGCGCGCAACCGATGCAAAAGCCGGTCGGCTGATCGATCTGGCAGATTTTGACGCAGGGCGTTTTGTCCGACATTGCAAAACCTTGACTCTCTTCCCTGCATTTTCGACCGTTTTTCGAGTCAGATGTCGGACTCCATTCGACAGGTAGTCTGACTCGCCCAGTTAACGGACGCAAGGAAGTCCGACTCAGTGCGAAAATGGTGTCTTGAAAGGCGCAACGTCGCGGACGCATCAAAAACAACGCCAAAAAAATACAACCTACGCATGTCCGTTCGACATGAATATAATCTGCCAGAACCGCATGGATCCAACCTCGTCAGAGCCATCGGATAATTTTATTCGTCGCCGGCCGCCTGCGCCTCGTGCTTCTTCTCCCTCATCGCATTGAGCGCCCAAGAAATAGATGGATCTGGAACCGAACTCGCCAGAAGCTCATACATCGTGTCGTCGACCCCGTAGGCCTTTTTCACCAAGCCTTCCAGCAGCCGCTCTTCATCCTGAATGTCTTGCCAATGATCATGGACCGCTTTCATAGCGTCTTGGTAACAAGCAGCATAGACTTCTGCTGCATCGATCCTTTCATAGCGGTCGGCGGCGCGTTCAATGAATTCGTTTTGCAGTAAATTCCAGAACCCGTCGAAGTCAGCCATGGACGCACTTTTATCAACCGCCGCAAGGCGTTGGCCAGCAAGCAACAGCCCCTCCCGCATCCCGCACCAGGAAGCCTGCAATTTCATCGCGGCCTGACCTATTGATCCAGCCAGCTTTTTAGACATGACAGGAACGGGCACTCCAGCCAGATCGTCCCTGCTGATTTTAGGGAACTTGTCACCGAATAGCCTGTTTGACCTTCGCTCATAAGTCGCCGAAACGAATTTACTATTTAACAGCCCAAGAATGCACTCCAAAGATATCACTCTTGGATTGTAGACGGCAAATAGCGTATTGAGATACATGAGCGGCTTGTCTGGTTTTTGCATTAATGCCGACATGCGTTGCCAGAATATCTGTTGCACCAAAATTCTTGGCTCAGCATAATGATCAAGAGACCTTTTGTCATGTAAGTCTTTTGAGTATTTTAGTCTTTCCCCTTTTGACGCCCCCTTAAAATATCTTTGAACTGTGTTTGATTCAAATAATTCATACCATTCGCCTCCTTCGTTTGTACGGCTATGATATATACGATTTTTTATTTCATCCTTTGAATGTCGAGAGTTGTGGTATACCTGAATTCCCACAGTGATGTCGGCATATTCCGACAGTGGCTGGCATGGCCTTGTCACCTTATCGATCGCATCCGCGATCTCAGGTTTGAAGATGACTTCAAACCTGAGATTTTCTTGCTTCAACTGAAAAGCGTGGGTCGTGCAATGATTAATCATCCATGATTTTTCAGCCAGCGCCTTGAGCTTCACCGGTTCTCCCACACCCCTCGGCAGGGCTCGGATTGTCATCTGCGATGAGCATTCCCTTTGATTCGGCTTGCCTTCCTCCGTAATCGCGACTTTCCTCTTGCGAGCAATAAGCAGACAGGCGTCATGATTTACATCCTTAAATATCTTCCAAAGGTTCGTGATTTCCAAGATCTCGAAATGCCGAATGACCCAAGCCCGAAACGATGCGTACCCATTCACCGTAAGCCATGAATTTGGCAGGACGAAAGCGAGGAGTCCTCCGGGACGAAGCAGTTCCCATGCCCTGTTGACGAAAATGGCATAGGAATCCTTTTCGTTTCCGCAGTTTGGAAACCGAGTGACGATCCGTTGCTCAGTCCAGTTCTCCAATTCGGCGCCCCATGGTGGATTGCCGACCACCACGTCGAAGAAATCCTCTTTCCCTTCCTCGAGCGTATCCGCCGAAGTGATATTCTCAAGTCCTTCGAGTCGTTCGTTTTTCTTCGCCGTGCGGAGCCACACGGCGAGCTTCGATATCTCGACGGATTCCGGCAGGATATCCTGACCATACAGATTGTTCCGCAGAATCTCTCGATCGAGATCCACTAGGCTCCTCTGTCGGATATCACCCCGCAGATCCGCCAATGATTTGTTCGTCTTCTCGAACTCGCGATGCAGGAATCCCAGAAACTCAACCAAAAATGCGCCGGACCCGCATGCGGGGTCGACGACGCGAAACTGCCTCATCCTGTCCACCAATCGATCGAGCAGGAGTATTTCTCGCTTCGTTTCCGCTGCCGTGGCTTTTCCCCTGGGCCCGACGCGCAGCTTTTCGAGCTTGCTCACCTGCGTCGCGAAATCCTCGTCTGCTTCGATCTCCGCCCGAAGATCATTCAGAGCAATCTCCATGGTCCGATCAATCAGATATGAAGTGATCTCACGAGGCGTGTAATACACCCCCTTGGAAGACTGCGTTGTTATTTCAACGGCGCCGGCCCCTCTTACCAGGCCGGTTCCAATCGGGATATCCTTCAAACTCTGCTCGAATATCGCTCCGAGCGCATGCTCGTTCAAATCTTCTGTAAAATCATAGACATCGAAGCCGAATATGCCTTTAATTTGAAAACTCGCGCGACGGCCTTTTCCTACCTGGTATCTCTTCTCGAATAGGTCGTCCGAAATGGAGATTTGTTCGAAGAATTCGTCCTTGTAAAACAAGCCGCCATTGAAAGCGTGATACGCGACGCCATCCCGTCCTCCGCCTTTGTTGAGCCAATCGAAAAAATTCTTGTACTGCGACCAATATTTGTAATCACCTTCTGCATTCTGCGCCCATGCCGCGATCTGTTTGAGAGTTCCTTTCGGCAGTATCTCGGCAGGATGGCTCTCGCAGAAGCAGGCAAATAGTATCCTATTCAATAACTTGTGAGTTTTCCCGTACAGATCTTCCACCTTCATGGACGCCGCGGCAGGATGGACGCGCATCTCCGCGATCAAATCTCTCTGCACCGCCTTATATAGCGCATAAAATCCCTCGGTGATCGCCCTGCCGGTAAAAATGGAATCGTTGAAGATGCGCAGGGCCAGAGAATCCGTCGTTCCTTGTGGAAGAAGCGAGCCCGGCCGCATCAATGCGTAGAATTCGAAAAGCACATCCTCCTTGACGAAGTCTTCGATATTCCAGCGATGGAACGACCTCGAATAGCCGTTTTTGTAAAGCCGGATTTCACGAAAGTTGGAGATCACGATCCACTCGATGCCCGGTATGGTGTTCGTGGCATACCGAAAACCCTGTTCGACGGGAGTTTCCCTGTTCGGTCGTCCAATCTGTGGCAGGTCCAAATCCGTCTTGACCGCCTTCACCTCGCCGACTGCGGTCCAATTCGATCCCGTGCTGAAAGAGCCGAGGGCGAAGTCCGGCGTCATGCGTCGTCCAGCCGCAGACGGCTTTGGCACCAATGTTGTGCTCCTGTCCTCTCCAGGCTGACGGTAACCGAGGAGCCTCCCAAATATTCGACCGTTGAACGCCTGCTCGACCTGTTGTTCGTTGAGCTTCTCCAATGCGGGAAGCTGTTCGATCCACATGTCGACGACCTCCTTGGCGCCATCCGGCAGGGCTATCCCTCGTTCCCGTTCGGCATTGATGTGCCTGCCCAGCACCCGTGGATTGAACAAGTTTTCGTGTTCCAGCATTTTCTGATTGTACTCGCGTTGACGGAGGCGCGCGGAGAGTTCCGTTTCCGTCTTCAGACTCACACATGCCCTCATGCTGTCAAGAACTCTCAGCCGACGCTTCCATCGTCGCGGGCCAACCAAACAAACTCAGGAACTCACCTCCCATATCTCTCCCGATACCTCGCCTTCCAATCCGCCGGGACATCCGCGCGCCGATAGACCGTGACCCGGCATCGCGGGTTGTCGTCGCGGGCGAGCACGGGAACGACGCCGACGTCGGCCAGCAGCGGGATCACATATTTCGGCTTCGTTCGAAGCTCGGCGGCGAGGTCGGTCGCCGTCACGAACTCGCGGCGGAAGGCGTCGACGTTCTCCGGCGTCGTGCGGATCGCCTTGCCCTCGTCGGTGACGCGGGCCATCAGCCCGGCGTCGAGGATGGCGTAGGCGGTCTCGCGATGGACGCCGAGCAGGGCGGCGACGCCGTCGATGTCGACCGTGCCCTCGGCGACGCGGCTGGGGCGCTTGAAGTCGACCGCGCTGATCAGCAGGCCGGCGATCCCGGCGACGCCGGCCAGCCGCGCGCGAACGCGAAGCTCGCCATCGAGGACCATTTGCAGGGCGCGCACGATCCCGCCGTTGCTGCGGCGGTTGGCGACGTCGACGAGCGGCTCCATGCCGGCGGGCGCCGCGGCGACGGAAGCGGCGTCGCCGGCGAGCCGCCGAACGAGATCGGCGACGTCGGCGCGCGAATAATAGGGCGTCTTCGCGCCGTAGCGGACGTGGATCTCCATCGGCTTCAGGAAGGCGCCGACGACACGGAAGGTCCGCCAGCCGTCGAGACCCAGCGCGTCGTCGAGCGACTGCGCCGACAGCGACTCCTCGAAGAGGTCGACGATCTCTTTCAAGACGGAGCGGGACACGGCGACAGGCGTGCCTCTCCTCGTCTCCGCCGGCCAGCAGTCCATCGCCTTCAGATAGCGCGCGATCAACTCCTGCGACCGCCCGGTGGCGACCGCGATGT
Organism: Methylosinus sp. C49; assembly: GCF_009936375.1. GTDB lineage: Bacteria > Pseudomonadota > Alphaproteobacteria > Rhizobiales > Beijerinckiaceae > Methylosinus. The sequence continues at coordinate 3,189,855 of NZ_AP022332.1, read as the reverse complement.
CGTTGACGCTGACGGGCGTGTCCTCGCCGACGAAGGCGGCGGCCGCGCCGCGCCGGTGGACGAAGGAGCGCCGGGCGTGGTGGGCATGGATGGCGTCGAGCAGATCCTTTCCGGCAGGCGTCGTCTTGATGGAGCGCGCCCACATGACGAGGTAGCCGTAGACCTGATCGACGCCCCATGAGCCGAGGCCGACATCGTCGCGCGCGGCGACGGCGTCGAGCAGGGCGTCGAAGGACGCCGGCCAGCCGGCGGCGACGTTGAAACCGGCGGAAAAGGCCTCGGGGTGGCGGGCGACGTCGATCTTTCCGAGCGCGCCGAAGGCGCCGTCCACGGCGGCGGCCCCGAGGTGGCCCATCACGTCGCGCGCCTCGCGCAACGACAGGCGATCGAGGAATGGAACCGCGACGCGCGGGGCCCCGCCGAGGCGTCCGACGATGTAGGCGTCGGCGCGCACATGCGCCGGCGGCACGGCGACCGGCCGGCAGTCGAGCAGCCCGTGGCGGTTGCGGCACATGGTCAGTCCACCCGACTCCCATGTGAGCGGATCGCCGCAGGTCGGGCAGGCGACTTCGAGGCGAACGGCATGGATCGGGCAGGTGAGGACGCTGGCGACGTCCCACCAGAACCGCCGGTGGACGCGCCAGCCGGGGGAGCGCGCGACAATGGTTTCGTCGGAAAAATCCTGCCGCCAGCAGGCCGGGCACCAGCGGCGCGTCCTCGTCGTCCAGTCGTCGCGGTGCAGGATCTCGCCGGCGACGAGCACCTGCTTCTTCGAGATCACGCGCGCGGTCGAAGCCGCGAAATCGGCGGGGTCGGCGCCGATGAAGGCGCGCAGCGACGCGTCGACGTCGCCGAGCATGAACTCCGCGAGGTTCAGTCCGCGCGATCTGAAGCGCTCCCGGCTCCACGGCTCGCCGTTGATCTCGAACATCCGCATCAGATGGCCCTGGGCGGACTCGATGGGAAGGCGGGGCGCGCGAAGGCGCAGTGGGGAGGGGAGGCGGATGGCGTCAGACATCGAAATCCTCGTCGTTCACAAGGTTGGCGGCGCCCTTGCCGCGAAGCAGCGTGTCGAAATCCTTCTGGAGCTCGCGGATCGGGCCGATCTTCGTCACGTCGGGGACGAGAAACGGATTCTTCGCGGAGCCGGTCTCCCAGATGTCCTCGAAGCACTCGGCGAAGAGCGGCTTCCAGTCCTCGATCGAGGTCAGTCCGCGATTGATCGCGAGCATGGCGGCCTGCTTGATCAGGAGCGCGATGCGTCCCCGGTAGCCGCCGCTCGCCTTCGTCAGCCGCAGCAGCATGTCGGGATCCGTCCATTTGGGGACCGGCGTGAACCCGATGCCCTTGGCGTAGAATTCGATGAACGCCTTCAGTTTCGCCTGGTCGCGGGCCGTCGTCCGCAGCGGCGCGAACGCCTTGAACCGGCACCGCATCCGCAACTGGTCGTCCAGCGCGATCAGCCGCTTCAGCGAGGGCAGTCCCGCCATGACGAGGCCGATGGGATAGGGGTCGACCGTCGGCGGCAGGGGGCCGAGAAGGGCCGCGAGCTCCTCGTCGTCGACGCCTTGCAACAAGCCCTTCAGCGTCGACATCAGGTTCTCGCGCTGATCGTGCGTCTTTCCGAGGAAGACGTGGTGCATCTCGTCGATGAAGATCACGCAGACGCCCGTGTTGTAGAGCGCCGGGCGGACGCGCGACCAGATCTCCGCAGGCCGACCGCGCGGCGAAAGACGCTTGCCGGTGAGCTTGAAGTAGAGCTCGATGCCGAGCGTCGTCAGGTCGCAGGGCGCGGGAGCGCGCACATAGACGACGGGACGCACGTCGCCGAACTCGTCCGAATAGGCCGCGAGGCGAGGGTCGCCGCACTCGATGAGGTGCTTCATCGTGTGGGATTTGCCGACGCCGCTCACCCCGCGGATCACGAGACCGAAGGCCTCGGCCTCCTTGTCCTCGATCGCGTTGAGCTGGAACTCGAACTTCTCGAGAACGTCGCGGAACACCTCGTCCTTGATATGCACTCCCCTCACCGCCGCCTTGCGGCGCTGACGCAGATCGGCGCCGGGGCTCGCGACGGCGAAGCGCTGTTTCCGCATCCGCGAGGGGGATGTCGTTTGCGTATCGGTCGGCGTGTCCATCGATCAGTCCTCCCAAGTGCTCGGATCGTCCCAGTCCGACGCGGTCGAGGATCCGTCGTCGGCATCCGCGTCGACTCCGTCACGGTCGTCGTCGGCGGTCTCGTCCTCCATGCGCTCCGCCGCGGCCGGCTCGGCATCTGGAGGCGCGCCCGGAAGCGAATGGCCGCCGTCTCCCACGCCGGCGGTCGCGGGCCGGCCGTCGCCCGGATCGGCGGGTTTGCGCCGCCGACGGCGGAACGGAACCGGGCCGTCGCCACACGGCGCGTCGCCCTCCGTAGACGGATCGCGCGCGATGTCGAACCAGACGTCGTCCACGCTGTCGCGGTACCAGTCGATATCCTTCTGGGTCATCTTGATTGGCTTGGCGCCGAGGCGCGCGCCGGCCTCGACGAGCCGCTTGCGGGCGGCGCGCAGAATGGAGAGCGGGACGCGCTGGTTCTCGGCGACGTGCTGGCGCGCGAGCGCGATCGTCTCCTTCCATTGGGCGAGCGACACGCCGTCGCAGAGGTCGGGCTCCACCGCCGGCACGGAGATCCACCGGCCTTGGCCGCGCTCGCTGCCCTCGTCGAGAACGAGGACGGCGCCGAGGTCGTAGGGATCCACCTTGACCATCAGCATCTGACCGATGTGCCCCTCGCGGCGGCGGATCGTCTGCAACTCCTTGGACTGGTAGGACAGCCCGAGGAAGGTCACGCCGAGCGACGTCACCGTGCGCTGGATGACGAGCGACAGGATGACGTCGAGATCGGCCGCCGCAGGCGGCATCTCGAGGCCGGCGCCGCCCAGGTGCTCCCACATCTGCAACGGCGTGCGCCCGAACAGGTAGGGCGAAGACCGGTTGTGCAGCTCGTCGACGATGTAGAGCCGCAGCAGCCTGTCGAGATCCTCCCATGTCACGGCGGCGCGCCCGCGGGAATCGTAGTCCCCGCGCTCGCGGCGGTCGGAGAACGTCCGTCCCGGCAGGAAGGACAGGAAATCCTGCGCGATGATGCCGAGACCGCGCTCGATCATGCCCTTGAGATGCGGCCTCCCACGCGGCATGCGGCGGATTCGAATCCGCAACTGCCCGCAGGCGGCGCGCAGGCTCAGCGAGTGGAACTCTGGGCCGTTGTCCACCTTCAGCATTCTCGGAGTACTGAAGACGGGCCACGGGTTGACCGCGCCGACGCCCGTCAGATCCTTCGGCATGATGCCCATGCGCAGCACCGCCATCACGCTCGTCCACGACGGGCAGTCGCGCGAAATGTGATAGCCGAAGACCATACGCGTCGCCTGACAGCGCGCGAGGGTCAGCCAGACCCTGTAGGTCTTCTTGCGGCGCCGGTCGCCCTTCGACTCCTTGCCGTCCTTGTCGACGAGCAGGATGTCGAGCGGCGTGTGGTCGATCTCGACCACCTCGAGGGGCAGCGTCGCGCGCGGCGCCTTCTTGACGAAGGGAAAGTCCTGCTGCGCCCGCTTCTGGCCCTTGCGGTAATAGGTCTGCTCATAGGGCGTGACGTTGTCGTCGATGAACCGCAGGAACGCGTCGTAGGACGGATGCGCGAGAGCGGTCCCGTCGCGCTCGTTGATCGCGTCGATGTCGCCGCACATCGCCTTATGGATGGACTTGGCCGGCGGCCCCTCCATGATCAGGTAGTGCTTTCGGATCCACTTCCACATGATGTCGACGACCGCCGGGACGAGCCGCGTCTTGTCGGAGCCCTTGGAGTCGTGGCAGGGCGCGAGCGCGACGACGGCCTTCCCGGAATTCCGCCAGCGCCAGTGCCAGCCGCGAAGCGTCGAGCCGCCGACATACTCGCGGGGAAGCGTCGACGCCGACACGCCCTCGATCCGCGCGCGCTGACGCCGGCGCAGCCAAGAGACCAGCTTGGCGACGCGCGCGTATCCCTCGGGGCGCTTCGGAAAGCGCCCGCGCCTGTTCTCCTTCTCGGGGGACATGCACATGTCGGCGATCTCGACGTAGTCGAGCCGGCGCAGCGCCTCCTCGCGATCGCGGGGCCTGAAGCTGTCGATCGAGCGGTCCATATTGGCCGCGACGGCGTCGTCCAGCTTGCCGTCGCGGGCGCGATGAACCTTCAGCGACCGGTCGAAATAGAGCCGCCAGAACTCCGCATGAGTGATCAGGCGGCGCACGCCGGCGGAGCCGAGCGACCGCAGCAGCGTTCCGCCGCCGTCCTGGCTCTCGAACGCGTGCATGATGCCGTCGATTTCGACGCAGTCGCCCTTGTGCAGCCTGAAGCGGGCTTGGCCGAAATTCCTGTCGGTGGTCGCGGTGTCGGTCATTGTCGTGTCCGCCTCGGTCGGGCGTGGAGCGGTTTCAGCGCGGGGGGATCTCGACGAAGGCGTGGTCGTCGAGCAGGACGTCGTCGTGGACCATGCGGAGCTCGCCGAAGGCGACGAGGCGCGCCACGGCGCGAAACGCCCGGTCGCCGAGTCCGGAGAGCCGCCTCAGGTCGCGCACGCAGGCGCGTCCACCCAGTTCTCGAACGACCACGCGCATGCTGTGGAGCGCCGCCTCGTCGGCGACGAAGGTGCGCGCGCCGGCGAGCAGCGAGGCGTTGGCGAGCCTCGGCTGGACGGAAATCTCCCTGTCGGTCCAAAGCTCGAAGCCGTCGTAGCCGGCGTCGAGCGCGGCGGTCCGAATGAAGGGCGCCTTGGACAGGAACCGCGTTCTCCCGACGAGCGTCATCGGCATCACCTCGACGGCGATCCACCGTCCGTCGGCGAGGACGACCGCGAAGTCGGGCGTGTAATTGCGCCGCTTGCCCTTGTCGTCCTTCCACCGGAAAGACGCGGGCTTCTCCCAATACTCCTGGACGTTCGGATCGTTCTCCATCAGGACGACGAAGTCGCTGGAAAGCGTGCCGTCGCAGCGGACCATGCGGTAGTTCATCGCCGGCTTCGCGGAGGGGAACTCCTCGGAGATCCAGTCGACCGCGCGGTGGACGGCGTCGCGCCTGTGCAGCGGACTGTCGACGAAGCGCGGCGTGTAGACGGCGGCGCCGTCGGAATTCTTGTCGGTCATCATGCGGCCCTTGTTCCGGGGCGCGACCGCGCGGCGCCGAAGAATTTTCCGGTCCCGCTTGCTCCTTTCCGGGAGACGGGGCAGAATCCTCCGATCGCCGACGCGAAAGCGCCGTCGTTGTCGGCGCGAATGCGCCGGTTTTCCTCGGCGACGCGGAAGCGCCGTCGTTGTCGGTGCGAATGCGCCGGTTTTCCCCGGCGACGCGAAGGCGTCGTCGAGGTTGAAGAGCCGCCCGGTGGTTTCTCAGGCCTTGGCCGGTCGGCGGTTTTCGGCGCCTCGGGGTTTCCCCGGGGCGCTCAACGTTTCGGGAGGGGTCTCATCGTCCCCGTCCTCCATCGGACGGACGGTGACTCCGATCGTAGAAAGAATCGAATCCCCGAAATTCGGTGCGACGAAAAAATTTCGTCGGCGATCGATTCACGCCGATCGGTCGCCATCGTTCGAAGCCATCGAGCGGATCACCCGCGACAGCGGGAAGCGGACGACGACACCGGATTCCTTGCGGGCCGCGCGCTTTTCCGCCTCGTCGAGAACCGTTCGCCCAATGGCGACGAGCGCGGCGCCGGCGGCGGCGCGGAACATCGCGTCGTCCACCTCGCTCCTGATCTGGAACAGCCGCGCAAAAATCTCGTCGAACAGATCCTCGCTGTTCATAGTCGTTCTCCTTGAAACGGCGCGATCCCGCCGCGCCTTGTCGCCGATGGAAAAGGCTTCGAATCCGGGACCCGTGGGTCCGCAACGGAAAAATCGTCCACGCCGCGCCGAGTCGCGCGGTTCTGGATCGCGATGAGGTGGAGCAGCCCGTGCGCCGTCGCGGCCTATGCGCGGTCGGCGGACACGGGCCGGCGTTCCGAATATTCAGGAGCGGGGAGGGAGGTCGCCAGGAGAACGAACAGGTCCGCACGAGCGGCGGCGCCGGCGGGGGTCATCGATATGGGAATTTGGAAATCGGACATGGGGAACGCTCGCTGGAGACGGTCCCCGACGCCTTTCAGACGACCGGCCACGCGGGGACGAACGCGGTCGGCGGGGCGCCTTCGGGTGCCCGTTCGAGGCTTTCGCGTTCGTGCATGGTCGGTGCGGTGGTCATGGGTGCGATATATCGAACGAAGGGTGAACGAGTCAAGAGGGAGGATTGCAGGAAGCCCTTTCCGCAATGGCACGGCTACCTGCAAGCCAGAAACCGACAACGCGAATACAACGGCCAAAATTACACTACAGATTCGCTCTTAAGAAGGCGTTTTAGAAAATTCAAGTCGCTTACGACCTCCTTATTCTTGTTGTCAACCCATAAAATAAACTCACCAACTCCGATAATATGTCGCAAATAATTATTTCTATCTTCTTCAATTTGAGATATATGCCCATCAACGCCAAATTTTCGTATAAAGAATACATTTTTTCTGAACTCACGCCTTGTTTCTCTTGGTGCTTGCATTCTTGTGTTCACAATAATGCCGGTCACAACCTTCCTTGAACCGCTTCTCATAATTGATGTCTTTTCTTCATTTAGTTTAAATTTGAATGATTTGATCATAAACCGAACTTCTGTGATTGTTTCTTTTTTGATACGTTCTCCAGAAATAGTTATATCGTCTGCATATCGCGTGTATCTAAGATTCCTATCTGTGCAATATTTTAGCAGATCGTGATCCAGATCCCTGCAAACAATGTTCGCGAGTGCGGGGCTTGTTGGGGCGCCTTGCGGTAAGCTTTTATCTAAGCAGCAGATCTGCGCGAATAACATTGCGAGTGAATCGGTGTACCCGAGTGCGTATAATGCTTTATATACGGACGAAATATTAACTGACGGAAAAAAATCCTTTATGTCAACTTTTAGAATTTCTGGCTGGCGGATATGTATACGTGCATTCTTTTTAATGTCCGAGTGGCGGCTAAATGCTTTAGAAGCTTTAGATATTTCGACGTTTGAAAGAATATTATCAAGAATATATCTCTGTATCTCCTTCAGTGTCGGGAGAGGTTCGTCAATTTGACGGAGTTTCCCATTTCTTTTTGGTATATTAAATGACCTGTAGAACTTTCTTTGATCGTTGCTTATGGCGTATAGCAGAGATATGTCATATCCAACCAAAGCTGAAAAATGCTTTTCATCGAATATGACAGGTAACCCATTAGCTTCGAGCTTCTGAGCATATCTCTCTATACTCAAAATATCTTTTGAGGACAACCCGCACTGTAAGGCAATTTCCTTGTATCGATCGGTTACGTAAGGAAGGTCGAGCGTCGTCACTGCTATCACCGTGCTACTACGATCCCTCCACTGCGTCCGCGCCAATGGCGCGGATGCAGTGGATGCGACCAACGGGAGCATGGTCCGGCGCCGTCGAAGTGCTCCCGCAGTTCGAGGGCGCCGGACCAGGGCTTGAAAGCCGGTTCTCTCAAGAATGGCGACTCGCCATTCCTAGCGATCGAGTCGCTAGCTGCTAGCACGATGCTTCACCTTTCGCAGCGAACGACGCTCAGGAATATATGGCTTCATCTTTGGAATCTTTGCAATCCTTCTTTCACTGAGAGGCTCAATCCATGAAAATGATCGCTTCCCGTTTGAGCCGAGCAGTGCGAGTTCTCCAAGGCGCGAAAGCGATAAACTACCGGCCTTCTCGACAACAAGGCCGGCGCCAATCGCTCCAGATAGCATCTCTGCGATTTGTAGATACGTATATCCTATCCGCGTCAAATTGCTCACGGACTTCTGCCGACGAACCTCCATTAATAGAGTCCGCATTCCTTTGTGTAACGTCAAGTCCTCGGAAATGGCGCCGGCCAATTTGCTCCTCCATCTGTTTTTTCCATCCAAAATATTGGAAGTGTATTATTCGGCGTTCTCTTCATCGTTATAATCGCTTCTGATCCTCCATATCCAAGCCTATATTTTTCTGGAGGCTTAAGCATATTTTCAATGCTGACATAAGCAGCCATTGCCTCTGTAACCGACATCCCACTTATAAACTCGCCAGATGAAATTGCTTTCTTGCGAATTGCTCCCGCTATTACGCCAACACCCTTTGATTTTAGCCTATCTAAGGCCTCTTGCTGTATTCTAATTGCAACAACACTTATGCTTTTTGGCATACCACTATTTTTTATTAACTTGTCTATTACTTTTGATACCTGCCTTCCTGTTCCTATAAAGTCATCAATAAATATAATATGGGAGTTGCTGCTAATTTTTATTTTTGACGATTGCAATGAGTCGACGAAAACGACATTGTTTTTTGCTTCTTTAGGGAATACAGACGAGAGATCATAGCAGAAATTATGTCCGCTCTTGATCTTTCCTTCTTCAGGCAGTGCGACGGGAATCATAAAATATGTATCGCCTACGACTATAGTATCTATTAGTTTTTCTGACATATCACAAGCCATAGAATAGTAATCTGTTATTATCTCATAATTACGAAGTAGATCTATAATAATATTTCGTTTCTGTGATTCTATCGCGGCGACAAGGCCCGTTATTGCATCAAACATAGTCGTCTGCTTCGTAGGAAGCTTGCGCTTTTTATCCCAATTGTTCATTTCAAATATTTTGTCTATAGCCCTTATTTCTTCTAGGCTTAGGCTTGACATTTATGGACTCCCTATCGTGGTGCCTAAGCCTGCGCGTACCGCTGTCGCATCCATTTTCTCGTTCCAAAATAGCGAAGTGCTCGCTGCCGCGCGAATCACAACGCGATTGGCCTGAGAAACCGAGATGCGGCACTACAACCTTTGCGAGTGTCTTGACGCCGGCGAAAAAAGGGAGTCGACATTTTCCGCCTAATGAGTCATGCTACTTCTCAGTAGAGTCAGACTTTTGCATTATCGGTCAGTTTCGGCCATCACACGTCCAAATTCGCGACGTTCAGCGCATTCTCCTGGATGAACTCGCGGCGCGGCTCGACGATGTCGCCCATCAGCTTCACGAAAATATCCTCGGCCTCCACCGCCTCCTTCACCTTCACTTGCAGCAGCGAGCGCACCTCGCGGTCGAGCGTCGTCTCCCACAATTGCTCGGCGTTCATCTCGCCGAGGCCTTTGTAGCGCTGAATGGTGAGGCCCTTGCGGCCTTGCGCCGCCATTGCGTCATAGAGCGCCAGAGGGCCGGAGAGAGCGGTCTCGTCATTGCGCCGCGCCAGCGCCGCCGGGCCGGCGAAAATCTCGCGCAGGCTCTCGGCGCGCTCCTGCAGCTTGCGCGCCTCGCTCGAGGCGAGCAGCGCCGCATCCAGCGTCACCGCCTGCGCGACGCCGCGCAAGGTGCGGCGGAAGACATAGCCGCCCTCGCGCAATTCGCCGGTCCAGCCGCGCTCGGTCTCCTCCGCTATGGCGTTGAGGCGCTCGGCGACCTCGGCCGCTTTCGCTTCGTCGGGCGGCGATTGCAACGCGCCCGCCATGGTCGTCTGCTCGACCACATTGCGGTCGTAGCGCGAATGCAGCCCGTTCATGATGGTGCGGAAGGAGCGCGCATCCTCGAGCGCGGCGCGCAAATCCTTGCCGGCGCGCTCCTCGCCATTGCCGCAGCGGAGCACGGCGCCGTCGAGCAGCGAGTCGATGAGATAATCCTCGAGCGCGCGCTCGTCCTTCAAATATTGCGTCGATTTGCCCTTCGTCACCTTATAGAGCGGCGCCTGCGCGATGAACACATGGCCGCGATCGATCAGCTGAGGCATCTGCCGATAGAAGAAGGTGAGAATCAGCGTGCGAATATGCGCGCCGTCGACGTCGGCGTCGGTCATGATGATGATCTTGTGATAGCGCAGCTTGTCGGCGTTGAACTCGTCGCGGCCGATGCCGGTGCCGAGCGCCGTTATCAGCGTGCCGATCTGCTCGGACGACAGCATTTTGTCGAAGCGCGCGCGCTCCACATTCAAGATTTTGCCGCGCAATGGAAGCACGGCTTGAAACTCGCGATTGCGGCCCTGCTTGGCCGTGCCGCCGGCGGAGTCGCCCTCGACGATGAAGAGCTCGGCTTTCGCCGGATCGCGCTCCTGACAATCGGCGAGCTTGCCGGGCAGATTGGCGACGTCGAGCGCGCCCTTGCGCCGCGTCAGCTCGCGCGCCTTGCGCGCAGCCTCGCGCGCGGCGGCCGCCTCGCAGACTTTGGAGACGACGCTTTTCGCCTCCTGCGGATGCTCCTCGAGCCATTGGTCGAGCAGCTCATTGACGACATTCTCGACCGCCGGACGCACTTCGGACGAAACGAGCTTGTCCTTCGTCTGCGAGGAGAACTTCGGGTCCGGCACCTTCACCGAGACGACGCAGGTGAGGCCCTCGCGGCAGTCGTCGCCGGTCAGATCGACCTTCTCGCGCTTGGTGAGGCCGGAGCGCTCGGAATAGCCGGTGATCTGCCGCGTCAGCGCGGCGCGAAAGCCGGCGAGATGCGTGCCGCCGTCGCGCTGCGGAATGTTGTTGGTGAAGGCCAGAATATTCTCGTGATAGGAATCGTTCCACCACAGCGCGACTTCGACATTGATGTGCTCGCGCTGGCCGTGAATGAGGATCGGCGCGCCGATCAGGGCCGATTTGGCGCGATCGAGATAGCGCACGAAGGCCTCGAGCCCGCCCTCGTAATAGAGCTCCTCGCGCTTTTGCTCCGCATGGCGCGCGTCGGTGAGCACGATGCGCACGCCCGAGTTCAGAAAGGCGAGCTCGCGCAGGCGATGCTCTATGGTCGCGTAATCGAATTCGACGACCGTCTTGAATGTCTCGAGCGACGGCAGGAAGGTGACTTCCGTTCCGCGCTTGGGCTTGCCGTCCTCGATCGGCGCTTTGCCGACGACAGCGAGCGGCGCGACGGAATCGCCATTGGCGAATTCCATGAAATGCTCGCGCCCCTCCTGCCAGATGCGCAGCTTCAGCCACACGGAGAGGGCGTTGACGACCGAGACGCCGACGCCGTGCAGGCCGCCCGAGACCTTATAGGAATTCTGGTCGAATTTGCCGCCCGCATGCAGCTGGGTCATGATGACCTCGGCCGCGGAGACGCCTTCCTCCTTGTGAATGCCGGTCGGAACGCCGCGGCCATTGTCGGTGACGGTGCAGGAGCCGTCGGCGTTCAGCGTCACGGTGACGAGAGTGGCGTGGCCGGCGAGCGCCTCGTCGATGGCGTTGTCGACGACCTCATAGACCATGTGATGTAGGCCGGTGCCGTCATCGGTGTCGCCGATATACATGCCCGGGCGCTTGCGGACGGCGTCGAGGCCGCGCAGGACCTTGATGGAATCCGCGCCATATTCGGGCGGCGTGGCGGCTCCGTCTTCGGTGTCGGTCATGCGGGTTTGGGCTCCTCGGGCAGGGCGGGGACGGGCTCGATTCGAGAATGTTGTTTTTACCGCGAAAGTCGGGTGGAAAGCGAAGAAAAACCGAGCGGCTGCGCTGCGGGGCGCGCGAATTGACCGCAGCGGCGGGCTTATGGTATCTATCATATAGTAGATACCATGCGGAGCCCGAGCGATGAGCGCCACAGCCAAGCTCTTCATGCATGGCCGCAGCCAGGCTGTGCGCCTGCCGAAGGACTGCCGTTTCGAGGGCAAGGAGGTCAAAGTCACCAAGATCGGCGACAAGGTGATTTTGGAGCCGCTTCACGAGGGGCCTTTCGACGTCGAGGCGTGGTTCGCGCGGCTCGACGCTCTGGGCGCGCGGGACTTTCTGCCCGACGGCCCGCCGGAGGATCCGCCGAGCGCTCCCGATCCGCGCAAATTCATCGACGAATGATCTGCCTCGACACCAATGTCGTCATTGCGGTGATCAACCGCCGCAATGCCGATGTCGCGCGTCGCATGGGCGAGGCGCTGACGCAGCGTGTCGAGATCGGCCTGCCCGTCATCGTTTTGTATGAGCTTCGCTACGGCTACGCGCGCAGCGATCGCAAGCCGCTCATGGAGGCCTTGCTGGCGGAGTTTCTCTCGCCGGGAATCGCCGTGCTGCCTTTCGATGAGGAGGACGCGCGCCATGCCGGAGACATTCGCGCCAATCTCGAAAAGCGGGGACAGCCGATCGGCCATTATGACTATCTCATCGCCGCGCAGGCGCGCCGCCGCGGCGCGATATTGGTGACGGCGAATGGCCGGGAGTTCGCGCGCGTGCCGGGGCTGATGGTGACGGATTGGGCGGGCTGACGGCCGCGCGCATGAACGGGGGAGATATGCGCCCGCCACGAGCAGCGTGGTGGATGTGCTGATGGTCGATGCCGGGTTGCATCGCTTGCTCTCGATCTCTGCATTTCCTATAGGCACGCAATCCGCTAGTAGCATCTGATCTCATGAGAATAGTCCTGACCGGCGCAGGGGGCTACATTGGCCTCCACACTTTGCGCGAGCTTCTCGAGGCTCGGCATCAAGTGACCGCTGTTGTACGATCGTCAGGGAAGCTAGGTCCCTTCGCGCGACATCCCCGGCTTACAATTTGCGAGATCGACCTCGAAGATGCAGTGCGCATTGCGGAGGTCATGCCGGGCCATGATGTCTGTGTTCATGGCGCCCTCATTTGGGGCGATCCTGGCGACGAACTGAAGTTGCGAGATACGTCCGTCGCCGCGAAGCTTTTCGAAGCCGCTGGCGATGCTGGTCTCACGCGTTGCATATATTTGTCATCGGTCGCTGTACACAGGCCGTTCTCTGGAGAAATGAGCGAGGATGATGGCCTCAGCGCGACCGATCTCTACGGTGCGACGAAGGCCGCAGGAGAACTGTTTCTTCGCGCGGCGTGCGCGGGCCGTCGAATGACAGGCGTCGTGGTTCGTCCAGGCCCAGTGGTTGGTCCGCCAGCGTTTGCCGAGGCTTCCTTTCGCAGCGACGATCGCATCGCAGCAATGGTGGTCGCTGCAAAGGAAGGTCGTCCCCTCGAAGCCGCACGCGACGATGGGCGGCAATTCTCTGACGTGCGCGCGGTAGCAAAGGTCATCCGCGTCCTAGCCACGGCGGAAAGCCCCCACGCGACCTACATCTGTGTCGACCGAGACGTCATTGCTTGGGAACGAGTTGCGAGATTGGTCGTAGCGAGCCTGAACTCGCGAAGCGAGGTGCGTGTTAGCGCGCGTGAAACGCAAAGTCCGGTTCCCCGCTTCAGAACAGAACGGGTCGACCATCTTATCGGCGGATCGTCTAGCGCAGAAGGAGCTCTGTTGGCGCACATTCGTTATCTCGCCAGAATAGCCGAGACCTGAGACGTCGATGAATCGTGGAGGCCGGCGACTTTCGGAATTGAAAGCCGCAGAATGAACGAGAGCGTTTGGCGCTCGAGGTCGAACGTCGGTTTTAGGCCGCCGACTCTCGCTCATGCTGAGGAGCCCGCGAAGCGGGCGTCTCGAAGCACGCGGAGCCATTCGGTTCCGCCTTCTCGAGCCCCTCGCGCTTCGAGACGGCGCCTGCGGCGCCTCCTCAGCATGAGGGGGATTTTAGGTCCGAGCGTCTCGAGAGACGAACGCCCCCGGCAACCTCAAAATCCGGCACGCGCCGGCCGCCGCCACAGCGCCGTCTCCCGCCTCGCGGATGAGCAGCGCCTGCGAGCGCGCCAGCTCGGTCAGCAGCGAGGAATCCTGCAAGGCCTGCGGCGTGGCGACGAGCCGGCCGGAAGCGTCGCGCGAGAGCGTCGCGCGCATATAGTCGCGGCGGCCCTTGTTGGGCTTCAGCGGCGCGCCGGCGACGGCGGCCTCGGTCTCGTCCGCCCCTGCGCGCGGATCGCCTTGCAAGGCGCGAATGAGCGGGCCGAGGAAGACCAGCGCGCAGACGAAAGCCGCCACCGGATTGCCCGGCAGGCCCAGAATGCGCGCCTCGCCCAGCGTTCCATGGATCAGCGGTTTGCCCGGCCGCATGGCGATGCGCCAAAAGTCGAGCGCCATGCCCTGGCGGGCGAGGGCCGGGCGCAAGAGATCGTGATCGCCGACCGAGGCGCCGCCCAGCGTCACCACAATATCGGCCTTGGCCGCGCGGGCCTGCTCGAGGGCTTTTTCCAGCTCGGCGATGTCGTCTCGGAAAATGCCGAGATCGATCGCCTCGGCGCCGGCGGCTTCGGCGATGGCGGCCACCGCATAGGAGTTGCAGGCGATGATCTGCGAGGGGCCGGGCTCGGCGCCGGGCGGAACCAACTCGTCGCCCGAGGCGATCAGCGCCACGCGCGGGCGCCGCGCGACGGGAAGCAGCGGATGATTGATGGCGGCGGCGAGCGCCAGCTCGCTGGGGCCGAGGCGCGTTCCGGCGAAGAGGGCAGGATCGCCCTCGCGAAAATCGAGCCCGCGCTCGCGAATATGCCGGCCGGGCGGGGGCGGGGAGGCGGCGCCGACGCCGGCCGCGTCGATCGCAGCGTCCTCCTGCAGCAGGATCGTGTCGGCGCCTTCCGGCACGGGCGCGCCGGTGAAGATGCGCACGGTCTCGCCGGCGGCGAGCGGAGCGTGATAGCCATGGCCGGCGGCGCTCTCGCCGACGAGCTTCAGACGCCCGTCGGGCGCTGAAAGATCGGCGGCGCGCAGCGCATAGCCGTCCATGGCGGAGACCGCGACCGGTGGCTGCGTACGGCGCGAGACGAGATCCTTCGCCAAAGTGCGGCCGAGCGCTTTGAAGAGCGGAACCTCCTCCTCGCCGGAGAGACGCGTCGCGCCGGCGAGCACGCGGGCGAGCGCTTCGTCCACGGACAGCAATTTGTCTTCAGCCATTCTTGTCCATTTCGTCGCGACGCCATTCGCCGGAGCGTCCGCCGCGCTTCTCGACCAGCTCGATTCCCTCGATGCGCATGCCGCGATCGACGGCCTTCAGCATGTCGTAGATCGTCAACAGAGCGACGCCGACCGCGGTCAGCGCCTCCATTTCCACGCCGGTCTTGCCCGTGACCGAAACTTCCGCCGTCGCGCGCACGCCGGGGAGATTGGCGTCCGGCTCGAGATCGACCGCGATCTTGGTGACGGGCAGAGGATGGCAGAGCGGGATCAGCTCATGCGTCTTCTTGGCCGCCATAATGCCGGCGATGCGGGCGACGCCGAACACATCGCCCTTCTTCGCCTGTCCCTCGACCGCGAGAGCGAGCGTCGCGGCGTCCATCACGATCTGTCCGCGAGCGATGGCGACGCGTTTCGTCTCCGCCTTGTCGGAGACGTCGACGATATGCGCTTCGCCCTTGTTCGAGAGATGCGTCAGCATCTATGCGCGCGCCCGCCGGTGATCGCCCTTGACCGAGCCATGCAGCAGCTCGCGCGTCGCCGTCGTCACATCGTCCTTGCGCACGAGGCTCTCGCCGACGAGGAAGGTGAAGACGCCGGCCTTCTCGAGCCGCAGGCAATCCTCATGGCTCGTTATGCCGCTCTCGGCGACGATGATTCTGTCCTTGGGAATGCGCTCGACGAGCCGCTCAGTCGTCTCCAGCGTGACGTCGAATGTATGCAGATTGCGATTGTTCACGCCGATGAGCCGCGTCTCCAACGCCAGCGCGCGGTCGAGCTCCTCCTCATTGTGGACCTCGACGAGAACGTCCATGCGCAGATCATGCGCCGTGGTGTTGAGGCGCAGGGCCTCCTCGTCGGAGACGGCGGCCATGATGATCAAAATGCAATCGGCGCCATGGGCGCGCGCCTCGAACACTTGATAGGGGTCGTAGAGGAAATCCTTGCGAATCGCCGGCAGATTTACCGCCTTGCGCGCGGCCTCGAGATCCTCGAGCTTGCCCTGGAAGGAAGGGCCGTCGGTCAGCACCGAGAGGCAGGCGGCGCCGCCGGCCTCATAGGCGCGCGCCAGCGCCGGCGGATCGAAATCATGGCGCAGCACGCCTTTCGATGGGCTCGCCTTCTTGATTTCCGCGATCAGCGCGATGCGCCCCTCGGCGAGCTTGGCCTCTATCGCATGGACGAAGCCGCGCGGCGGATCGTGGTCGCGCACATTGCGCTCGAGCGTCGCCAGCGGCATGCGCACTTTGGCCTCGGCGATCTCGGTTCGCTTATAGGCTTCGATCCTGCTCAGAATGTCGGTCATGCCGCTCACGGTCCTTCGCGTCTTCGAGAGGTTTTCTACCACGAAGACACGAAGGACACGAAGCATTTCCCGCCAGCGCGGCGGCGCGCCGCGGTCTTTTCGCGCTCAGGCGTTGGAGACGCGGATGAGCGCCTCGAGCTTCGCCTGCGCGGCGCCGCTGTCCAGCGCCCGCGCGGCGAGATTTGCGCCCTCGCGGAGATCGGCCGCCGCTCCCGCCACCACCAGCGCCGCCGCGGCGTTGAGCGCGGCGATGTCGCGATAGGCGTCGCGCGCCCCGGCCAGCACGGCCCGCAGCGCGCTTGCGTTATGGGCGGGATCGCCGCCGACGAGCGCCTGCGGCTCAGCGCGCGCCAACCCTGCTTCCTCCGGCGTCACCGTGAAGCTTCGGACGGCGCCGTCCTCGAGCGCGACGACGTGAGAGGGCGCGGTCGTCGTCAATTCGTCGAGCCCGTCCTCGCCATGGACGAGCCAGACCCGCTTTGCGCCCAGTTCCGCCAAGACGCGCGCCAGCGGCTCCAGCAGCGCGCGCGAGGAGACGCCGAGCAGCTGCTTCTCCACCCGCGCCGGATTGCACAGCGGGCCGAGCAGATTGAAAATCGTGCGCAGGCCGAGCTCTCCGCGCACCGGCGCGGCGTGGCGCATGGCGGGGTGATGCGTCGCCGCAGCCATGAAGCAAATGCCTGTTTCGGCGAGACAAAATGCGGCGTGCTCGGGCGTGACGCCGACCTTGACGCCGAGTTCCGCCAGCACGTCGCTGGCGCCGGAGCGCGAGGAGGCGGCCCTTCCGCCATGCTTGGCGACGCGCAGGCCGCAGCCGGCGACGATGATCGCCGCGAGAGTGGAGACATTATAGGTGCCGGCGCCGTCGCCGCCCGTGCCGACAATGTCGATCGCGTCTCGCGCGCCCGCGACCGGCGCCATCGCCGCGCGCATGGCCTCCGCCGCGCCGATGATTTCGTCCACCGTCTCGCCGCGCTGGCGCAGGCCCATCAGAAAGGCGCCGAGCTGCGCCGGCGTCGCGCCGCCTTCGAGCACCGTGGAGATCGCCGCGCGCGCCTCCTGGCGGGAGAGCGTCGCGCCGGTGGCGAGGGTCGCGAGATAGGGCTTGAGGTCGGTCACGGCCGAATGTCTCTGTTGAAGGAGAGCGAGCCTTCCGGCTCGCATTGGATCACGCGACTTTGGCGGGGCGGCGCGTCGCGTTCCACTCCTGCGCGAGATCGAGGAAATTGCGCAAAATCTTGTGCCCATGCTCCGAGGTGATGCTCTCGGGATGGAATTGCACGCCATGCACGGGCGCGCTCTCATGCGAGAGGCCCATGATGAGCCCGTCTGGAGTCTCGGCGGTGACGCGTAGGCAGGAGGGCAAGGTCTCGCGCGCGACGATCAGCGAGTGATAGCGCGTCGCCTGGAACGGCCCTTCGATGCCGCGGAAGATCGTCTCGCCCTTGTGCAGGATCGTCGCCATCTTGCCATGCACGGGCAGGGGCGCGCGGATCACATCGCCGCCGAACGACAATCCTATGGACTGATGGCCGAGGCAGACGCCGAAAATCGGAATATTCGCCCAGGCCGCCGCGATGAGATCGAGGCAGATGCCCGCCTCCTTGGGCGTGCAGGGGCCGGGCGAGAGCACGATCGCCTCCGGGCCGGAGGCGAGCACTTCGGCGACCGAGACCGCATCGTTTCGCTTGACCGTCACCTCGGCCCCGAGCGAGCCGAAATAATGCACGAGGTTGAAGGTGAAGCTGTCGTAATTGTCGATGAGCGTGACTTTTGTCATTCGCGCTTGGGTCCGGTTCTCGGCGGCGTGGGCTTGCTCTCCCGCCGCGGCTCGATTTTTTCGGCTCTTCGGCCGCTCAAGTCAATTCATTCGCGCCGCTCGGCCGGGGAGCCGGCTTCTCTACCCGCGCCGGCCCAGCCGCCAGTCCGGCCGCAGATTGGCGATCAGCATGATCTCGCCGATGCTCTGGCGCGTCAGCAGGCCGACCAGCGCGCCATCGGCGCTGAGCACGCCCATGGCCGAGGCGCCGGCGAATTTTTCGATCGTCTCATCGAGCGGCGCAGCCGCGTTCACGGTGGGGGCGTCGCGCTGCACATGAGGGGCGATCGGCGCGCTGCGGTCGTCGGCCTTCAGCGCCTCGATGATGTCCGAGCGGTCGAGCAGCCCCATGAAGCGGCCATCCGCCGCGACCACCGGAAACTGATCCTGCGAGGTGGCGAGCAATGTCTCGACCGCCTCGCCGAGGTCGGCGCCCCAGCCGATGGCGGCGATGCGGGTCTCCATGGCGTCGGCGACGGTGAGGCCGCGCGCGGCCTCGCTCGCGACCGTCATCTGCGCCTCGCCGCTGGCGGCGATGTAGACGAAAATGGCGATGAAGACGAGCATGGGATTGCCGAACAGCCCCAAGAACCCGAGCGCGAAGGCGAAGCCTTGGCCGATGGAGGCGGCGATGCGCGTCGCCTTTCCGCGCGGCAGCCACATTGCGAGAGCGGCGCGCAGCACGCGGCCGCCGTCCATGGGGAAGGCCGGGATCATGTTGAACAGCGCCAGAAACAGATTTGCGGCGGCGAGACGCGCGAGGACGTTGAGATGCGGATCGTCGAGCTGCGCCAACGTCTCCGGCTGGAAGGCGCCGAGCGCGACGAACAGCGCCGTGGCGATGACGATATTCACCATCGGCCCGGCGAGCGCGACCAGCAGCTCCTGATGGGGTTTTTCCGGCATATGGTCGAGATTGGCGACGCCGCCGATCGGCAGCAGCGTGACCTCTGTCGAAAAAATGCCGAAGCGCCGGGCCATCAGAATATGCCCGAACTCATGCAGCACGACGCAGGCGAAGATGAGCGTGATGAAGATCACGCTGTCGCGCGCCGCCTGCGCGCCGCCGCTGCGATAGGCGGAAAAGCCGATCCAGGCGAGCAGCAGCAGAAAAGTGATGTGAATGCGGACGGCCGTGCCCTTGAACGAGCCGAGCGTGAGCGACCAGCGCATGGAAGAGGCCTCTCTATCGACGTGACGTCCGCGACGGCTTCTCATAGCAGAAATCCGCGACATTCGGCCGAGAATCCGCAATATGCGGCCAAGAAAAAGGGCGATCGACGCGTAAAGCGAAGATCGCCCGAGTGGAGCGGAGAAAGTCTAGGAGGAAGCGTCAGAGGCGATAGCGAATCTGATCCGTCCAGAAGCGCTCGAGGCGCGTCAGCGCGGTGTTGACAGTGCGGAACTCGGCGGTGGAAACGCCGCCGATCTGCTCCACGGTGGTCGCATGCTTCTCGTAGAGAGCTGCGACGATATCATGAACCTCCTTGCCCTTGGGCGTGAGGCTGATGCGCACGGAGCGGCGATCGACGCGCGAGCGGGCGTGGTGGAGGTAGCCCATCTCGACGAGCTTCTTGACATTGTAGGAGACATTGGAGCCGAGATAATAGCCGCGGGTGCGCAGCTCGCTCGCGGTGAGCTCCTTGTCGCCGATATTGTAGAGCAGCAGCGCCTGCACGGAATTGACGTCGCCGCGATTGCGGCGGTCGAACTCGTCCTTGATGACGTCGAGCAGGCGGCGATGCAGACGCTCCACCAGCGTGAGGGATTCGAGATAGATCGGACGAATTTCGTTGATCTTCTCCGAGCGGACCTGCGCCGCCTCGGTCTTCGACGCCGTATTCATGAACAAGCTCCGTCTCGTTTATTGCGCCGGATATTGGAAAGTCCGGTCCGTGTCTCGATGGACCAGAACCTATCCGCCGCGAATGAAGACCGCTTTAAACAACAGCCTGAATCCGTCGTTTACCTCCACTACCGTCGATGCGGTAAATGGGTGGTGAATCAAATTGTTAGAATTGTATTAGCCGTGTCGCGGACGTGGTCGCGGACGTGCGCTGCGCGTCTCACCGGCCGAGCCGGGCGAGAAGCGCACGCGCCTGCCGTTGCAGGCGGCTGAAGCGGCTGTCGGCGCCCTCGGCCTCGGAACCGCGCCGCCGGCGGCGCTTCTCGCGCAGGCGTTGCGCCTCATAATCGCGGCCGGCCTCGAAGGTGAGGAAGAAATAGAGGCCGATGAGCGCGAGATCGAGGGCGATGAGCCAATAGCCGCCCGCGAAAAACCCCGGCACGCTCAAGGTCACGAAGATTTGCGCGCCGGCGATGAGCAGCCACAGCACGCCGCCCCAGGGCGTCGCCAGCCAGAGCCCGACGCCGGCGACGAGATCGAGCACGGCGAAGAACACGACGGCGATGGCGGCGTTGGTCGGCGTCTCGTCGAATATGGGCTTGCTGGCGGTGAGCACAATGATCCATTGCATCACGCCCTGCAGCAGCCAGAACAGCGCCATGACGCGCATGAACAGCGTGAGCATATGGCCCCAGCGCGCCGACTGCCCCGCCGCGCCCGCATCGCCGAGGCGGATCGGCCGGTGCGGGTCGTCCGCCTCCTCATAGAGCGTATGCTCGGTCACGCGCCGCCTCTTTCGCTCCGGCTCTACTGCCCGCGACGCGCGCGCGTCGCGAAACGCACGGCCTCCTCGGCGGCGCGGAACAGCGCCTTGGACTTGTTCACCGTCTCGCGATGCTCGTAATCGGGATCGCTGTCATAGACGACGCCGGCGCCCGCCTGCACATGCATCTTGCCGTCTTTCACGATCGCCGTGCGCAGCACGATGCAAGTGTCCATCTGCCCGCCGGCGCCGAAATAGCCGATGCAGCCGCCATAAATGCCGCGCTTGTCGGTCTCCAATTCGTCGATGATCTCCATGGCGCGGACTTTCGGCGCGCCGGAGACCGTGCCGGCCGGAAAGCCGGCGGCGAGCGCGTCTATGCAGTCGCGCGCGGGATCGAGCGCGCCTTCCACATTGGAGACGATGTGCATCACATGGCTATAGCGCTCGATGGTGAAGCTGTCTGTCACGCGCACGCTTCCCGTCGCGGCGACGCGGCCGACGTCATTGCGTCCGAGATCGAGCAGCATCAAATGCTCGGCGCGCTCTTTCTCATCGGCGAGAAGCTCGGCGGCGAGGCGCTCGTCCTCCGCCTTCACGGCGCTGCGCCAGCGCGTGCCGGCGATGGGGCGGATCGTCACCTTTCCTTCGGCGACGCGCACCAGAATTTCCGGCGAGGAGCAGACGATCTGGAAATCGCCGAAATTGAGAAAGCAGAGAAAGGGGGCCGGATTGACGCGGCGCAGCGCGCGATAGAGCGCGAAGGCCGGCAGAGCGAAAGGCGCGGTGAAGCGTTGCGACAGCACGACCTGGAAAATATCGCCGGCGCGAATGTAATCCTTGGCGCGCTCCACCATTTCCAGGAAACGCCCGGGCGCGGTGTTGGAGACCGGCTCCTCGGCGAGAAGATGCGGATCGGCCTCCGCCTCGCGCTGCTCGAGCGGCGCCTCCAATGTCGCGACCACGGCGTCGAGCCGCGCGAGCGCCGCCTCATAGGCGGCCTTGGCGGAAACGCCGGCCGCGGGGCGGGCGGGCGTCACCACGATGATCTCGTCGCGCACATTGTCGAAGACGACCATGACGGTCGGCCGCAGCAGGATCGCGTCGGGCACGCCGATCTTATCGTCCTTGGCCGGGGCGAGGCGCTCCATCAGCCGCACAGTGTCATAGCCGAGATAGCCGAACACGCCCGCCGCCATGGGCGGCAGATGCGCGACCTCGTCGATCGCGGATTCGGCGAGCAGCTCGCGCAGCGCATCGAGCGGCGGTTTCGCGCAGGGCTCGAAAGCATTCGCGTCGCGCAGCGCGCGGCGGTTGATCTCGGCCTTCTCGCCATGGATGCGGAACACGATGTCGGGGTCGAGCCCGATCATCGAATAGCGGCCGCGGGCGGCGCCGCCCTCGACCGATTCGAGCAGGAAGACATTGGCCGTCCGCGCGCGCGTCAGCTTCAGATAGGCCGCGACCGGCGTCTCCAGATCAGCGACGAGCCGCGTCGCCACCAGCGACGCGCGGCCCGTCTCATGGGCGGCGGCGAATTCGTCGAACGACGGCTCGGACAATGCGCTCACGGGTTCTTTTCCGCTCCGCCGGTCGCCGCCTGCAACGCTTGCTCGTTGATCGAGACGCTGTAGACCTTCTCGAGCGCGCCGACATATTGCTCGAGAATATCATTGGTGAAGGCCGGCCGCAGCTGGTCGGCCGCCGCCTTGGCCTCGAGGGAGGCGGGATCATAGGCGGGGGTCGATGCGCTCTTCACCTCGAAGACGAGGCGTCCGCCATCGACGGCGGCCGAGCCGGCGCCCTTGGGCGGCGCTTCGAAAATGGCGACGATGGCCGCGGTCGTCAGCTCTGGATGCGGCGCGCGCTTCACATCGCCGACATGCCGGACCTCGGCGCCGGCGCCCTTGGCGACGTCCTCTATCGCCTTGCCGCCGCGCAGCTCCGTGGTCAGGGCCTCGGCGCGCTCGGTCAGCGCCTTCTGCTGCTTCTCGCCGCGCAAAGCGGTCTCGACGGCTTCCTTCACCTCGTCGAAGCTGCGCTGGCGCGCCGGCTCCACCTTGGCGATCTCGAACCAGACATAGCCGCCGTCGCGCGTCGGCACAGTGTCATTGTCGACGCCGACGTCGGAGGCGAACACAGCCTTCAGCAGATCCTCGGAGCCGAAGAGGCCGGGAACATTCTTGCCGGCGGGATCGAGGCCCGTGGAATCCACCGCCTCTATCGTCACGACATCGAGCCCGGCGGCCTTGGCGGCCTCGGCCAACGTCTTGCCGCCGGTGCGCTGATCCTCGATCGCGTCATGCAGCTTGCGCACGGACGGAGCCGATCGCCCCTGCGCGATCTCGCGGCGCAACTCGTCGGCGGCTTCCTCATAGCTGCGGGTGAAGACGCTGGGGATGATTTTCTCGACCTGAAGGATCGCCGCGCCGAAGGCGGTCTGAATGGGGCCGACGAAGCCCGGCTCGCGCGAGGAGAAGACTTTTTCGGCGATCTGCTTGTCGCCGAGGTCGTGCGCCTCGAGCAGGCCGAGGTCTATGTCCTTTTGCGAGAGCTTGCGCTCGCCGGCGAGCGCGTCGAAGGAGAGGCCGCCCTTCAGACGCTCCAGCGCCTTCTCGGCTTCGTCTTTCGAGGCGAAGAGAATCTGGCGCAAATGGCGTTTCTCGGCCGTGCCGTAGCGCTTGGCCTTCACCTCGTCATAGAGCTTGCGGACGTCGGCCTCGGCGACCTTCTGCGGCTCGGCGAGCGAGGCCGGCGTCACGGTGAGCAGCGCGAGCTTGCGATATTCGCGGGCGCGGAAGCTCTGCTCGCGATCGGCGAAATATTTCTTCAGCTCTTCCTCGCTCGGCTTGGCGACCTCGCCCACGGCGGAGGCGGGGAGCAGGAAGTAGTCGACCTCGCGGATCTCATTGCGGAAGCGATGCAGCGCCTCCAGCACTAGGCGCGGCGGCTCCAGACCGGAGACGATGGAATCGGTCAGCGTCTTGCGCAAATAGCTTCCCTTCTGCTCGAGGAGGAAGCTGCGCTCCGTATAGCCGGCGTCGCGAATGAGCTGCTTGAAGCGGTCGGAGTCGAATTTGCCGGTCGGACCCTTGAAGACATTCTCGTCGCGGGTGAGGCGCAAGGTCTCGTCCTCGGAGATGGCGAGGCCGAGCGCCTTCGTCTTCTGGTCGAGGGAGAGATCGGTGATCATGCGCTGCAGCACCTGCTGATCGAGGCCGAAGCGGCGGGCCTCCTCATTGGTGATGGCGCGGCGGGCGCGCTGCTGCAGGCGGCGCAGCTCGTTCTGATAGGCGCTGCGATAGGCCTCGATCGAAATCTCGCCCGAGCCGACCTTGGCGAGGCGCGTGGAGGTGAAGCCGCGGAACACGTCGCCTATGCCCCACACCGCGAAGCTCAGCGCGATAAAGCCCATGACGAGCCCGAGGATGATGCGGCCGATCCGATGTTGCGAGGCGATGCGCAGGCCTTCCAGCATGATTTGGGGCTTCCCTTGGGCTTTGCGGGGCTCCGGCTCTTTACCTGATGATCGCGGCCGGAATTGGCGCGGACTATAGGTAGCGTCGCCTCCACTTGCAATCTTGCGCTCCGCCGCCCCTTTGGGCGGGCTCCAGCGCGGCGGCGCGCGGCGAGAGCCGAGGGAACCGACCCGCGTCCCGCACGTTGTGACGCCCTGGGGGGCCGCCGCGGGATCTTTCCAGAGCTCGCGATACGGGAGTGTGCAAATGAACCTCACGAATCTGACGATGGGCGCGGTCGCGCTCGGATTGCTGGCCATGTCGATACCGGCGATGACGGCTCCGGCGCTCGCTCTGCCCTCGGCGGTTCCGGCGCTCGCCGCCGGCGCGGCCTCAGATATCGCCAAGGCTCGTTATCAGGACTATCCGGGCGCGCGCGCCTCCAAGGCGACGAAAGGCCGCTCCTCCGCCGCGGGCGGAAGCTGGTCGTCTCAGAAATATTCCAAATATGGCAAGGCCTCCGGCAAATATGGCTCTGCCTCCGGCAAGGCGCGCGTCGCCGGCCAGAG
Source organism: Methylosinus sp. C49 (assembly GCF_009936375.1). Classification (GTDB taxonomy): domain Bacteria; phylum Pseudomonadota; class Alphaproteobacteria; order Rhizobiales; family Beijerinckiaceae; genus Methylosinus. Next base: position 3,165,279 of record NZ_AP022332.1, on the reverse strand, counting down.
CGGCGCGCAGGCGCGCTCGGCGATCCAGGGCCGCTCCTCCTCCAGCCAAGGCGGCTCCTATAGCAATCAGGGGCGCTCGTCGGTCGGCGGCCATGGCATCGCGCCCTATAGCGACATTCCGCATCGCGCCATGAAGCAGCGCGCGCACTGACGAAGCGCTCTTCGAAAGCATCGTTCCGGCCGTCGGACGCGTCTCGCGCCGGCGGCCACGCGCGCTTAACCTGCCGTTAACCATGGGCGCGGACACTCGGGCCACTGAGACATCGCCTCGGCGTCGCTCAGGAGGTCTCTCATGTCGACGGCGGCGGCGCGCTCTTCGCGGCCCAATGGCCTCCGGTTTTTTCGGCTTCTCGGCGTCATCGTCGCCTCCATCGGCGCGGGCGCGGCGGCCGGCTTTGTTCTGGGCTCGCGCACCGGCGTCAAAAATGCGCTGCAGGCCGCGCAGAGCATAGACGGCCAGACTCTCGCCAAGGCGCTCGACTGGAAGCCGGAAGTCTCCTTCGGGCTCGAGCAGCGTCGCGAGATCGCCCGCCTGCTGGACGAGGCGCGGGCGACGCGGGCGCTGATCGAATCGCTACGCCATGACGAGGAGGCGCTGCGCGCCGGGGCGCGGCTGCGCGCGCTGGAGACGGCGCGCGACGCGGGCGCCTCGCGGCTGGAGCGGCTAGAACAGCGGCTCGACCGGCTCGACCGGCTCGACAGCGCGCGCATCGATCTCGCGCCGACCGGCTCGCTGCCCAAGGGCGATTCCCGCCGCGATTCCCGCGCCGCGCCAATGGGGGCGCGCTGAGCGCGCGGATTGTTTCCCGATTGCTTCTGAGGCCGTATTTCGGCGATCCCGTCCGGCGGCGACACGCAATTGTCATAAGGCTTGGCCATTGGACGGCGGCGCATGGCTTTTCCCGTCTCTGCGGAGATGACGGCGGTATCCGGCTGTGCGACATGCTCTCCCGCCGGAGCCCCAGCCGCCGGCCATCCCTGCGCCTCGCTTCGCCGAAAGCCGGTCGTTCATGCTCAATAATTTCGTCGCGCTCACCTCGCTCGGCCGCCGCACTCTGCCCAATCTTTGGGATTTCGTCGCCCTCGCGCTCGTCCTCGGCGTTTTCGCGCTCGCCGCTTTCGGCTGGCGTGGCATGGCGTTGCCGCTCGAGGCGCCGGAGACGGCGCAATTATCGCTCGATTATTCGGCGCTGCCCTATTACGGCCTGCGCACCACTCTGCGCATGTTCGCGGCGATCGGCTTCTCGCTGCTCTTCACGCTCGTCTATGCGACGCTGGCCGCCAAGAGCCGCCGCGCCGAGATGATTCTGGTGCCGCTGCTCGATGTGCTGCAGTCGGTGCCGGTGCTGGGCTTCCTCTCCTTCACCGTGACCTTTTTCCTCGGCCTCTTCCCCGGCTCGACTTTGGGCGCGGAGGGCGCGGCCATTTTTGCGATTTTCACGAGCCAGGCCTGGAACATGGCCTTCTCCTTCCACCAATCGCTGCGCACCGTGCCGCGTGATCTCGACGAGGTGGCCAAGGGCTTCGGGCTCACGCCCTGGCAGAAATTCTGGCAGCTCGAGGCGCCCTTCGCCATGCCGGGCCTCATCTGGAACATGATGATGTCCATGTCCGGCGGCTGGTTCTTCGTCGTCGCCTCGGAGGCGATCACCGTCGGCGACGTGAATGTGCGTCTGCCGGGCGTCGGCTCCTATCTCGCGCTGGCGATCGAGAGCAAGCGCATCGATTGCGTCGTGGCGGCGGTGGTCGCGGTGGCGCTCATCATTCTCGCTTATGACCAATTGCTGTTTCGCCCGATCGTCGCCTTCTCGGGCAAGTTTCGCGTCGAGCTCTCCGCCTCGCAGGACGAAGCCGAGAGCTGGGTGCGCGATCTCTTCGTGCGAACGCGCTGGCTGCGCGTCGCCGCGGCCTGGCCGGCCTCGCTGCTTCGCCGCGCCTCGCTGTGGAAGCTGACCTTGCCCTTCGCGTCGCCGCGCCTGCCGCAGAGCCGGCGGGCGTCCGTCCTCTTCGATATCGTCTGGTTCGCGGCGATCGGCGCGGTGTTCTTCTATTCGCTCTATCTCGTGGTCGAGTTCGTGCGCAGCGCCGTCAGCCTGGACGAGCTTCGCCATGCGCTGCTGCTGACCTTCTACACGCTGATCCGTGTCGTCGTGCTGATCGCGCTCGCCACGCTGGTCTGGGTTCCGATCGGCGTCTGGGTAGGCCTGCGTCCGCGCATCGCCGAGAAGATTCAGCCGCTGGCGCAATTTCTGGCGGCCTTTCCGGCGAATGTCCTCTTCCCCATAGCGGTCGTCGGCATTCTCACCTTCCGGCTCGATCCCGACATATGGCTGTCGCTGCTGATCATCTTCGGCACGCAATGGTACATATTGTTCAACGTCATCGCCGGCGCCTCGGCCTTTCCGAACGATTTGCGCGAGGTCTCCGCCAATTTCGGCATTCGCGGCTTCGCCTGGTGGAAGAACGTCATTCTGCCGGCGATCTTCCCCTATTATGTGACCGGCGCGCTCACTGCCTCGGGCGGCTCGTGGAACGCCTCCATCGTCGCCGAATATGTGAAATGGGGCGACGACACGATCGAGGCGCAGGGCATAGGCGCCTATATCGCCGCAGCGACCGCGGCCGGCGACTATCCGAAGATCGTGCTCGGCGTCTCGCTGATGAGCGTCGTCGTCATATTGTTCAACCGTCTCTTCTGGCGCCAATTGTTCGGCTTCGTCGAACGGCGCCTGCGCCTGTCCTGAAGGGTTCCGCCATGTCCGCGACGAAAGCGCCTCTGCTCGAGCTCCGCAATGTCTTCCAGGCCTATGGCCGCTCTTCCGGCGAAAAAGGCCCGATCGTTCTCGACGATATCTCGCTGCGGCTCGACGATGGCGAGATCGTCGGCCTGCTCGGGCGTTCCGGCTGTGGCAAATCCTCGTTGCTGCGCATCGTCTCCGGCCTCGCGCGGCCGACGGGGGGCGACGTTCTCTATCGCGGCGAGAAAGTGGCCGGCCCGGTCGATGGCGTCGCCATGGTGTTTCAGAGCTTCGCCCTGTTTCCCTGGCTCTCCGTGCTCGCCAATGTCGAGCTCGGCCTGCGCGCCAAAGGCGTGCGCGAGGCGGACGCGCGCCGCCGCGCGCTGAAGGCGATCGACATCATCGGCCTCGACGGCTTCGAGAATGCGTATCCGAAGGAAATCTCCGGCGGCATGCGCCAGCGCGTCGGCTTCGCCCGCGCGCTCGTCGTCGCGCCCAATATTCTCTTGATGGACGAGCCCTTCTCGGCGCTCGACGTGCTGACCGCCGAGACCTTGCGCACCGATCTCCTCGATCTGTGGGTCGAAGGCCGCATGCCGATCAAATCCATTCTGATGGTGACGCATAATATCGAGGAGGCGGTGCTGATGTGCGACCGCATCGTCGTGCTCTCCTCCAATCCGGGCCGCATCGCCGCGGAAATTCGCGTGACGCTGGCGCATCCGCGCAATCGTCTCGATCCCGAGTTCCGCCAGCTCGTGGACCAGATCTATGCGCTGATGACGCGTCGCGCCGAGCCGCCCAAGCGCGAGGGGACCTTCCCGGGCCTCGGCCTCGGCATGGCGCTGCCGACGGTCTCCACCAACACGCTCGCCGGCATGATCGAGGAGGTCGCCGCGCCGCCTTACGATGGCAAGGCCGATCTTCCCGCGCTCGCCGACAGCTTGCAGCTCGAGATCGACGATCTCTTCCCCGTCGCCGAGACGCTGCAGCTGCTGCGCTTCGCCGAGCTCGCCGAGGGCGACATAAAGCTGACGACGGCCGGCAAGCGCTTCGCGGAGATGGACGTCGATCAGCGCAAGAAGCTGTTCGGCGACCATCTGCTCGCCTATGTGCCGCTGGCGCAGCGCATCCGCCGCGTGTTGGACGAGCGGCCGTCGCATTACGCGCCGGCCACCCGCTTCCGCGAGGAGCTCGAGGACTATATGAGCGAGGACTATGCGGAGATGACGCTGCGCAGCGTCACCACCTGGGGCCGCTATGGCGAGATTTTCGCCTATGACGAAGGCGCGCAGACCTTCAGCCTCGAGAATCCGCAATAGGGCAGGGCGTCACCGCACGCGATTCAGCTGTCCGCGCAGCTCGCCCTCGGGATGCTTGGCCGAGTGGATGTTGAAATACCACTGGCCGTCCTCGAGCTGCTTGACCTGCTTGGCGTCGAGCGTCGCCGAGCCCTGGAAGGTCTCCTCCACGGCCTCGACCGGCAGCACCGGCGCGGCTTTCTCGCCGGCCTTGGCGGGACCGTGGAAATGCGCCTTCATCTCCTGGCCCTCGAGGCCGACAAAATAGCCCTTCCAGCTGATTTTCCGCGTCTTGGGATCCAGCGTGACGGCGATGGAGCCGACGCCCTTGCTCGCGCTCGGCGGATTTTCCGCGCCGCCGGAGAGATCGCCCTTGAACATCTGCACTTCGGCGAAGGCGGGCGAGGCCGCGACCGAGACGAGCACAGCGGCCGCGAGCGCGAGCGATGCGTTTCTGGACATTTGTGGAGCTCCTGTGTCAAATGGCGGAAACAACGCCCCCGAGGGCTAGCCACCTAACGCGCCAGCGCGACGCTTCAAGCCGCTGCCCGAGCCTTCGCAGCCGCGGCCCCGTTCGCGCGGCCGCGTAGAAATTTGGGAAAGAGCGACATGGCCGAGTGGTATAGCGAGATCAGCCTCGACGATCTGAAGAGCGGCATCGCCGACAAGTCGATCATCCTCGTCGATGTGCGCGAGGCGGACGAATACGCCCAGGGCCATATCGACGGCGCTTTGTTCGTGCCGCTGTCCGCCTTCGATCCGAGCAAGATCCCGGCTCCGGCCGAGGGCCAGAAGGTGGTGGTCTATTGCCGCTCCGGCAAGCGCTCGGTGAACGCCATGGAGCAGGCCCGCCTCTTCGGCCGCCGCGACGTGAGCACGCATTTCGGCGGCGGCATCATCGGCTGGCAGAAGGCCGGGGAGCCTGTGGTCACGGGGATGTGATGGGGTGGGGTGTGCTTAGACCGTGATGATCCCGATCGGTCGGAAGAACTCTATAGGACCCACGATATGGCCATCACGGAGCAGGCTCACGCTGCTTGCGACAAATGTGCCGCCCTCCAGAGGCTGTAGTCGGCCGACTTCAGCAGGACCAGTCCGCACGGCCTCAGCGAGGATCGTAAAGGTATGCTGTTCGATCCCGAAGAAGGTGCCCGAGCCTATATCGAGCCGGAAGGGATCAGCCGACGCATAAATGAATTTGCCGTCCGGGGTCCGTTCAAAGGGGAGCCCAGGGCAGGTGGGGTCAGGGAAATAACCGCCTACGAATTGCAACTTGGCGAAGAGCGGCAATAGGCATTCCCACAAGACCAAGCGGAATTGGAGTTCTTCGGGGATCGTGAACCCCCGCAGCAGCGCCTCTGCGATCAAAGGCTGGCGTAAGCGTTGTAGGCTTGCGGCGTAGTGGATCGATTTCGTAGCATACGCTAGGCCAGAGAGGTTATCATCTCCGGGCCGCTCGCCTAGGGTCTCGGGATCCTCGGCCGATAGTGTAGTATATATTTTCGTGCTGTCTGTCTCCATTGCCCAACGCATGGCAACAATGTAGCCCTTTATTTGTAGTTGCTGACCTTTTGCATCATTGACCATGATCCGTTTAAACTGATTACGCCAAGTCTGGAATTCTTTGGTCGTAAAGCCAACGGCGTGACGCGTGCCCTTGGCCTCCGCCAGATAAATCTCATTCTTACCTGAAGCACAGAAATAATCCGGGCCGTCTCCCTCCCCAATTTCCTCAGTTTTTACGGATACACCGCCGTAGCTGGCAAGCGCTCCGTGGTCACGTACAGCCTCGATGTGGGCGATGTAGTGGATGTCCAAGTGAGTGCTCAAGAACCAGCGGCAGAAGGCTTGGCCAAGCTCGTTTGATTTGTTGCCCTTAAATGTCTTGGCAGTGCCGAGGCCTCCCTTCGAGAACCGAAACTCTGAACATGGCAGGAGGTAGCGAACGTGTTCGAAATGGGCGGGATTTGGATTGGGCGGCTCGATGCCCCAGCTGTCCAGGTAGTAGTGGTGATAGAGGTCGGCTAGGTCAACCAAGAGATGTGACACAGCGGCGCCATCTGGCGGCTCACGAAGTGAATGGGGGATTGAGGGAAAGGAGTTCAGCGCAAGCTTGATAGTTTTCTGCACAAGTCACTCATTGTCATTCGGTGAATCGGCAAGCGTGCCCAACATCGCCGTTGTCGGCACCCCTCACTCCCACTCGATCGTCCCCGGCGGCTTGCTGGTCACGTCGTACACCACGCGATTCACTCCGCGCACCTCATTGATGATGCGCGTCGCCGCCCGGCCTAGAAAATTCATGTCGAAGGGATAGAAATCCGCGGTCATCCCATCCGTGCTCGTCACCGCGCGCAAAGCGCAGACATGGTCGTAGCTGCGGCCGTCGCCCATCACGCCCACAGTGCGCACCGGCAGCAGCACGGCAAAGGCCTGCCAGATCACGTCATAGAGTCCGGCCTTGCGAATTTCGTCGAGATAGATGGCGTCGGCCTTGCGCAAAATCTCCAGCTTCTCGCGCGTGATTCCACCCGGGCAGCGGATGGCGAGGCCGGGGCCGGGGAAGGGGTGGCGGCCGACGAAGGCCTCGGGTAGGCCCAGCTCGCGGCCGAGCGCGCGCACCTCGTCCTTGAACAATTCGCGCAAGGGCTCGACGAGCTTCATATTCATGCGCTCGGGCAGGCCGCCGACATTGTGATGCGACTTGATCGTCACCGAAGGCCCGCCGGAGAAGGACACGCTCTCGATCACATCAGGATAGAGCGTGCCTTGCGCCAGAAATTGCGGCGCGCCGCGCCCGTCGGCGGCGATCTTCTTCGCCTCTTCTTCGAAAGTCTCGATGAAGAGGCGGCCGATCGTCTTGCGCTTGATCTCCGGGTCCTCGACGCCTTCCAGCGCTTGCAGGAACAGCTCCTGCGCCGCCACATGCACGAGCGGGATGTTGTAGTGATCGCGGAAGAGGGTGACGACCTCCTCCGCCTCGCCGCCGCGCAGCAGGCCGTGATCGACGAAGACGCAAGTCAGGGCGTCGCCGATCGCCTCATGGATCAGCACGGCCGCGACGGCGGAATCGACGCCGCCCGAAAGCCCGCAGAGCACGCGGCCGGGGCCCACTTGGCGGCGTATCGCGTCGATCGCCTCGCCGCGAAAGGCGGACATGGTCCAGTCGGATTTCAGCCCCGCGACATTATGGACGAAATTGGAGATGAGCTTGGCGCCGTCCGGCGTATGCGCGACCTCGAGATGGAATTGCACGCCGTAATAGCGGCGCGCCTCGTCGGCGATGGCGCCCATGGGGGCGTTCTCGGAGGCGGCGATGACGCGAAAGCCTTCCGGCAGGCGGGTGACGCGGTCGCCATGGCTCATCCACACCGGATAGCGGCCGCCCTTTTCCCACACGCCGGAGAAGAGCGGGCTCTCCTCGACGACGCCGATCTCGGCGCGGCCGAACTCGCGATGATGCCCGCCCTCGACCGCGCCGCCCAATTGCGCGGCGAGCAGCTGCTCGCCGTAGCAAATGGCGAGCACGGGGATTTTCGCGTCGAAAATGCTCTGCGGCGCGCGCGGCGAGCCGTCCTCGGTGACGGAGCAGGGGCCGCCGGAGAGGATCACCGCCTTGGGGCGGATCTCGGCGAAGGCGCGCTCGGCGCTCTGGAAGGGCGCGATCTCGCAATAGACGCCGGCCTCGCGCACGCGCCGCGCGATGAGCTGCGTCACCTGCGAGCCGAAATCGACGATCAGCAGCTTGTCGTGGCGATCGGCGATGTCGTGGTGGAAGCTCTCAGTGGCGGTCATGCTGGTCTTTCGTGTGTGGGGGCTCGCGAGAGCTAGTGACTACCTCTCGTCGTCGGCAATGCGCAAGAGCGCGGCGTGCCCCTCGGGATGTTGCGACCCGGCCGGCGAAAGGCGAAGGCCCTGTCTGTGAGGACCGCTCACATTTGCGGCGGCTTCTCGGAAAACATCGTCTCGACGTCTTGCGCCCCGTGAATGATGCGCACGATTCCGATTGGACGCATCGACGGCTCATAGACGATCAAATAGGAAAAGACCGGCCAAAACTTCACCTTCTCGTCGGTGAGGTCCTCTCTTTTATGCCCGGCCCCAGGATTTTCGGCGATGAATCGCAGCGCATGACGGATTTCGCCCAGGACATGCCGGGCGAGCGTCGGACCGCCTTTGCGGGTCAGATAGCGCCTTATGGCCTCGAGGTCGCTCTGGGCTTCCGGCGAAAGGCGAAAGCGGCTCACTCGGCGCTACGCTGCTCCTCGGCGTCGATCTCCGCTTCCAGCCGATCGAACGCCTCCTCGCCGTCCACGCCTCGCCCGGCCCGCAGCGACGCGACGCCGGCGGCGATCTGCGCGCGGATTTCGTCCTTGCGCCAAGCCTCCAGCCGGTCGCGCTCCTCCATCAGGCGAAGCGCTTCGCGCACCACTTCGCTCGCGGAGGTGTAGCGGCCGGTCTGCACCTTCTGATGCACCAGCCGCTCGAGCTCGGGGGTGAGGCTCACATTCATGGGGTCGCTCGCTATGGGTTCGCTCGGGGACAAAGCTCTCTTGAGCCAAAGATAGCGCAATAACGAGCTTTGACAAATTTCGCTATTCACCCGCGCTTAAGCACGCACACATAGAACCCATCGGTCCCCGCCGTGTGCGGCGTCAGCCGAAATCCCGCCCCATGCGGCGAGGCGAATTGCGCCAGCTCCGGCAGCCCGGCCTTGGCCGCAGCCTCTTCGGCCGGAATGGCGGAAAAATCCGCATGTCCGTCGAGAAAGCGCGCGATCTGCGCCTCATTCTCGTCGATCAGCAGCGAGCAGGTCACATAGGCGACGCGCCCGCCCGCCTTCACGAAGCGCGGGGCCTTGTCCAGCAGCTCCTGCTGCTCGGCGATGCGCTGCTCCAGCGCGCCCGGGGCGAGGCGCCATTTGGCGTCCGGGTGGCGGCGCCAGGTTCCGGTTCCGGTGCAGGGCGCGTCGATCAGCACGAGGCCGCAGCGCGCCTCGAGATCGGCGAGCACATCCGTCTTCCCGCGCGGGGCGCGGACTTGCACATTGCGTGCGCCAGCGCGCTCGAGCCGCGGATAAATGGGGGTGAGGCGGCGGCCGTCGTCGTCGAAGGCGTAGATCTGCCCGCGATTATGCATCTGCCCGGCCAGCGCCAGCGTCTTGCCGCCGCCGCCGGCGCAAAGGTCCAGAACCTGCTCGCCGGGCTCGGCGGCGCAGAGCAGGGCGGCGATCTGCGAGCCTTCGTCCTGCGGCTCGACCAGGCCTTTGACATAGGCCGGCTCGGCCGTCAGCGCCGGGCCGCGCCCCTTGGTCGGCGGCGCGATGCGCAGGCCGAGCGGCGATAAAGGCGTCGGCTCCGGCGAAAGATGCGCGAGACGGCGCAGCGCGTCCTCACGCGAGGCCTTCAAAATATTGGCGCGCAGATCGACCGGCGCGCGCGCGGCGAGAGCGCGGCCCTCCTCGGCCGCGGCCGCGCCGAAGGCGGCGGCGAAGCGCTCGGCCAGCCATTCGGGATAGTCGCCGAGAATATGCGCCGGCGCGCCTTCGAGCGTCGCCGTAGCGAGGCGCTCGCGCTCCTCTGCCGTGAGCGGGGCGGGGGCGTGGCCTTCGCCCGAGAACAGCGCTGCGATCTCCTCGATGGAAAGCCCGTGCGATTCGCGCAGCGCGCCGATGACGACGGCGCGAGGCGAGTCGTCGCCCATCAGGAATGCGGCCGAGGCGCGCTTGCGTAGCGCGTCGAACACGAGGCTCGATATGGACGCGCGGTCCTTGGAGCCGGCGAATCGGTGCGAAAGTCCCCAATCCTTGATCGCATCGGCGGCCGGACGGCGGCGCTCGGCGAGCTCGGCGAGGATTTCAATGGCGGCGGAGACTTGTGCGGCGGGAGTCATGTCGCTTTTGCTTTACGGCCTCGCGGGCCGGCAGGCCAGCGCCTGCGCGCTCGAGAGGTGAGATAGCGCATGGAAAGGCAAAAAGTCTCAGAAAATCGCCATGGTAGCGCTCACGGCCACAATCTGGCCTCAATAGCCTAGCTGAAGTCATGTTGCGCCGCGAAAGCCACGGCGTTTTCCACACATACCGTCGGAAGCTAAAAGATGCGCTCTCTTCGTCCGTTCGCCGCTATTCTGCTCGCTCTCTCGCTGGCCGCCTGCGCGGCTCAGTCGCAGCCCGACCTGACCCCGCCGCCGAAGAAGCCGCTCGACGCCAAGACCCAGCTCGAGACCGGCCGCAAATACTGAGTTTCGCTTCGCCGCTGCGGATCGTCACGAAAAGGCGATCCGCGCGGCGAAGATCTTTCCATAGCGTTATTCCCCGGTCGCGGATGCGTCCGCGTAGAGCAGCGCCAGAAGCTTCGCCGACAATTCTCGCGTCGACAGCCCCAGAGCAAAGGCGGCCTGTCGATAATCGCCGTTGAAACGGCGCAATGTGCGCAGAACGAGCCGTCGTTCGACGGACTCGATCGAATAGCCGATGAGCATGTCCACGGCTATATCCGCTGTGTCGAGCGGAATTTGTCCATGATTTTGCCGAGGCTGAGCGGCGGCGCGATCGATTGCGTCTTCGTCTCCGGCTATGAGCAGGATTCGGTTCCGCTCCGCATCGGCGTCGGAGAGGACGCGAGGACGGCCGGGCGACTCACGACCGGTCGGCTCCTCCTTCGACGCCAGCGAAAACGCGACTGGATCCCCGACGGAAAGATACGGCCCGTCCTCGTCGAACCGCACCAGAAATTGCGGAGCGAGGCCTTGAAAGTCCGCGATATAGACGAGCGTCAGCTCCGCGCCGAGCGTCCGCAGTCTGACGCGTCGATACCTGCTCGGCTCGTCCCCGGCTCGGCGCCGGCTGCCCGGCTCGTCGTCGCGGCGCTGGCCACGCCTTCCGAATGGCGCCACGCCGGAGGCGCGTGAGGAATGGTTTGCCATCATTCGCCGCCTCGCGCCTGCCAGCCCGCATAGGCGCCGACAATCGCCGACACGAAGACCAGAGCGGCGCAAGCAACTCCTCCGGCCGTCAGAAACCCGACGACCGCGCCGGAGACTGCGGCGATCATCATTCCGGCGACAGTGTCCGACACGCGGATATCTCTGGCGTCGAGGTCGCGGTTGGCCGCGCGCTCGTCCGGGACTGCGAGTCTGTCGCCACCGAAGCTCGAAGGGAAAGAAGACCTCTTTTGGTCCCCGCATCGGCGCAGGGCTGCAGCGTCGAATTCCTGATTTCGCGGCATAAACGGTCCTTTGTGACCATAACTAGCGCGTAAAAATCCTGTGACATCGTGCGCATGTTAGCATTGTAATTACAGGATTATTTTAACCGAGCGCATATTTCAAGGCGCAGGCAAGAAAGGACCGATTTTGTCAAGCCTTTCTGTCTCGTATTGAGATAGTTTGGTAGACAAAAACCGTTTCTTTACGACGTGACAGCGCCGTTTTGGCATCGAGACACGAGAACAAATAATGATCGTCGGCTATGCGCGAGTATCAACAGACGAGCAAAAACTCGATCTGCAGCTCAAAGCCTTAGAAAAGGTAGGATGTGATGAAATTTTTACGGATCACGGGCGCTCTGGACTTGATTTCAGTCGCGAGGGTCTGGAGAAGGCGATGCAGAATTTGAAGTCTGGCGACACTTTGGTCGTGTGGCGCCTGGATCGGCTCGGCCGGTCTTTGCCCGGTCTCGTCGCGTTGATGGATAAGCTCGGAAAGAGAGGGATCAATTTTCAGTCTCTGACCGAGAATATCAACACGACCTCATCGGGCGGACGGCTGATGTTCCATATGATGGCGGCGCTGGCCGAGTTCGAGCGTTCCCTCATCAGCGAAAGAACGCGGGCGGGGCTCTCAGCCGCTCGGGCGCGCGGCTGCACGCTCGGGCGGCCGAAATCGCTCAGTCCCGACCAGATCGCCGACGCTTTCGAAGCCATACGGCAGGAGAAGACCCAGGTGCAGGAGGTGGCGGAGGAATTGGGCGTGTCTGTTCGCACCCTCCAGCGGAGCCTGCGCAACGCCTTTCCCGCCGGTCGGGGCTAGGAGAAGAATCGTTCCATGTTTCATCGAAACGCGGAAAGATTCTTCTGAACGACGTGCTTCCGACGCCGAGCCGGCATCCGCTTCGGCAGGAAAAGCGCTGGATGCTCCCGTGGTCTGGGCCTCGAGCTCGCGGCCGCGGATCGTCAGGAAAAGACGATCCGCGCGGCGAAGATCGCCCACATCAGGGCGAGTAGCGCGAAGCCCGCAGCGAAGGCGAAAAACCGTCGCTGCACATGATTGCTGGTGACGTGAATCGCGGCGTGCGCGTAACGCGTCGCGACAAAGGCCCATTCCAGCGCGACGAATAAAAGGTCCGCCTTTTCCGTGACCAGCGTCAGCGCGACGAGCGCATAGAACAGCACGGGCAGCTCGAACTGGCTGGCGTAGGAATTGGCGAGCTGGGCGATCTGGTCCGGCCAGCCCCGATTGAGCGCAATATCGGCCGGCTTCACCACTTTGCCCCGCAGCGCGCGAATGCGCGACCGAGCGAGAGCGACGAGCAGCCCCAGAGCGAGTGCGACGAGAGCGAAGACGGGGAGCAAAACCAATTTCGTGGACAAGATCGTTCAATCCAATTCGAATTTCCCGCTCACGCGATGCTGGGCGCTGATGCGGCGCACTGTGCCGGTGGAGGAGCGATAGATTAGCGTCTCCGTCTCGATCGCATCCTTGCCGAAGACCACGCCGAACAGCAGCGGCCCGTCGGTGACGCCGGTCGCGCAGACCACCACATCGCCGGAGGCCAGCTCCTCCAGCTCATATTTCTTGCGCGGATCGCGCACGCCCATTTCCGCCGCGCGCGCCGTCTTGGCGGGGCTGTCGAGCACGAGGCGGCCCTGCATCTGGCCGCCGACGCAGCGCAGTACGCCGGCCGCCAGCACGCCCTCCGGCGCGCCGCCGGCGCCGAGATACATGTCGACGCCGGTCTCCGCCGGCTGGGCGGTGAAGATGATGCCCGCTACATCGCCGTCGCTGATGAGCCGCACCCGCGCGCCCGCCGCGCGGCAACGCGCGATCAGCTCGGCATGGCGGGGCCGGTCCAATATGCAGATGGTGACGTCCTGCGCCGCGACGCCCTTGGCTGCGGCGAGGGCGGCGATATTGGCGTCCGGCTCATTGTCGAGATCGACGACGCCCGGCGGATAGCCGGGGCCGATGGCGATCTTGTCCATATAGACATCGGGCGCATAGAGCAGCGAGCCCGCGGCGGCGATGGCGACGATCGAGATCGCGCCCGGCATGTCCTTGGCGCAGAGCGTCGAGCCCTCGAGCGGCGCCACGGCGAGATCGACGCGCGGGCCGCCGCCGGCGCCCACTTCCTCGCCGATGAACAGCATGGGCGCAGAGTCACGCTCGCCCTCGCCGATGACGATGCGGCCGCGAATCGCCAGCCGGCCCAATTCGCTGCGCATGGCGTCGACGGCGGCCTGGTCGGCGGCCATCTCATCGCCGCGTCCACGCCAGCGCGCCGCCGCCACGGCCGCCCGCTCGGTGACGCGGGCGAGCTCGAGGGTCAGATTGCGATCGAGGGATTTTTCTGCGGCCGATGCGGGGCGCGCCATGCATTTTTCTCCGGCGATGCGCTATTCGCGCTCGATGCGGATGACCTGCGCCGGCTCGGCGATGACGCCGTCGGCGTAGATGGCGTCGAGCGCCTCGCGCACCAGACGTTCCGTGGTCGCATGGGTGATGAGAATCACTCCAACTTGCGCGCCGACCTGAGCCGCGCCGCTGCGCCGCGCCGCGCGCGCGCCATGCTGCATGATGCTTTCGAGCGAGATCTTGCGCTCCGCCATGGCGGTGGCGATGGCGGCGAAGGCGCCCGGCACGTCCGGCACGGCGAGGCGGATGTAATAGCCGCCTTCATGCAGCGCCGCCGGCGCGCGCTCGAGCTTGCGCAGCGAGGCGCTCGGCAGGCCGAAGGGCGCGGAGCGCACGCCTTTGGCGATGTCGGCGATATCGGCGACGACGGCGGAGGCGGTGGCGTCGCCGCCGGCGCCGGGGCCGACCAAAGTCAGCTCATGCACGGCGTCTGCGTCTATGGTCACGGCGTTGGTGACGCCCATCACCTGGGCGATGGCGGTGGTCTTGCGCACCATCGTGGGGTGCACGCGCTGCTCTATGCCTTGCGCCGTGCGCTGGGCGACGCCGAGCAGCTTGATGCGGAAGCCGAGTTCGCCGGCCGCGTCTATGTCGGCGAGGGTCACACGCTCAATGCCCTCTATCTCCACCGCCTCGGGCGCGATCTTCGCGCCGAAGGCGAGCGAGGCGAGAATCGACAGCTTATGCGCCGTGTCGAAACCGCCGATGTCGAAGGTCGGGTCCGCCTCGGCATAGCCCAAGCGCTGCGCCTCCTTCAGGCACTCCTCGAAGGAGAGGCGCTCCGCCTCCATGCGCGAGAGAATGTAATTGCAGGTGCCGTTGAGAATGCCATAGACGCGCTCGATCGAATTGCCGGCGAGGCCCTCGCGCAGCGTCTTGACGATCGGTATGCCGCCGGCCACCGACGCCTCGAAGGCGAGCGCGACATGGCGGCTCTCGGCCAGCTCGGCCAGCGCCGAGCCATGGGCGGAGAGCAGCGCCTTATTGGCGGTGACGACAGATTTGCCTTTGGAGAGGGCCGTCTCGACGCTGACGCGCGCCGGTCCTTCGGACCCGCCGATCAGCTCGACGAAAAGATCTATGCCGTCGGAGGCGGCGAGGGCGACCGGATCGTCATAGAAGGTCGCGCCGGCGAGGTCGACGCCGCGGTCCTTGCCCTTGTCGCGGGCGGAAACCGCCGTGACGACGATCTCGCGCCCGGTGCGCGCCGCCAGCGCCTGCGCCTGCCTCTGCAGCAGCCGCACGACCGAAGCGCCCACTGTGCCCAAGCCCGCGACGCCGACGCGCAAGATTTCCGCCATTTGACCCTGTTCCGAGAAAAAAGCCCACGCCGCGGGGTGAGGCCGCGGCGTGGGCTGTTGTGGCTTATTCCGGCGAGAGGATCAAGGAAAGCCTTCCCCCGAAGAGGAGAGGGCTCCGCGGCTCAGCAGCCGCAATTGGTCTCGCAGGATTTCTTGTCCACCTTGGCTTTGTCGATATTGCCATTATAGGCCTGGGTCGCCTTGATCCAGGCTTCGTCGCAGCTCTCCATGCAGCGCGCCTGCTTGTCGTCGCCGCGATTGTCGCAGCTCACTTTTTCGATCGGCCGCGGCGAGAAGCCGAGGTCGCCGACTCGATGCGGCGTCGCTTGGGCGAAGCCGGCGCCGGCCGCGGCGGCAATGAGGGCGAGGGTGAAGACGAAGCGGATTTTCATTGTCGTTTCCTCCAATTGCGGGCCTCTCGATACGTCGCTCGCGCCGATCGCGAGGGCGTCCGGGCCTTCTTCGGTCGTTTCAGGCGCGCCGCCTTCGACCTGCGGGGCGGTCGAAGGCGGCGCGCGCCACATCCTGCTTTTCTCCGCGGATCGGTCGCCTCGAGAGGGAATAACGGGCGCCGCCGGCGATGAGCCGTCAGGATGCGAACGGGCGCGATCGCCGACGCGGGGTGCACCGGCAATTGCATCGTTCTACGATCTAATTCATATCGTGCAACGATATATTTGGCAAGCCCGCGCTCGCGGCCGTGGCGGGTTCTGGCGAGGGGGGCAGGCAGGGACCGAAGCGCCGAGTCTGCGACTTGACGGACGGCCCCGGAGCGCGCATGTTAGCGCTATGACGAGCACGCTCCACTCCTGCATCCTTTGTCGGATCATTATCAGCTAGCCCAATCGCTGGCCGGAGCCGTCACGTCTCTCTTCATGACACGCAATGACGCCCCGGGCCGGCAGGCCGAGGGGAAATTCATGTCGTCCGACGCTCCCGTTCTGAAGCTCTACAATACGCTGACGCGCGCCAAGGAGGAGTTCCGTCCTCTCGATCCGGCGAATGTGCGCATGTATGTCTGCGGCCCCACCGTCTATGACTACGCCCATATCGGCAACGCCCGGCCGATCATCGTCTTCGACGTGCTGTTTCGCTTGCTGCGCCATCTCTATGGCGCCGATCATGTCACTTACGTCCGCAATATCACCGACGTCGACGACAAGATCAACGCGCGCGCCGCCGAGCGTGGAATCACAATCCGCGAGCTGACCGAGGGCACCAATAAAATCTTCCAGGAGGATGTGAAGGCGCTCGGCTGCCTCGAGCCCAGCGTGCAGCCGCGCGCGACCGAGCATATCGCCGAGATGATCGCGCTCATCGAGAAGATGATCGCCGCCGGCCACGCCTATGCGGCGGACGGCCATGTGCTGTTCGATGTGCCGTCCATGGCGGAGTATGGACGGCTGTCGCGTCGGCCGCTCGACGAGATGATCGCCGGCGCGCGCATCGATGTCGCGCCCTATAAGCGCGGCGACATGGATTTCGTGCTGTGGAAGCCGTCCAAGGAGAGCGAGCCCGGCTGGGACTCGCCCTGGGGCCGCGGTCGGCCCGGCTGGCATCTCGAATGCTCGGCCATGTCGTGGAAACATTTGGGCGAGGTGTTCGACATTCACGGCGGCGGCATCGATCTCGTCTTCCCGCATCACGAGAACGAGATCGCCCAGACACGCTGCGCCTTTGGCCATGAGGCGATGGCGAATTACTGGATGCACAATGGATTCCTGCAGGTCGAGGGCGAGAAAATGTCCAAGAGCCTGGGGAATTTCGTGACCATCAACGAGTTGCTGCACACGGAGAATTTTGGCGGGCGGAAATGGCCGGGCTCGACGATTCGTTGGGCGATGCTGTCGACCCAGTATCGGCAGCCGATCGATTGGACTGTCGAGCGCTTGGAGGAATCAGAGGATGAACTCGGTGGACTGGCAGGACTGCTAGAAGGAACGATCTCGCGTCTAGGCGTGCCGTCGCAGGCATTTGCGGCTGCTCTCGCCGATGATCTCAACACAGCAAGCGCCAAGACTGAAGTTCGCAGGCTGGAAAAGATAGCACGGACTGCAGCGAGCGATATCGAGAAGCTAGAAGCGCGAGAATCACTCGCCGGATGTTTGGCGCTCTGTGGCGTCGAGCTGACGGAACACTTTGTTAAGTCGACGCTCGGCCCAGACGAGAAGCTATTCATCGATAGCGCTATCGAGGCTCGCAACGCCGCTCGCGCCGCAAAAAACTGGGCCGAGTCCGACCGCATACGCGATGAGCTCGCGGCGATGGGCGTCGCGCTCAAGGACAATAAGGACGGCACGACGACATGGGAGGTGAAGCGATGAAGCTTCACTGCGCTCGAACATTATCCAACCACCTCGCCGCGCGACTCCTTCTCCCGCTTTGTGGGAGAAGGTGGCCCGGCGAAGCCGGGTCGGATGAGGGCTCGCTGCGGCGGCTGGAATCGTTGGATATCGTCATGGACCCTCATCCGACCCTCGCTGACGCGAGGGCCACCTTCTCCCACGAGTGGGAGAAGGAATCTCGCACCGAGATTTCGCCTTCTGGAGGAGACGCCCATGCTTAAGAACGACTGGCGCAGATTTCTGCCCTTTCCGGGGCATTGGGCGTCCTATCTCGTGTTCAAGCTCATCATCCTCGCGCTCGCAGCCGTCGCCGCATGGCATGTGCTCGTGGCTTTCGAGCTGATCTAGCCATGGCGCGCTCCGTTTCCGCTCCCGGGCTTCGCCCCTATCTGCCGACCGATGCGCCGCGCCTCGCGCAATTGTTTCGCGCGAGCATAGAGACGCTCGCCGCCGAAGATTACGGCGAGGATCAACTCGCCGCCTGGGCCGCCGCCGCCGATGACGAAGAGGCTTTCGCAAAGAAGCTCGCGGGCGCGCTCACCATCGTCGCCTCGCTCGATGGCGAGATCGCCGGCTTCGCCTCGCTGCGCGACAATAAGCTCTTCGACATGCTCTATGTGCATCCGCGCGCGGCGCGACGCGGCGTCGGCTCGGCGCTCGCCGACGCCATGGAAAAGCTCGCCGCTGCGCGGGGAACGCGCGAGATCAGCGTCGACGCTTCCGACGCGGCGCGCGATTTCTTCGCCGCGCGCGGCTATGTCGCCCATCAGCGCAACATGCGCGAGCTGCGCGGCGAATGGCTCGGCAACACCACGATGAAAAAGACACTCGAGAGCAAGGCTGCAACGCAATGACACGGGAGAGGCTGACGCTCTTCGACACGACGCTGCGCGATGGCGCGCAGACGACCGGCGTCGATTTTTCGCTCGCCGACAAGCGCCAGATCGCCGCAATGCTCGACGAGCTCGGCCTCGATTACATCGAGGGCGGCTATCCCGGCGCCAATCCGCTGGACACCGAGTTTTTCGCGAAGCGCCCGCCCTTGAAGGCGCATTTCGCCGCCTTCGGCATGACGCGCCGGCAGGGCCGCTCGGCCTCCAACGATCCCGGCGTCGCCGCTCTGCTGGACGCCGATTGCGATTGCGTGACCTTCGTCGCCAAGGCCTGGGATTATCAGGTGCGCGTCGCGCTGCGCTCGACGCTCGAGGACAATCTCGACGGCATTCGCCAATCCGTCGCCGCCGCCGTCGCGCGCGGCAAGGAAGTGCTCGTCGATTGCGAGCATTTCTTCGACGGCTATAAGGAAAATCCCGATTATGCGCTGGCCTGCGCCAATGCCGCGCATGAGGCCGGCGCGAGATGGATCGTGCTCTGCGACACCAATGGCGGCTCGCAGCCCAATGAGGCAGAGCGCATAGTGGCGGAGGTTGCGCGCGTCATTCCGGGCGACAAGCTCGGCATTCACGCGCATGATGATACGGGGCAGGCGGTCGCCGTCTCGCTGGCTGCGGTGCGCGGCGGCGCGCGGCAGATTCAAGGCGCGCTCAATGGGCTCGGCGAGCGCTGCGGCAACGCCAATCTGACGACGATCATCGGCAATCTTCTGCTCAAGAGCGAATTCTCCGATCGCTTCGAGATCGGCGTGACGCGCGAGAGCCTGACGCATTTGACGCGCACCAGCCATGCGCTCGACGAATTGCTCAATCGCGCGCCCAATCGTCACGCGCCTTACGTCGGCGCCAGCGCCTTCGCCACCAAGGCCGGCATTCACGCTTCCGCCGTGCTCACCGATCCGCGCACGTATGAGCATGTGCCGCCGGAGAGCGTCGGCAATCAGCGCCGCGTGCTGGTGTCGGATCAGGCAGGAAAATCCAATATCATCGCCGAGCTGGAGCGATTGGGAATTTCGCTCGCGAAAGACGATGCGCGCCTGACGCGCCTGCTCGACGAGGTGAAGGAGAAGGAGGCGCAAGGCTACGCCTATGAAGGCGCCGACGCCTCTTTCTATCTGCTCGCCAAGCGCGTGCTCGGCGATGTTCCGCATTATTTCGACATTGAGCGCTACAGCGTCGCCGTGGATCGCCGCTTCGGCGTCAATCTCGGCGCGGAGGAGGCGGGCGCGGAGGCGATCGTCAAGCTGCGCATCGACGGGCGCTCGACCATTTCCGCCGCCGAAGGCAATGGCCCGATCAATGCGCTCGATGTGGCGCTGCGCAAGGATCTCGGCAAATATCAATCCTTCATCGAGGATGTGAAGCTCGTCGATTATCGCGTGCGCGTGTTCCAGGGCGGCACCGATGCGGTGACGCGCGTGCTGGTCGAATGCGCGGACGCCAAGGGGGAGATATGGTCCACCGTCGGCGTCTCGCCCAATGTCGTCGATGCGTCTTTCGAGGCGTTGGTCGACGCGATCGTCTATAAGCTGGTGCGGTCTGGCGCGGTCTAGCCGTCTTCCTTATCCCACTTTGAGGGAGAAGGGGGCGCGCACGATCAAAAGTGCTTTTCTATCGCTGTCTCGTCGCCTTCGTTCTTGGGAACGCGCGTCGCGCGCAGCATGGGGATCACATCCTCTATGCGCTCGGCGACCATATAGCGAACCTCATAGCCCGGGCGGATGAAGCCGGCGTTGTGCATATGCGCGAAGAGCGACAGCAGCGGCTTCCAGAAGCCGCCTATGTCGGCGATGACCAGCGGCTTGCTGTGGCGGCCGAGCTGAATCCAGGTCAATTGCTCGGTCAGCTCCTCGAGCGTGCCTATGCCGCCGGGCAGCGCCACGAAAGCGTCGGACTTCTCGAACATGAGCCGCTTGCGCGTATGCATGTCCGGCACGACCTCCAGCTCGGTGACGGAGGAGAGCGCGATCTCGCGCTCGTCGAGAAAGCTCGGAATAATTCCAGTGACCTTGCCGCCCTGCGCCAGCGTGGCCCTCGCGACGGCGCCCATCAGGCCGCAGGAGCCGCCGCCGAAGACGAGCTCCATGCCTTCGCGCGCCAGCGCCGCGCCCAGCGCTTCGGCGGCATGGGCGTAGACGGGATCGTCGCCGGTGGAGGAGCCGCAATAGACGCAGACGCTTTGAATTTTTTTCAGATCGCTCATTTTCGTTTGATGACCGGCTCCAGCGGCTGCGTCAAGGCCGGCGGGCGCCGGCGACGTGAGCGGAGCGCTCGTGCGTTCGCACTTCAAACCACTTATATGAAATCCAGATGTCATAGCGGCGCCTCCGTTGGAAGGACTGGAACAGGGTGATGCGACAGGTCGGTGCAGAAGAAGAACAGGCTTCGGCGCAAGTCTCGGTACATGGGGTCGTCGAAGAGATAGAAAAGCCGCTCGGCCGGGAATCCGTGATCGCGACCATTCGCAAGCTCTGGCCCTATATATGGCCCAAGGGCCGGCGCGACCTGGAGCGACGCGTTCTCATCGCGCTCGCTCTGCTGCTCGTCGGAAAATTGGTGAATATGGCCGTTCCTTTCGCCTTCAAATGGGCGGCGGACGGCCTCGCTTCGGACGCCGCCGTTCCGACGCTGCTCGGCGGCGCCGTCGGCTTCACCATTCTCTACGGCGTGCTGCGCGCGCTCTACGCGCTATTGACGCAGGCGCGCGACGCGCTTTTCGCGGCCGTCGCCATGCACGCCGTGCGGCGTCTCGCCAATCACGTCTTCGTGCATATGCATCAATTGTCGCTGCGCTTTCACATCGGCCGCAAGACCGGCGGCTTGACGCGCGTGCTGGAGCGCGGCCGCGACGGCATAGAGACGCTCACGCGGCTGGTCATGTCGACGGCGGTCCCGACGATTGTCGAGTTCGCGCTCGTCGTCGGCGTGCTCAGCGTGCAATTCGATTGGGATTACGCCCTCGTCGCCATGCTGACGATCGCGGCTTTTCTTCTCTACACGCTCATCGCCACCAATTGGCGCATCGCCATTCGCCGCTCGATGAACGAGAGCGACGTCGACGCCAATGTGAAGGCGATCGACAGCCTTCTCAACTATGAGACGGTGAAATATTTCGTCGCGGAGCGGCGCGAGGCGGAGCGCTATGACAAATCCATGGCGATCTATGAGAACGCCAGCATTCGCTCCTACATCTCGCTCGCGCTGCTGAACGCCGGGCAGGCGGTGATCTACACGATCGGCCTCGGCGTCATGATGGTCCTGTGCGTGCATGGCGTGCGCAGCGGGCGCAACAGCGTCGGCGATTTCGTGCTGGTGAACGCCATGATGATCCAGCTCTATCAGCCGCTCAAT
Organism: Methylosinus sp. C49; assembly: GCF_009936375.1. Taxonomy (GTDB): domain Bacteria; phylum Pseudomonadota; class Alphaproteobacteria; order Rhizobiales; family Beijerinckiaceae; genus Methylosinus. The sequence continues at coordinate 3,143,720 of NZ_AP022332.1, read as the reverse complement.
TTCATGGGCACTCTCTATCGAGAGACGCGCCAGGCGATCGTCGATATCGAGAAAATGTTCGCCATTCTGTCGCAGCAGCCGGAGATCGCCGATCGTCCCGGCGCGCAGGACCTCGAGGTGCGGGAAGGGCGCATCGTCTTCGACGATGTGGTCTTCGCCTATGACAGCAAGCGGCCGATATTGCAGGGCGTGAGCTTCACTGCCGAGCCCGGCGCGACCATCGCCATCGTTGGCCCCTCGGGCGCCGGAAAATCGACGATCTCGCGGCTGATGTTCCGCTTCTACGAGCCGCAGGCGGGCCGCATCGCCATCGACGGGCAGGATATTTCCGCGGTGACGCAGCGCTCGCTGCGCGAGGCGATCGGCATGGTGCCGCAGGATACGGTGCTGTTCAACGACAGCATCGCCTACAACATACGCTATGGCCGTTGGGATGCGAGCATGGAGGAGGTGCGCGAAGCGGCGCGTCTCGCGCAGATCGACAGCTTCATCCGCTCGCTTCCCGACGGCTATGAGGCGCAGGTCGGCGAGCGCGGGCTGAAGCTCTCGGGCGGCGAGAAGCAGCGCGTCGCCATAGCGCGCACGATTTTGAAAGGCCCGCCGCTGCTCATTCTCGACGAGGCGACCTCGGCGCTCGACAGCTTCACCGAGCTTGAGATTCAAGAGGCGCTGGCGCGCGTCTCGCGCGGACGCACGACGCTGGTGATCGCGCATCGTCTCTCCACCGTGGTCGATGCGGATGAAATCCTGTTCCTTGATGGCGGCCGCATCGTGGAGCGCGGCGCACATCTGCAGTTGCTGGAGAAGAACGGCGCCTATGCCGCCATGTGGCGCCGCCAGCGGCAGGCGGATGAGGAGGGCGCGCCGCGCGCGGGAGCACAAGAATGGGTGGAGGCCGAGGAGCCGGCGTGACCGAGGAGGCGGATCGCTTTTCACTTCCAAAAGCGCGATTCCGGGGCCATATTCGCGGCCATGGCCTCTCCTCCCAAAAAGCCCAAAAACCCCGCCAAGCCGACGCGCGCCAAGGCCGCCAAGCCCGAGGTGTCGCCGATCGCGCCGCATCTGCAGGCGCTGCTCAACCCCGGTCTCGCCGAACGACAGGCCGGCTTCGAGGAGGCGCCGCAGGCGGCCTATGACGCCGGCGCGGTCGATGGCGAGCTCGTTGAGCGGCTCGATCTCGGCGGGGCGGGCGGCGTGTCGGCGACGATGGAGAGTCTCGAGCAGCTGTTGAAGCTGGGCGATCCCAATCTGCGCGAGAAGAAGCCTTGGACGCCGCATCGGCCAGAGCGGCCGCAAAAGAGCGAAGGCGGCGTCAAATTCGATCTCGTCTCCGATTATCAGCCGCGCGGAGACCAGCCGCAGGCGATCGAGGAGCTGGTCGCCGGCATAGAGGCGAATGAGCGCGATCAAGTGCTGCTCGGCGTCACCGGCTCCGGCAAGACCTACACGATGGCGCAGGTGATCGCGCGCACGCAGCGGCCGGCGCTGGTGCTGGCGCCGAACAAGACGCTCGCCGCCCAGCTCTATGGCGAGTTCAAGAGCTTCTTCCCCAATAACGCCGTCGAATATTTCGTGTCCTATTATGATTATTATCAGCCCGAGGCCTATGTGCCGCGCACCGACACCTACATCGAGAAAGAATCCTCGGTGAACGAGCAGATCGACCGCATGCGCCACGCGGCCACGCGCTCGCTTCTGGAGCGCGACGACGTCATCATCGTCGCTTCGGTCTCCTGCATCTATGGCATAGGCTCGGTCGAAACCTATACGGCGATGACATTCGGCGTCAGCCTGGGCGAGAAATTGGAGCAGCGCCAGCTCGTCACCGATCTCGTGGCTCTGCAATATCGCCGCATCGGCTCCGATTTCACGCGCGGCACGTTTCGCGTGCGCGGTGATACGGTCGATATTTTCCCGGCGCACTATGAGGACCGCGGTTGGCGCATATCCTTCTTCGGCGATGAGGTGGAGTCGATCTGCGAGTTCGATCCGCTCACCGGCAAGAAGACGCAAGACCTGGAGTTCGTGAAGGTCTACGCCAATTCGCATTATGTGACGCCGCGCCCGACGCTGCTGCAGTCGATCAAGGCGATCAAGGACGAATTGCGCGGACGGCTCGGCGAGCTGAACAATGCCGGGCGTCTCGTCGAGGCGCAGCGATTGGAGCAGCGCACACGCTTCGATCTCGAGATGATGGAGGCGACCGGCTCCTGCGCCGGCATCGAGAATTACTCGCGCTATCTCACCGGCCGCAAGCCCGGCGAGCCGCCGCCGACACTGTTCGAATATCTGCCCGATAACGCCATCGTCTTCGCCGACGAGAGCCATGTGAGCATTCCGCAGATCGGCGCCATGTACAAGGGCGACTTTCGCCGCAAGGCGACGCTCGCCGAATATGGCTTCCGCCTGCCGTCCTGCATGGACAATCGTCCTTTGCGTTTCGAGGAATGGGACGCGATGCGCCCGCAATCGGTCGCCGTCTCGGCGACGCCGGGCGATTGGGAAATGGAGCGCACCGGCGGCGTCTTTGTCGAGCAGGTCATTCGCCCGACCGGCCTCATCGATCCGCCGGTGGAGATACGTCCCGCGCGCTCGCAGGTCGACGATCTCTTAGGGGAAGTGAAGGCGGTGAGCGACGCCGGCTATCGCTCGCTCGTCACTGTGCTCACCAAGCGCATGGCGGAGGACTTGACCGAATATCTGCACGAGAATGGCGTGCGCGTGCGCTACATGCATTCGGACATAGACACGATCGAGCGCATCGAGATCATTCGCGATCTCAGACTCGGCGCCTTCGACGTGCTGGTCGGCATCAATCTTCTGCGCGAGGGATTGGATATTCCCGAATGCGGCTTCGTTGGCATTCTCGACGCCGATAAGGAAGGCTTTCTGCGCTCCGAGACCTCGCTGGTGCAGACCATCGGCCGCGCCGCGCGCAATGTCGATGGACGCGTGATCCTCTATGCGGATCACATCACCGGCTCCATGCAGCGCGCCATGGACGAGACCGATCGCCGCCGCGCCAAGCAGCAGGCCTATAATGCCGAGCACGGCATCACGCCGGCGAGCATCAAGCGCGACATCGCCGATATTCTCGGCTCGCTCGCCGAGCAGGATCATGTGACCGTGGACGCCGGCCTCTCCGAGCTGGCGCCGGGCCACAATATGCAGGCGACGCTCGCCGATCTCGAGAAGCGCATGAAGGCGGCCGCCGCCGATCTCGCCTTCGAGGAGGCGGCGAGGCTGCGCGACGAGATTTCCCGCCTGCAACGCGCCGAGCTTCTCGCCGAGGCCAATCCGCTGATGCGCCCGCGCGGGCGGGGAGGGGAGGCGCCCGCGATCTCCGGCACGCGCGCGCGTAAGCCGACCGACGCCGATATGGGTCCGCATAATTTCGGCGGCGGCGAAGCGCGCCCGCTGTCGCGTCCCGCGCCGCGGTCGATGGCGGGCAAGGCGGGGACGAAGGTGGTGAAGGGGAAGCTGAACAAATAGCGAGGCTGGTGAAGGGAACGCCCAGATAGGCGATCTCTCATCTCTCGTTCGTCTCCGTTATGGATCAGGTCGAAAAGTCGCAAACGATTTCGCCGCTGGATCCCTTCGGAATTCTGGCGGAATGACCGAAGGGAGCGCTTTCTGGGTTCGCCTTTAGAGCGCGGTCCGCCGCCGAAACTTCGGTTCCGAAAACGCGGAGCACCGCGGAACGCGGTTCCGAGAATCGAATCCGCCATTGCTGTACGCCGTTTTCATTTCCTACTGCGAACTCCAGCTCTTGCAACTTGAGGCCTCGCCAAAATCCGTCCAGCGGCACCACGACCTGCGTATATTCTCCCTTGTTGACGGATCGCGCTTTGCCAATTCCGGCTCTTATTTCGGAAGGAATTTTTACGCTAACTGACTGGTTTACTTTCGTATTCTTGGAGTCTGCGTCATTGCCGTAGCGATCTCCGATATTTTTATGGAGAGTCGTGAAAGCTTGTGATTGACGGCAACTCGCTGCTTCGTTGAAGAACGCGTCGAAATCGACAGGGTCGGCGTGTAGAGGAGTCGCAAAAAGCATAGCTATTCCGCACCACAGACTTCGCATGGCCGTTATCGATCTATTCTTGTTGAACCTGAGCTATTGGATTTTCCCGGGACCAGCTTGTCAAGGGCGGTGCGGGCGTCCATTCGGCGCGGGGAATTGTTTTGACACTTGCCGCACTCCGCCGCTTCCGTCATCCTGGGCCGCGATACAATCGATCGAGTCGAAAAATTTCCCATGCCCGTCTGGACCAACGAACAAGAGCGCGCGCTCTCGGCCGTCGCCGCATGGCTGAAGGACGGAAAGGCGCAGCTGTTTCGTCTGTTCGGCTATGCCGGCACGGGAAAATCGACGCTGGCGCAATATATCGCCGAGAGCGTCGATGGCGATGTCGCCTTCGGCGCTTTTACCGGCAAGGCGGCGCTGGTGATGCGCTCCAAGGGCTGCAAGGACGCCCGCACCATTCACAGCCTCATTTATCGCGCGACCGATACGGAGACGGAGGAGCCCGCTTTCGAGCTGAACGAGGACAGCGACGCGGCGAAAGCCAAGCTCATCATCATCGACGAATGCTCCATGGTCGATGAGGAACTCGGCCGCGATCTTCTCTCCTTCGGCAAGAAAGTGCTGGTGCTGGGCGATCCGGCGCAATTGCCGCCGGTGAAGGGCGGCGGCTATTTCACCGAGGCCGAGCCGGATGTGATGCTGACGGAAGTGCATCGCCAGGCGGCGGACAATCCGATCGTGCGCCTCTCCATGATCATTCGCGAGGGCGGGCGGCTCGATTACGGCGTCTATGGCGAGACGCAGGTTGTGCGGCGCGACGCGCTCGATCCTGCGCTGATCACCAATGCCGATCAGGTGCTCGTCGGCCTCAATCGCACGCGCCGCGCCTATAATAATCGCCTGCGGCAATTGCGCGGCTTCACGGGCTCGCTGCCGCAATCGGGCGAGAAGCTGGTCTGCCTGCGCAATAATCGCAAGAAGGGCCTGCTCAATGGCGCGCTGTTCAAGGTGAAGAGCGCCGGCGCTCTGCGGCGCGGCAAGGTGCGCCTGCTCGTCGAGCCGGAGGAGACGGCGGGCAAATTCCAGCGCGTCGGCGTGCTGCCGCAATTCTTCGAAGGCGGCGACGCCGAGATTCCTTACGCGCAGCGCAAGGATACGGACGAGTTCGATTTCGGCTATTGCCTCACCGTGCATAAATCGCAAGGCTCGCAATGGGACGATGTCGCGCTCTTCGACGAATCCTTCGCCTTTCGCGAGCATCGCGCGCGATGGCTCTACACGGGCGTGACGCGCGCCGCGCGCAAGCTGACGGTGGTGACGTGATTTCGTCGCGACGCGCGCGACAATGGATGGGCGGCTCCTCATAGAGGACCAGAGGCGATGGCTTTATCCGATGAGGATGCGATCGAGCGGCTCGCTTCGAAAGTGATCGATCGAAGCCTGCCGAAGGCGGAATGGACACATGCGGCGCATTTCGCGACGGCGCTATGGCTTTTGCGGAACCGGCCCGACCTCGCGACGCCCCAGGAAATCCGCGAAATCATAACGCGGTACAATGAGGCGACGAGCACGGCCAACACCGATACGAGCGGCTATCACCACACCATCACGCTCGCGTCGATGCGGGCCGCCGCCGAACATTTGCGCTCTCTCTCCCCCGATGCGCCGCTTCATGCGGCGCTTCTATCGCTCATGGCCTCGCCGCTCGGTCATCCAGACTGGCTCTTGTCCTATTGGAATCGCGAGACTCTGTTCAGCGTCGCCGCCCGGCGGGCCTGGGTCGAGCCGGACCGCGCGCCTTTGCCGTTCTGAGCCTTCGCTCGTCGGTGAGGCGGATGCCTGCGGTTGACGTTCACCGAAAAGGGGCATATACATCTATTTCATGAGCGAGCCTGATCCGGCCGAAGTGAGAGCCTGCGCGGCGAGCTGCGCCGTCGCCAATGTGCGACGTGCGGCGCGCGCGGTCGGCAAGCTCTATGCGGCGAGTCTTTCCGGGCTCGATCTCGAGCCGACGCAATATTCATTGCTCGTCGCCTGCTCGCTGGCGGAAGGTTGGACGGTCAGCAAGCTGGCGGAGGTCTTCGTTCTGGATCGCAGCGCTCTCGCGCGCAATCTGGCGGTGATGGAAAAGCGCGGGCTCTTGCGCGTGAAGGCGGGCGAGGATCGCCGCACGCGCGAGGTGACGCTGACCAAGCAGGGCCGCGCCACTCTGGCCGTAGCGCTGCCGCTGTGGCGCGCTGCGCAGACCAAGGCGGAAGCAAAATTCGGCGCCGAGAGATTGGCGCATCTCGTCGGGGAATTGCGCGCGCTCGCCGCCGCCGTTCAGGACGATTGACGCGCATCTTTGTGAAATAGAGCGCGCCTGAAGGATCGCGGTCCAGTTTTCGTGAGGCGCGCGCATCGCAGAGCTCACGCGCTAAAAGGGGCATATGCACATGTCTATGCAGGCTCATGAGATCGCTTCGCCGCTGACGCGAGAGCCATTCGAGGCGCGACGCTTGCGCGAGATGGCGATTTCCGCCGGCGCGGATGATGTCGGCTTCGTGTCCATCGACGATCCGGCGATCGCTTTCGAGCGCGCGGAGATTCTCGCCGCTTTTCCTTATGCGCGAACGCTCGTCTCTTTCGTGATGCGGATGAATCGCGAAAACATCCGCAGCCCGGCGCGCTCGCTGGCCAATGTGGAGTTTCACCGCGTCGGCGATGAGACCGACGCCGTGTCGCATCGGCTGACGCGAATGCTCGAGGATATGGGGATTCGGGCGGCCTATCCTTCCATGGCCTTTCCGATGGAGGCGTCGCGCTGGCCCAATAAAATGTGGGTCGTCTCGCATAAGCCCGTCGCGGTCGCCGCCGGGCTCGGCAAGATGGGCGTGCATCGCAATGTCATTCATCCGAAATTCGGCAATTTCATTCTGCTCGGGACGGTGGTCGTCGATGTCGCGCTCGACGCCTATTCGCGCCCGCTCGATTACAATCCCTGCCTCTCCTGCAAGCTCTGCGTCGCCGTCTGTCCGACGGGCGCGATAGCGCCGGACGGCGGTTTCGATTTCGCCGCCTGCTACACGCATAATTATCGTGAGTTCATGGGCGGCTTCATGGATTGGGTGGAGACGATCGCCGATGCGAAAGGCGCCGCCGGCTATCGCGAGAAGGTCGAGGACGCGGAGACCGTCTCCATGTGGCAGAGCCTCGCCTATGGGCCGAATTACAAGGCCGCCTATTGTCTCGCTGTCTGTCCGGCGGGGGAGGATGTGATCGGCGCCTATCGCGGCGATCGAAGCGGGTTTTTGCGCAGCATCGTCGATCCGCTGAAGCAGAAGGAGGAGACGATCTATGTGACGCCGCAATCGGACGCGGAGGATTATGTGAAGCGCCGATTTCCGCACAAGCGGGTGAAGCGCGTCGCCAATGGCATGCGCGCCGCCTCCATAGCGAGCTTCGCGCGGGGCCTGTCGCTGCGGTTTCAGAAGAAGCGCGCGGCCGGCCTCTCGGCGGTCTATCACTTCGCCTTCAGCGGCGCGGAGCGCAAGGACCTCACCGTGCGCATCGCCGACGGCCGGCTCGATGTCGGGGAGGGGCTGATCGGAAAGGCGGATCTCGTGATCCACGCCGATGCGCAGAGCTGGCTGCGCTTTCTGCGCAAGGAGCGGAGCCTGCTATGGGCGCTGGTCACGCTCGAGATCAGGCTGCGCGGCGACCCGCGGCTGCTCGCGGCTTTCGGCAAATGTTTTCCGTGATTTTTCGCCTTTCGATCGAACGGATTCCGCACCAAATGTGAGAACGTCGTACGCTCTGCAGTCCAATCCGATCGCGGAACGCGCTATATGTGAGAGAGCGCCGGCTCTGTGGCGCGGGCGCAGATCACGCGAGGATTCATGGATAATGCGTCGAGGTCGCAACGAACCCGCAAGGCGGTCATTCAGGCCGCGCTGGCGATCATCGCGCGTGACGGGCCGGGGCGCTTGACGCTTGACGCGATCGCCCGCGAGAGCGGCGTCAGCAAGGGCGGGCTGATGCATCAGTTTCGCACCAAGGAGGCCGTGCTCAAGGCTCTGCTCGAGCATCAGATCGAGTATTTCGCGGATTTTTCGCGCGCTTATATGGCCGAGCACGGGGCCGGACAATCCGAGCCGCATCTCGCCGCGCAGATCGCGACTCTGCGCGAGACTCTGGTCGAGCCGCATTCCGTCGCTTTCGCGATCTTCGGCGCCGTCGGACAGGATCCAGGTCTCCTCGCGATCACGCGCGAGAGCGACGCCGAGTCGCTCGAGGCCATAAAGGCCGAGGCCAAGGATCGGGATCTGGCTTTGCTGCGATGGGCGGCTGCCCGAGGATTGGCGGTGAGCGCGCTGCTCGGCTTCTGCCCGCTCGGCGAGGAGGAGCGGGAACGCCTGTTCGAGCGTCTGCTCGACGAGCGTTGTTGGGCCGCCCTCGCCGAAAAATCCGGAGGCTCCCCGGCCTCGTCTGCGCCGACAGATTAGGAACTTACTGAAATAACGCGATTATTTATGAAAGCAGTGGGCTCTTCTGCCAAAAACAAACCATCTAGACGGTTTTTAAATCGGGTGCTAATCCTGCGTCCAGAGAGGTCGACGGCAAAGCCCGGCCTCGGACGAGGAGACAGGAATGTTGCAATCCCACAAGGTCGCCTGGCCGGTCGTCGTGACGTTTTGCCTGGCCGCGGCGGCCTGTTCGAGCGTGGAGCCGGTCGTCTTTTCCGGGGTCGCCTCCGCGCCTTATCTCGAGCCTGATCGGCGAGACGGTGAACGCCATGTCCGCTATCGCTATGCGGCGGCGCGGACGGATTGGCGGAGCTACACGAGGCTGATCGTCGATCCGGTGCAGATCTATCGCGGTCCAGACAATCAGTTCGAGGATTTGGCGGAGGCCGACAAGGCCGCGCTCGCCGAATTCATGCAGCGACAATTCGCCGAGAAGCTCGGCGGCCGCTACGCATTGACGACCGCCTCCGGGCCGGGCGTGCTGCGTCTCAAGCTGACTTTGACCGGCGCCGCGGCCAGCACGCCGGTCCTGAGCACGCTGTCGCGCTTCGATCTCGCCGGCGGTCTCTACAATGGCGTGCAGACGGTGCGGGGCGGGGAGGGCCTGCTCACCGGCTCGGTGACCTATGCGGTCGAGATCGAGGACGCTTCGACGCGCCGGCTGCTCGCTGCTCATGTCGCCAAGCAGTATCCGAGCCCGATCGACATTCCCGCCAGCATCGGCGCGCTGTCCGCCGCACGCGCCGGCGTGGAGAACGGCGCCGACGCGCTGCTCGCGCAGCTCGCCGATCCGACGACCCTTTGACCCGCAGCCGTTCGGAGCATCATCCCATGAGCTCGACTTCGGTGAATTCGCCCTCGGCCGAAACGAAGCTAGAGGTTCTCGATCTGACGCCGCGCATCGGCTCGCAGGTCGAGATCGACGTCGCCGCGCTGCTGAGCGGACGTTGTGCGACCGAGATCCGCGACCTTTTGGAGCGGCGCGGAGTCCTCGTCTTTCGCGGGCTTCATCTCGACGACGCGCAGCAGCGCGCCTTCACCCGCACCATCGGCGAGCTGATGCCGCAGGGCGATGACGGCCTGTTGCGGATCACGCTCGACAAAGCGGTGAACGCCGCCGCCGCGGAATATCTGAAGGGCTCTTTCTATTGGCACATAGACGGCGCGACCGACGATGCGCCGACGCGAGCGTCGATCCTCAACGCCAAGCGGCTGTCGGCGACAGGCGGCCAGACCGAATTCAGCAACAGCTACGCCGCTTGGGACGAATTGCCGGACACAGTGAAGAAATCGGTCGCCGATCTTCGCGTGGTTCACAGCGTCGAGACGGCGCAATGGCTCGTCAATCCCACGCCCTCTTACGAGGAGCTGAGCCGTTGGCGCAGCCATGCGCCCAAAGCCCATCCGCTGGTCTGGACCCACAAATCGGGCCGCAAGTCTCTGGTGCTCGGCTGCACGGCCTCGCATGTCGAGGGGGCCGACACAGATGAGAGCCGTATGCTCCTGCGCGAGCTGACCGAATGGGCGACGCAGCCGTGCTTCGTCTATCGGCACGAGTGGAAGGTCGGCGATCTGCTCATCTGGGACAATACCGGCGTGATGCACCGAGTGACGCCCTATGACCCGGAGAGCGGGAGATTGATGACCCGCACGACGATCGCAGGGGAGGAGCCGCTGGCTCGGGGGCATGAAGCCGGCGGCTTCTGATCCGACGACTCGCGCCGGGGCTTTTCGACGGCGCTCATTACGAAACATTCACGCGGAGACAACATCCGGGCAATGCGCGCGGCGCGACTATGCTCGCAGAAGCGGGGCCGCTCTCGACGCCGCGCAGAAATTACGCCGTGAGGGAATTTCATCATGAACGCCATCTCATTCGAGCTTGTCATGAGGACTTTGAGCCGAACCGTCGAAATCGCCGCGGTCGTCCTATTCGCGATCATGATGTATCTGGTGTTCGCCTCCTGACAGTTGCGTGCGCGTGCGCCGCTTTTGCGACGGGTCCGTTCTCGCCGGAACCGTCCGCGAGAGCAGCCTTTGACGCTTTCCGCGATTTGCGCTAAACGACTGCCGTAACGAGCCCCGGCGTTACCCGCCGGGGCTTTTTCTTGGGCTCACGCGAGAAAGCAGACTGAAGCGCCATGGCGAATGTGGTCGTGGTCGGCGCCCAATGGGGCGACGAAGGCAAGGGCAAGATCGTCGATTGGCTCTCACTCGAGGCCGATGTGGTGGTGCGCTTCCAGGGCGGCCACAACGCGGGCCATACGCTCGTCATCAATGGCGTGACCTATAAGCTCGCGCTGCTGCCCTCGGGCATAGTGCGGCCGGGCAAGCTTTCGGTCATCGGCAATGGCGTCGTCGTCGATCCGCATTTTCTCGTCGGCGAAATCGAGCGCCTGCGCGAGCAGGGCGTCGAGATTGGCCCGGACAATTTCAAGATCGCCGAAAACGCCCCGCTCATCCTCTCGCTGCATCGCGAGCTCGACGCCTATCGCGAGGAGGCGGCCGGCAATGGCGTGAAGATCGGCACCACCAAGCGCGGCATCGGCCCCGCCTATGAGGACAAGGTCGGCCGCCGCTCGGTCCGGCTGATGGACCTCGCCGAGCCGGATGCGCTGGACGAAAAGATCACCCGCCTGCTGGCCCATCACAATCCGCTGCGGCGTGGCCTCGGCTTGGCCGAGATCGAGCCGGCGGCCGTGCGCGACGAGCTGCTCTCCATCGCGCCGCAAGTGCTGCCTTACATGGATGCGGTGTGGGAGCTGCTCGAGGACCTCCGCCGCGCCGGCAAGCGCATTTTGTTCGAGGGCGCGCAGGGCGTGCTGCTCGATGTCGACCACGGCACTTATCCTTATGTGACCTCCTCCAACACGGTCTCCGCCTCCGCGGCCAGCGGCTCCGGTCTCGGACCGGGGTCGATCGGCTATGTGCTGGGCATCGCCAAGGCCTATACGACGCGCGTCGGCGGCGGCCCTTTCCCCACAGAGCTGCACGACGAGATCGGCACGCTGATCGGCGACCGCGGCCACGAGTTCGGCACCAACACCGGCCGCCGGCGCCGCTGCGGCTGGTTCGACGCCGTGCTGACGCGTCAGGCCGTGAAGACCTCCGGCATAGACGGCATCGCTCTGACCAAGCTCGATATTCTCGACGGTCTCGAGACAATTGAAGTATGCACCCATTATCTTCTGGACGGCGTCCGCATCGATCGCCTGCCGGCCTCGCAATCGGCGCAGGCGCGGGTGGTTCCCGTCTATGAGACGATCGAGGGATGGCAGGGAACGACTGGCGGCGCCCGCTCCTGGGCCGATCTCCCGGCGCAGGCCATCAAATATGTGCGCCGCATCGAGGAATTGATCGGCGCTCCGGTCGCGCTCCTCTCCACCAGCCCCGAGCGCGATGACACGATTCTCGTGCGTAATCCTTTCGAGGATTGACGAGAATCGCCCGAGGTGGTCTTAGAAGCCCCATGGCCGACTATTATTCGCTGCTCGCCCGCGCGGTCGCCGCTCTGCCGCAATCCGCGCCTCAGACGCGGCAAGCGGTCTATGAACGAGCCCGAAAGGCGCTGTTCAACCAGCTGCGCAGCATTCAGCCTCCCGTCGCCGAGGAGGACATAGAGGCCGAAGGCCGCGCTTTGGACGAAGCCATTGCGCGCCTCGAGCTCGAGGTCGTGCGCGAGCAGAGCGGGCGTGAGCCCACCGCCGCGCCTGCGCCCAAGGAGACTCGCGCTCCCGAGCAGGAGCGGAAAGAGCCGGCCAAAAGCGCGGAGCCCGCCGCGTTGCCCCCCGCCGCGCCGAAGCCGGAAAAGCTCGTCTTCGCAGAGAAAGCGACGCCCGCCGAGAAGCCCGCCCCGGCGGATGAGGCGCCGACTCAGCCGCAGCGGCCGCCAGCGCCGCTTCCGCCTCTGCCGGAGCCCGCCAGCGTCTCGCGCCGCGTCATCGTCATCGGCGGCGTGCTCGCCGCGGTGGTGGCTCTGGTCGCCGTTCTGGCGTTGCAATTCCGCGAGCGTCCCGAGGATCTCGCCAAGCTGCAGCCGGAGCCCGCCCCCGTGGAGAGCGAGGAGGGCGGCAAGCTCGCCGACCGCATCGGCGGCGACAGCGATGCGGCGCCGCCCTCGCGCACGCCCTCCGAGCAGCGCAGCCAGCCGGTCGCCGTCGCGCAAAAGGCCGAGCTCTGGGTCGCGGCGCCTGAGGAGGCCGCCAAGGTCAAGACTTTCCCCGGCACGGTCGTCTGGCGGCTGGACAGCATGCCGGCCGGGCCGGGCGAGCCGGTCTCGCCGGCGATCCGCGGCGAGATCGATTTCCCGACTGCCAAGCTGAAGACGACGATCGTTATTCAGAAGAATCTCGATCCGACGCTGTCCGCCTCGCATACGGTGAATCTGTCTTTCAGTCTCGGGCCGGGCAATGAGCTGAAGCGCGTCAAGGCGATCGGGCCGATGCAGATGCGGCGGCCGGAGGCGCAGTCGGGCGAGCAGGTCGCCGGCGTTCCCGTGCCGATCACCGACAACGCCTTTCTCATCGGCCTGCTGCGCGGCAATCGCGAGGCGCGCAACGTCGTGCTGTTGCGCGCGCCCATGGTGCTCGATCTGCCGATGCAGCTCGAGGACGGCCGCGCGGCGACGATCTCGCTGGAGAAAGGCCCCGGCGGCGAGCGCGTCTTCGCCGATGCGCTGGACGCATGGTCGAAATAATCTCACCGAAACCAATCTCCGTGAATTAGGCGCGCCGCCGCGCCTTCACGCCATGGCCGCCGCGGCCCTATAATCGCGCGCATGACGCATCCTTTCTTCTCGCTCCATTCGCATGGCTTCGTTCGCGTCGCCGTGGCCGGCCCGCGCACGCGCGTCGCCGATCCCGCTTTCAATGTCGCGCGCACGATCGACATGGTCCGCGAGGCGGACGCGAAAGGCGCTTCGCTGGTTCTTTTTCCCGAGCTCGGGCTCAGCTCCTACGCCGTCGACGACCTTCTGCATCAGACCGCGCTGCTGGACGCGGTGGAAGCGGCGCTCGGACGATTGCTGGAGGCGAGCCGCGCATTGCAGCCGCTGATCGCGGTGGGCGCGCCGCTGCGCTGGCGCGGGCGTCTCTATAATTGCGCGCTGATCCTGCGGCGCGGCGAGATCCTCGCCGTCACGCCGAAAATCTATCTGCCCAATTATCGCGAGTTCTACGAGAGGCGCCATTTCGCCTCCGGCGCCTTTATCGCCGGCGAGGAGATAGAGATCGCCGGCCAGACCGCGCCTTTTGGCTCCGACGTGCTGCTCGAGGCGAGCGATTTTCCCGGCCTCGCGATCCATACGGAAATTTGCGAGGACGTTTGGGTTCCGATCCCGCCCTCGACGCGGGCGGCGCTCGCCGGCGCCACCGTGCTGCTCAATCTCTCGGCCAGCAACGCCATTGTCGGGAAATCCGATTGTCGCGCGACGCTCTGCTCGGCCCATTCGGCGCGCTGCCTTTCCGCCTATCTCTATTCGGCCGCAGGGCAGGGCGAATCGACCACTGATCTCGCCTGGGACGGCGAGGCGATGATCTATGAGAATGGCGCGCTGCTCGCCAAAGCGAAGCGCTTCGCCGATGATCCGCAGCTCATTCTCGCGGACATCGACTTGGGGAGGCTCGTGGCCGAGCGCATGCGTCAGGTCACTTTTGGCGATTGCGCGGATATTGAAGCCGGCGCCACCAGTTTTCGCCGCATCGCCTTCGAGCTGCACGCGCCGCGCGACAAGAATCTCGGCCTGCTTCGCGAGGTCGCGCGCTTTCCCTTCGTGCCGGACGATGAAGCGCGCCTCGCCGAGCTCTGCTTCGAGGCCTTCAATATTCAGTCGCACGGCCTGCGCCAGCGGCTCGCCGCGGCGAATTTTCAGCGCCTCGTCATTGGCGTCTCGGGCGGGCTCGATTCCACTCACGCGCTGCTGGTCGCCGTCACCGCCTTCGATGCGCTGGGCCTGCCGCGCGAGAATATTCTCGCCTATACGCTGCCGGCCTTCGCCACCACCGACCGCACCAAGGCCAACGCCTGGCGGCTGATGCGCGCGCTCGGCGTCTCCGCGCAAGAGATCGATGTGACGGCCGCCTGCCGGCAAATGCTCGAGGACATCGGCCATCCCGCCGCGCGCGGCGAGCCCGTCTATGACACGACCTATGAGAATGTGCAGGCCGGCGCGCGGACCTCTCTGCTGTTCCGCCTCGCCAATCGACATGACGCGCTGGTGCTGGGCACAGGCGACCTCTCGGAGATCGCGCTCGGCTGGTGCACCTATGGCGTCGGCGATCAAATGTCGCATTACAATGTCAACGCCTCGGTGCCGAAGACGCTGATCCAGCATCTCATTCGCTGGTGCGCGCGCGACGCGCATTTCGGCGACGACACCGTCGCCGTGCTGCGCGACATTCTCGGCACGGAGATTTCGCCGGAGCTGGTGCCGGGCGCGAGCGTCCAGCGCACGGAGGATGTCGTCGGCCCCTATGCGCTGCAGGACTTCAATCTCTTCTACACGACGCGTTACGGCTTCGCGCCGGCCAAGACGGCGTTCCTGGCCTTTCACGCTTGGAGCGACTCCGCGGCCGGGCATTGGCCCGTCGATGTTCCCGCTAACGAACGCCGCGCCTATGACGTCGAGGAGATCAAGCATTGGCTCGGCGTCTTCGCGCGCCGCTTCTTCGCGACGAGCCAGTTCAAGCGCTCGGCTCTGCCCAATGGGCCGAAGGTCAGCTCCGGCGGCTCTCTCTCGCCGCGCGGCGACTGGCGCGCGCCCAGCGATTCGAGCGCGGCGGCTTGGCTCGCGGATGTTGACGAGATTCCGTGAGCCGATCATTCGCCTCGCCGGCGCATCTGCGTCGGCGAGACCTGAGTGAGGCGGGGCTGCGCATGAAACGAACGCTCGCAGGCCCTCCAATGACTGTCCGAAGTCACATATTCGCGAAAGCGGTGATCGCGGCAGTGACGGCGGCGCAGGTCGCGACGATCGATAGGATAGCCGTAATCGTGTTCATGAGCGCTTTCCCCATTTTATTCGTCGTTATGGGGACGAGCGGCCGCTCCTCGCGGGCGCTCGCCCTGGGTCGACGGCTCACGATAACACGCCTTGGTCCACTTTGCGACATTTTGTCGCGCCGTAGATTCAGCTTTTGTCAAAATTTCTCGCACCAGGGCCGAAGCTCGACCTCGAAGGACCAGGCGCTGCGCTTTTGGCGCAGCAGGTCGAGATAAGCGTCGGCGATGGCGTCGGGCTCGAGCGTCGCGTCGGCCGGATCGACGCGGCCGGCGTCGCGAATCACGCCGTCGACGACGATATGGGCGACATGCACCCCCTTCGGCCCCAATTCGCGCGCCGCGCTCTGCGCCAGCGCCCGCAGCGCGAACTTGCCCATGGCGAAGGGCGCGGAGATCGCATAGGCCTTCAGGCTCGAGGTCGCGCCGGTGAAGAAGAGCGCGCCGCGCCCGAGCTTTTCGAAGCGCTTGGCCGCCTCGCGCGCGACCAGAAATCCGCCGAAAGCGTTGACGTCGAAAGCGCGCCGCACCGCCTCTGGATCGAGCTCGGCGAGCGATCCGCGGATGCGCGCGCCGGCATTGTAGACGACGACGTCGATCTCTCCGAGCTTGCCCTCCGCCGCTTTGAACAGCGCCTCGACCGAAGCGGGATCGGTAGCGTCGGCGGAAAAGCCCTCGGCGCCGGTCGCCGCCGCTACGGCGCCGAGCCGCTGCGCCTCGCGGGCGACGACGCCCACCTTCAGTCCGGCGGCGGAGAAGCGCCGCGCCAGGGAGGCGCCGACGCCGGGGCCGGCGCCGACGATGAGCGCGGCGCGATAGGGAATATCGTTCATTTTTCGTCCTCGAGGCTCGGCCGCATTTGCGGCGAGGGTCAGTCGTCGAAAGCGACGAAGCAGCGCAGCTCTATGCTCTCGCGCGGGCGGGCGCCCTGCGGCGTCGCCGGATCGTCGAAGGCGGTGTGAGGCGAAAAACGCGCCACATCGGCGCGGGAATCATAGCATTTGAGCAGCAGAACCTCGCCGCGCCGCATGCGCGGATAATAGAACCAGCGCTGCTGCGGCGAATAGGCGAGGGCGTAGGTCTCGCCGCGCCGGTCGCGGAAGACGAGATCGCAGGCGACGAGATCGTCCGGCGCGAGGCTGCGCGCGTCGCAGACGGCCAGCGGCGCGTCCTCCACTGGGCCGAACAAGGGCCGCCAGACATTGATGATGGCGAAGCGCGGGCGCGAGAAGCGCTCGGCCGCATCTCCCATGATCTCGCGCAGGCGCTTGGGCGCGGAGTCGAGCGTCTGATCGACATGGGCGCGGCCCACGGGCTCGCGCGGCGAGCCGTCGACCGAGCGCCTAAAGCTCATTGGGCCGGGGCGCATGCGCTTGCGCAGCGTATGGTCGAAGATATGGACGTCGCGCGCGCCGAGCGCCCGCTTCAGCAGCGCCTCGGTCTCGGGATAATAGATCGCGCGCAATTGCGCCTCGCTCCAGAAGTCCTCGACCAGAGTCGGCGCCTCGAGGAGCTGGAATCCTTCGCGATCGATGGCGGCGTCCGCGGCGTGGCGGCGCGCATCGGCAATTCTGGTCTGCTGCGGCAAATATTCGCCGCTCTGCCAGCCCGCGCCCGGCGGCGGCTCGAATGTATAGGAGACCGGCTTTGTGTCGGTCGGCTTCAGATAGAAAAGCTCGGCGATCGTCGCCGCGCTATCGGCCGGAGCGCCGGAACGGCTCGTCTCCATGCTCGTCGCCTTCAGTGGGGAAAAGCGCCTCGCGCGCCACGTCGAATAAATCTACCAGTCTGGTCGAAATATTCAACGGGGCGAGAGATCGGCGTCGACAGTGACGAGATTGCGCCCGCGCGATTTGGAGACATAGAGCTTGGCGTCTGCGCGCTGAATCAGGCTCTCCGCGCTCTCGCGCGGGGCGAGCTGGGCGACGCCGAAGGAGGCGGTGATGCGCCCGATCGGCGCGCCGCCCTTGATCGCCCATTTCTTATTCTCGAATTCCGTGCGAATGCGCTCGGCCGCCATTTTCGCCTCGGCGAAGGAGACGGAGGGCATGATGATCGCGAACTCCTCGCCGCCATAGCGCGCGACCGTGTCCTTCTCCTCGACATGCTTGGTCATCGTCCTGGCGAAGTTCTTCAGCACCTCGTCGCCGATGAGATGGCCGTGGCCGTCGTTGATCTTCTTGAAATGATCGATATCGGCCATGATGAGGCTCAAGGCGCTCGCCGTCGAAGCCGCGAGCTTCGCCTCGCGCGCCAGCGTGTCGTCGAAATGGCGGCGCGTGAACACTTGCGTCAGCGAATCTCGGACATTGAGCTCCTGCGTCTCGGCCAGCTCGGCGCGCAATTGCGTGATCTGTCGCTGCGAGTCCTCCAGCCGGCGCTGATGCTCCTCGGTCTCGCGCAGCATCTTCTGATTTTCGGCGATCAGCAGCACGATGGCAGCGCGGATCTGATCCGGGCTCGTCGTCGTGGTGAGCTCCTTATGGCCTTTCGCGAGGGCGGCGGAATAGGTCTTGTTGCTGTCGAGATGCGAGCGCACCAGAGTGAGAATCGTGCCGAGCTCGCCGTCGATCAGCCGCCGAGTCTTGGCGAGCTCCTCCGGCGTTCCTCCAGCGACCGCGCCGCCGCCGCGCCCCGAGCGCGTGACGATTTCCACCACGCGCGGCGTTCCCAGCACGAGGCCGATGAAGGAGACGGAGATCAGCGCCAGATTGCGCGCCAGAGCGAGCGGCTCATGGGCGATGCGAAAGCGCTCGCCGGAGGCGCCGACGGCCGTCGTCTCCCAATTGTCGAGCGACCATGACCAGAGCGAGGAGGGATCCGGCGCCGAGAAAAAGCCGGCCCGGCTCAGAGCGAACATGCCTGCGGCCGCGACGAGCGCACAGCTCGCGACCAAAGCCCAGCTTCTCGAATCGAGTTTCATCTTGGTCCGTCTCTCCCGCCTCGGCCGCCGAGACAATTCTATCCGCATCGTTTCGCCAGCGGGAAAAACTGCCCCGCCGACGGGACGCGAATCAGAAAATGCTCGGAAACTATTTTCCTCTGTCCTCAGCAGGCGTCCATAGCGACGTTCGCGCCGGCGCGCGAAGCCTTTCGAGCCGAAGCGGGCTTTTTTTAAGGAAAAGGCGGTTGCCGGCCGGGCTCAGACGCCCCGGCCGCTTTCGTCCATCGCGACCCGGCGCGCATCGGTGAGCGCCTTTATGGCGAGGCCGCAAATGGCGAAGCCCGCCAAGATCATGATGGCTGCGTCGAGCCGGGACGAGCCGACGTCATTGGTCCCGTCTATTCCCATGACGTGGGCGGCGAAGGGCCACAGCGCCATCAGCAGGCGGAACTCGGTCGCGCCGAGGCCGATATAGGCCATTTGCTGAACGTGGCGGACGATTGCGCGAATATAAGTATAGGCCGAGAAGAGCAGATAACAGATCAGAACGATGAAGGCCGACTCCATCGACAAGAAGGGCGACAGGCCGAAGGCGAGGATCAGCAATATTTGCGAGAAGAGATCGAACGTGTGCTCGACGAGGCCGAGCTGCGGATCGGCGGCCTTGCGATGCAGCGCCAGCCGGCCGTCCAGCGCCGCGCCGAACCAGTTGAGGAAAACGCCGAGCGGGATCAGCGGCATCCACAGCGCCGACCAGCGGCAGCCGATGAGCGCCAGGGCGGCGACGCAGGCCCCGAACAATCCGATGTGGGTCAGCTGCAGAGGCGTCACGGATTCCGGCAGCTCGATCACGATCGCGCGCACGAGCCTTTGTTCGGCCGGAGCCAGAAAGCTCTGATAATGCCCGGCTTTATGATCGGCGGTCTTCATGTGCGACGCACTCCGCGGTTGCCTCCGCCAGATCATTTGCGCTTCGGACGATTTTACCATTGTCGCATATCGTCGTCGGCGCGCAAGCCCGAGCGATAGTCGCTGGCCTTAAGCCAAGCGTTAACCTTTCGAAAGGCATAGTGCTCGCGAAAATGGCGAGGACATGACCGATGGCGAGAGCAGGCTCGGCGCAGGGCCGGAAACATTCGCCCCTATTGAATGACGAGGCGGCGGCCGCGCGTTGCGCTGCGGCGCGACGGCGCGTCATTTCCATGTCTTACAGCGCCAACTCCGCCCATCTCGGCTCCTCGCTCGGAGTCGTCGAGATTCTCGACGCCGTGCTGGCGGTTTCCGATCTGCGCCCGGCGACCGCCCGCGCGACGGAGCGCGACCGCGTCATTCTCTCCAAGGGCCATGCGGCCATGGCCTATTACGCCTCGCTCGAGCAATATGGCCTCGTCGAGCCCGGCCTGCTCGACGTCTATCTGCAGAACGGCACGCCGCTCTGGGGGCATGTCGGCCTCACCGAGGCGGTCCCCGCCATAGACGCCACTTCCGGCTCGCTCGGCCATGGCCTGTCGCTGGCGACGGGCTTTGCGCTCGGCCATCGTCTGCGCGGAAGCGATCACCGCGTCTTCTGCATTCTCTCCGACGGCGAATGCGACGAGGGCTCCACCTGGGAGGCGGCGCTCTTCGCCGGCGCGCGCAAGCTCTCCTCGCTCACCGCCATCGTCGATTACAATCACATTCAATCGCTGGCGCCGACGCGCGAGGTAATGGACCTCGAGCCTTTCGGCGCCAAATGGCGCAGCTTCGGATTCGAGACGATCGAGCTCGACGGCCATGATTGGGCCGCGCTGGTCGCTGCCCTCGAGCGGCCCTCGCGCGGGCGTCCGCGCGTCATCCTCGCCCATACGGTGAAGGGCAAAGGGGTCGCCCGCATAGAGAACACCGTCGCCTCGCATTACAAGCCGGCGCTCGCCGCCGATCTGGAGCTCGCGTGATGCGCAAGCGGATCATCGAGCTCATAGAGGCGGACGCCAGCGTCGATCCCAGAATCGTGTTTCTCACAGGCGATCTCGGCTTTTCTTTCGTCGAGCCGCTCGAGCAGGCGCTCGGCGAGCGCTTCGTCAATATGGGCGTCGCCGAGGCCAATATGGTCTCGGTCGCCGCCTCGCTGGCCGCCAGCGGCTTTCGGCCTTTCGCCTATTCCATCGCGCCCTTCATGACCGCGCGCTGCCTCGAGCAGATTCGCAACGATGTCTGCTATCAGCGCCGCGCCGTGCGGCTGATCGGCGTCGGCGCCGGCTTCTCCTATGGAACGCTCGGGCCGTCGCATCACGCGCTCGAGGACGCCACCATCATGGCGGCGCTGCCCGATCTCGTCGTCGCCAATCCGGGCAACGCCGCCGAGCTCGATCGCTGTTACGCGGCGCTGCTCGACGATCCGCGTCCCGCCTATTTCCGCATCGCCCGCGAGAGCGGCGCCTCTTATGGCGCGCCGATCTTCTCGCCGCAGACGGCGGCCTTCGCGGCGCGCCGTGGAGGGGATGTGACCTTGGCGGCGAGCGGCGGCTCGGTGACGCAATGTCTCGCTGCGGCGGAGATGTTGGCGGGGGAGGGGATCGAGGCCGCTGTCGTCAGCGTTCCGATCGTCCAGCCTTTCCCCGCGGAGGCTTTCGCCGCGCTGCTGACCGGCGCGCCGGTCGTGTCGGTCTTCGAGGGCTATCGCGGCAATCCGCTGTCGGTCGGCGTCATGGAGACGCTTCTCGCGCGCGGGACTGGCGAGGCCTTCCTCGATCTCACCGCGCCGCAGGCCTTTCCGAGCCTCGTCGGCGACACCGAGACGCTGCGCCGCCAAGCCGGGCTCGATCCCGCCGCCATCGCCGCGCGCGCGCGCGCGCTCGCCGCTGGCCGCGACGCCCGCAAGATCGGAGCGCGCGCATGAATGCGGCTCCCGATGGCGCGCTTTTGCTGAATCATCCGCTGTATCGCGCGGATATCGCCGATATTCTCGCCGCCGATCTGCCCTGGGAGCGGCTCGCCGGGCGCACCATTCTCGTGACCGGGGCCAATGGCTTTCTGCCGGCGATGATGGTCGACACTCTGCTCGCCCTCGCCGAAAGCCGCCCCGACAACGGCCCGAATGTGCTGGCGCTGGTTCGTTCGCGGGAAAAGGCCGAGCGCCGCTTTCGCGCGCATCTCGACAATCGCGCTCTCACGATCGTCGAAGGCGATGTGGTGGAGCCCTTCGATCCGCCCGGCGCGGTCGATATGATCGTCCACGCCGCCAGCCAAGCGAGCCCGCGTTATTATGGAGTCGATCCGGTCGGCACGGCGGCGCCCAATGTGATCGGGACCTCGCGCCTGCTCGATCTCGCGCGGCGCAAGAACGCCTCCTGTTTCCTCTATTTTTCCAGCTCCGAGGTCTATGGCGCGCTGCCGCCGCAGGCCCAGCCGGTGGAGGAGACGGTCTTCGGCCGGCTCGATCCAGCGACGCAGCGCGCCTGCTACGCCGAGTCGAAGCGCATGGGGGAGACGCTCTGCGTCGCCCATTGCGCGCAATATGGGACGCAGGCGGTGATCGTGCGGCCCTTCCATACTTATGGGCCGGGCATGCGGCTCGACGACGGCCGCGTCTTCGCGGATTTCGTGCGCGACATTGTGACGGGGCGGGACATCGTCCTCAACAGCGACGGATCGGCCGAACGCGCCTTCTGCTATCTCGCCGATGCGGCGCGCGCCTTCTTCGCCGTGCTGCTGAATGGCGAGGCCGGCCACGCCTATAATGTCGGCAATGGCGAGGCGGTCGCTTCGGTCCGCGGGCTCGCCGAGACTTTGGTCGGCCTCTATCCCGAGCGTGGCCTGTCGCTGCGCTCGAGCGTTCCGCTCTCGGGCTATCTGCCGAGCGTGGTTCAGCGTTCCGCTCCAGACACGACGCGGTTGGAGACGCTGGGCTGGCGTCCGCGCATCGGCATCGCCGAGGGCTTTCGGCGCACCATCGATATCTACAACGATATTTTCACGGACGCCGTCGTCGCGGCCGCTTGAGCGCTCTCTCGCGAGCGAAAATCCTCCGATCGGTCGGAATTCGCGTCGGAAATCCGAATTCCTTCCGCGAGAGCCGATCTCGAGGCGCCTGTATTTTGTTAACCATGCCCTGTAGCACACGGGCCACAGCTGCGCGATAAAGCGCCGGCGCCGTGCGTCGGGCCTTGTCTTCGCCAAAGAGACAGGGTCATTTGGGCGCGCGGCGAAGCTCCGGGAGCGGCTCGGAGCATTGGTCGGGGGCGGCGTGGTTTTGAAGACGCTTCGTATTTTCGGTGTTTTGGCGGCTGCTTCGCTTTCCGGCTGCAGCCTGCTCCCGGGCAGCGGCCCTTCCGGCGATGCGGTGATGACCGCCGGCATGCCGAGCGAATCGCAGCCGGAGACGGCCTTTGCCCTCGTCGAGATCGACGGGCAGGTGGTGGCGGCGCTGGCCAAGCATGGCGCGCCCGGCCTGCGCGGCTCCTTCGGCGATTATCGTCCGCCGGCCTCGCAGCCGATCGGCGTCGGCGACACGCTGCAGATCACTCTTTGGGAGGCGGCCGCGGGCGGCCTCTTCTCCTCGCCGGCGATGGATCGAACCAGTCCGGGCTCACGCTCGGCGGCGATTCCCGATCAGACGGTGGGGCGTGACGGCTCGGTGACGGTTCCCTACGCCGGGCGCATACAGGTCGCCGGCCGCACCCAGCAGGAGGTGGAGGCGGTCATTATCGAGCGGCTGCGCGGCAAGGCGATCGAGCCGCAGGCGCTGGTCAATGTGTCGCGCAACATCAGCAATACGGCGACGGTGACGGGCGAGGTGACGCAGGGCGCGCGCGTGCCGCTGACGCTGCGCGGCGACCGTGTGATGGACGTCATCGCCCAGGCCGGCGGCTTCCGCTCGCCGGTGCACGAGACCTTCGTCAGCCTGACGCGCGGCGACCGCACCGCGCGGGCTCCGATCCAGGCGCTGCTGGCCAATCCGCGCGAGAATATTTTCGTGCGTCCGGGCGATGTGCTGACGGTGGAGCGCACGCCGCAGACTTTTACCGTCGCCGGCGCGACCGGGGCCAACGCCGTGGTGCCTTTCGACGCGCGGGGAATCACTCTGGAGGAGGCGATCGGCAAGGCCGGCGGCCTCGCGGACCAGCGCGCCGATCCGAGCGGCTTGTTCGTGCTGCGCTATGAGCAGACGGCGGTGATCGCGGATTATCCGACCGTTTCGCCGCTGCTGGCCTCGCAACGGCTGATCCCGGTCGCCTATCATCTCGACATGCGCAATCCGGCGTCCCTGTTCACGGCGCGTCGGTTCGCGATGCGGGACAAGGACATATTGTATGTGTCCAATGCGCCTGTGACCGAGATCGCCAAGGCGTTCCAGCTCGTCTCCATGCTGACGCAGCCGGCGATTCAGGGCGCCGCGGTCGGCGCTGCGGTGAAATGACCACTTACGCGCGAAGCCTTTATCGGGACGTCTGAAATTCGGTCGGAGGCTCGATAGCGATTGACGCGAGGGCCAGCCGCGGGCAAGCTGAAGGTCGGTATATTGCGGTGCAAAAGACGCGCGGCCCCCGGCGATACTGTCTCGCCACGGTCTGGGCTGCGAGGGCGGGCTTGGTTTTCGAGGGGGTTTCTTGGCGAACCGATTGAACACGAGCCTTTTGGCGATCGGCGAGCGGCGCGTGCTGCAGGCGCTGGCTCCGCGGCTCCCCGCCTGGACCACGCCGGATCATCTGACGGCGGCCGGGCTGGTCGGCGCGGCGATGACGGCGGCGGGCTTCGCGCTCAGCCATTGGTCGGCCGGTTTCCTCACACTGGTGGTGGCCGGCCTGTTCCTGAACTGGTTCGGCGATTCGCTCGACGGCACTCTGGCCCGCTACCGCGGGATCGAGCGTCCGCGCTACGGCTTCCTCCTCGATCATTCGAGCGATCTGATCGCGCAGAGCCTGATCGTGGTCGGCCTCGGCGTCTCACCCTATTTCACGCTTCCGTCGGCGCTTTTCGTGCTCTCGCTCTATCTGCTGATGAGCTCCTACACTTATTTGCGCGTGGCGACGGCGGGCGTGCATCGCCTGTCCTATGGCGGCATGGGGGCGACGGAGTTCCGCATTCTGGTCGCCGGCTGGAGCCTCTTCGCCTGCTGGCTCGGCCCGCAGGTGGTGGAGGCGCGGCTGTGGCGCTTCTCCGTCCTCGACGTGACCATCGGAACGATGTCGGCCATCGCCTTCGCGCTCTTCGTGCTGATGGTGCGTCAGGATCTGTCGCGGATGGACCGCGACGACGACCAGGAATCGGCGACCATCCACCGCCTGCCGGCGCGCCGCCCGGCGGCCGAGCCGGCTGCGGCCGAGCCCGCGCGCGAGCTTCCCGGCGTTTCCGCCGGCTGAGGCGCTGCGAAAAATCCGCCGCGACTTCCATAAAAATCCACGCTCTGCAAAAATTCCGCGCCCAGCCATGGGAAGGCGCGCGCGCCGGCATATCTGGTCATAGCGATCCAGCCCTCCGCTCGAGGAGTTTCGACGCATGACAAATCGTGAAATTCGTTCCCGCCAAAAGGCCGCGCTCGAGACGCCGACCGGCTTCTCGCCCGAGGCGACGCGCGATCTGACCGGCGCGCTCAACGCCGTGCTGGCGGATGTTTTCGCCCTTTATCTCAAGACGAAGAATTTCCACTGGCACGTCTCCGGCCCGCACTTCCGCGACTATCATCTGCTGCTCGACGAGCAGGGCGCGCAGATTTTCGCGACGACGGACGAAATCGCCGAGCGTGTGCGTAAGGTCGGCGGCGTCACCTTGCGCTCGATCGGCCATATCGCCCGGCTGCAGCGCATTCTCGACAATGACGCCGATTATGTCGATCCACAGGACATGCTGGCGGAGCTGCGCGACGACAATGGCGCGCTGGCCGCGCGCATGCGCGAGGCGCATTCCCTCTGCGACGAGCGCGGCGACGTCGCCACGGCGAGCCTGCTGGAAAATTACATAGACGAGGCCGAAAGACGGATATGGTTCCTGTTCGAGGCCGGCCGCCGCGGCAATGCGTGACGCGAATCGGCCGCGGCGGTCCCGTTTCCGTTGCGAAGCCGCGCGGCCGCGTGTAGGTGTGACGGGCATCGAGGTCCCATGCGCAACCCACCCCCCCAGGCCGTTCGTCTCGCCGATTATCGCCCGCCCGCGTTTTTGATCGACGCGGTCGATCTCGATATTTCCCTGCATCGAAGCAAGACGCGCGTCGTCGCGCGCCTCGCGATAAGGCGCAATCCCGCCGGCCGAGCGGGTGCGCCGCTCGCGCTCGACGGCGACGGGCTGGTCTTGCGGCGCGCGGCGCTGGACGGCGCGCCGCTCGCGCCCGAGGCCTATGAGGCGACGCCCGATTCCTTCGTGCTGCGCGCCCCGCCCGAGGGGCCATTCACGCTGGAGCTGGAGACGGAGGTTGATCCCTCCGCCAACACGCAATTGAGCGGGCTCTATCGTTCCGGCTCCGCCTATTGCACACAATGCGAGGCGGAGGGCTTCCGCCGCATCACCTATTTTTTGGATCGGCCGGACGTTCTCAGCGTCTACACGACGCGCATAGAGGCCGAGAAGAGCGAAGCTCCGGTCCTGCTCGGCAATGGCAATCCGATCGCCTCCGGCGATCTCGACGGCGGGCGGCATTTCGCCGTCTGGCGCGATCCTTTCCCGAAGCCCTGCTATCTCTTCGCCCTGGTCGGCGGCGATCTCGGCCATATTTCAGAGAGCTATCGCACCGGCTCCGGCCGCGACGTGGCGCTCGCCATCTATGTCGAGCGCGGCAAGGAGCCTTTCGCCTCCTATGCGATGGATTCGCTGGTGCGCTCCATGCGCTGGGACGAGCAGGCCTTCGGGCGCGAATATGATCTCGACGTGTTCAACATCGTCGCCGTCTCCGACTTCAACATGGGCGCGATGGAGAACAAGGGCCTCAACATATTCAACGACAAATATGTTCTGGCCTCGCCCGAGACCGCGACCGACTCCGACTATGCGGGCATAGAGTCGGTCATCGCCCATGAGTATTTCCACAATTGGACCGGCAATCGCATCACCTGCCGCGATTGGTTCCAGCTGTGCCTGAAGGAAGGCCTGACCGTCTATCGCGATCAGGAATTCTCGGCCGATCAGCGCTCGCGCGCGGTGAAGCGCATCTCCGACGTGCGCGGCCTGCGGCTGCAGCAGTTTCCCGAGGACGCCGGCCCGCTCGCCCATCCAGTGCGGCCGAACCTCTATCACGAGATCAATAATTTCTACACGGCCACCGTCTATGAGAAGGGCGCCGAGATCGTCCGCATGCTGAAGACGCTGATCGGCGAGGCCGATTTCCGTCGCGGCATGGACCTCTATTTCGCGCGTTTCGACGGGACGGCGGCGACGGTCGAGGATTTCCTCTCCTGCTTCGCCGAGGCCTCTGGCCGCGATCTGACGCAGTTCTCGCTCTGGTACGAGCAGGCCGGCACGCCGCTCGTGACCGTGGCGAGCGATTATGACGCGAGCGCCAAGACGCTGACGCTCAGCCTCGAGCAATCGACGCCGCCGACGCCCGGGCAGAGTGAGAAGAAGCCCTTCGTCATTCCGCTGGCGCTCGGCCTCATTGGCGAGAATGGGGACGAGCTGACGCTGTCCGCCGCGCCCGGCGAGAATGGCGCCAGCACGGAAGAATGCGCCCGCGGCGTCGTCGAGCTTTCGACGCCTTCGCGCAAAATCGTGTTCGAGAATGTGCCGTCGCGCCCGGTGGTGTCGCTGCTGCGCGGCTTCTCCGCGCCCGTGCGCCTCGCGCCGCCGCAATCGGCGGAAGACCTCGAGCGCCTGCTCGCCCATGACAGCGATTCCTTCAATCGCTGGCAGGCGGCGCAGAGCCTCGCGCTGCGCTCCATCTTCTCGCGCATAGAGGCCGCGCGCGGCGGCGCGGCGTCGGATGATCGCGCCTTTTTCGACTCGCTGAAGCGCCTCGTCGAGGCGGGGGAGGGCGATCCCAGCCTCGTCTCGCAGGCGCTGGCTCTGCCCTCCGAGATCGATATTGCGCGTGAGATCGGCAAAGACGTCGACCCCGATGTGATCTTCGCCGCGCGCTCCGGGCTGAAGCGCGATCTCGGCCGTCATTTGGGCGCGGCGCTCACTGAGGCGCACGCCCGCTTCGCCCCGCTGGAGGGCTTCTCGCCGGACGCCGACAGCGCCGGCCGGCGCGCCATGCGCAATGTCGCGCTCGATCTTCTCGCCGCCGGCGATCCGGCCTCGGGCGGCGCGCTGGCCGAGCGGCAATTCGCCGAGGCGACCAATATGACCGACCGCATCTCGGCGTTGGCGACGCTGTCGCATGTGCCGGGCGCGGCGCGGGAGGAGGCTTTCGCCGCCTTCTATCAGCGCTACAAGAAGGACCATCTCGTCCTCGACAAATGGTTCTCGCTGCAGTCGACCATTCCAGAGGAAGAGACCACCGCCCGCATCGCCCGGCTGATGGAGCATGCGGATTTCTCCTTCGCCAACCCCAATCGCGTGCGCGCCGTGGTCGGCTCCTTCGCCAACGGCAATCCGACGCGCTTCCACTCGCTGGACGGCTCCGGCTATGCGCTGCTCGAGCGCGTGGTGCTGGAGCTCGATCCCAAAAATCCGCAGCTCGCCGCGCGGCTGCTCTCGGCGCTGCGCTCCTGGCGCTCGCTGGAGGAGCGCCGTCGCAGGCTCGCCGAATCGACGCTGCGTCGAATTCTGTCGACGCCCGATCTTTCGGCCGATGTCTCGGACATAGCGACGCGCGCGCTGGGCTGAGGGGCTTTACGCCCTTTTAAGGTCTGGACAAAAGCCCGCCAGCGGATTCGAATGGGGCTGATTCGGGGCGGGATGCGGCGCGTTTTTCCCCCTCTTCGACAAACTGCGGGGATTAGAGAAAATGGCGCGTGGGCGCGCGGCCAACACGACGACTTGCGCCGATACGTCATGGAGCGCTGCGGCCTCCTCGAGCATCGGCCGGCTGATCGCAAAAACGCCGAGCGCGCGCCAGCTGGCGCTCGCGCTCGGAACTTGCGCCATAGCATTCGGCGCTCTGCTGCTCCTTCTGGCCGAAGCCGCGCATGAGCGCACTCTGGCGGAGGCGGCGCAGGAGCTCGAGATTTTCGCGCGCGCCGTCTCGCGCGACGTGGAGACGACGCTGCGCGGCGGCGCTGCGACGCTGCCGGACTATGCCGCGACGCGCGGACGCCGCGTCGCTGTCGCCGATGGGGCGGGCCATATCGTCGCCGCGACGGCGCCGCTGGTCGCCTCCGGCATGCTCGCCGATCTGCTCGGCGCCGAGCAGCTATTGACCGAATTCGGCGAGAAGGCCGGCGTCATGCGCGTCACCCTCGCCGATGGGCGCAAGGCGCTCGCCACTGTGCGCAATCTTTCGCCAGGGCAAAGCGGCGGGCAATTGGCGGCGATTCTCTCCTATGACGCGGCGCTGGCCGAATGGCGCGGCCTCGTCGCCCTCTATGCGGCGCTGTCCGCGGCTGCGGCTTCCGCCACTGCGGTCGGCCTCTTCGCCTTTCGCCGCGAGGCGCGTCGCGCGGCGCTCGCCGAGCGCGCGCAGATCGATCTGCGCCGGCGCGTCGACGCGGCGCTCGGCTCCGGCCGCTGCGGCCTGTGGGATTGGGACATTGCGCGCGGGCGCATTCATTGGTCCGATTCCATGTTCGGCCTGCTCGGCCTCGACGCCGAGCAACGCTCGCTCTCCTTCGGCGAATTGAAGATGCGGCTGCATCCCCAGGACGGCGATCTCGTCGCCATTGTCGAGACGATCGTCGCCTCCGGCTCGCGCGGCATGGATCACGAGTTCCGTATCCGCAATGCGCGCGGCGAGTTTTTGTGGCTGCGCGCCTGCGCCGAATTGATCGAAGATGCGCAGGGCGGCAAGCGCCTCGTCGGCGTCGCCGTCGATATTTCCGAGCAGCGCGCGCTGGTGGAAGGCGCGGCGACGGCCGATATGCGGCTGCGCGACGCCATAGAGACGATCTCCGAAGCCTTCGTGCTGTGGGACGCGCATAATCGGCTCGTCGCCTGCAATTCGAAGTTTTTGGCGCTGCATGGCCTCGCCGCCGAGGCGGCGGCGCCGGGCGCGAGCTATGCGCGCATAATGGCGAGCGCTTCCGCCGCGCTGGCCGAGACGCAGATCGTTTCGGACCAGGGCGCAACGACGAGCGAGCGCACCTATGAGGCGCGGCTGGCTGATGGCCGTTGGCTGCAGATCAGCGAGCGCCGGACCAAGGACGGCGGCTATGTCTCCGTCGGCGCCGACATCACCGCGCTGAAGCGCAATCAGGAAAAGCTCATCGATTCCGAGCGCCGGCTGACGGCGAGCGTCGCCGATCTCCTGAAATCGCGGCAGACGCTGGAGGCGCAGGCGCAGCAGCTGGCGACGCTGGCCGAGCAATATCATCTTCAGAAGGGCGAGGCCGAGGCGGCCTATCAGGCCAAGTCCGAATTTCTCGCTAATATGAGCCATGAGCTGCGCACGCCGCTCAACGCCATCATCGGCTTCTCGGAGATGATGCAGGCGCAGGTGTTCGGCGAGCTCGGCTCGACCAAATATGTCGAATATTGCAACCATATCCATCAGGGTGGCCGCTATCTGCTCGATGTGCTGACCGACATTCTCGACATGTCGCGGCTCGAGGCCGGCCGCGTGCGGCTCGATCAGCGCGAGGTGGACGTCTCCGGCGCCGTGCGCGCCACGGTGGAGCGCTTCCGCCACAACGCCGAGACGAAGCACGTCGAGATCAGCGTCGACGCGCGGGACGGGCTGCGCTGTTATGGCGACCACGACGCGATCGTCAAATCGATCGGCGTGCTCGTCTCCAACAGTCTGAAATTCACCTCGGCTGGCGGCGCCGTGCGCGTGCGCGCGCGGCGGCTCGCGCGCTCTGTCGCCATTTTCGTCGAGGACGATGGCTGCGGCATTGAGAAAGCCGCCATCCCCAAGCTCGGCCGGCCCTTCGAGCAGCCGATCGCGGTCATAGAGAATGGGATGAAAGGCTCCGGCCTCGGCCTCGCCATCGCGCGCTCGCTGATGGCGCTGCATGGCGGCGCGCTGCGCATTCGCTCGCATGTGGGCATCGGCACGATCGCGATGCTGCGCATCCCCGTGCGGCCGACGACGCGCGCGATTTCCGCGCAAGGCGCGCGGACGTCGCTGCATTGAGGAGGCGAAGAGGCCGCGCGAATGACGACAGACGCCGGCCCCGCCGTCACTCCGCCGCGGCTTCCGCCATCTCCCGCCGCGGCGGCGCATAGGCGAGCTGCGGCTCCCAATAGTTGCCGCGGTCGAACATATGCCGCGCCTGCGCATATTGGAACATGATGCGCCCGACGATTTTCGCCGTCGCCGGCTTGCGCAGCGCCGCGCCCCACACTTTGTTCCACATGCGCCCTTCGGCGTCGCCGAGACGGCGCACGTCGGCGGCGATCTCCATCGCCTGCCGCTCCACTTCGCGGAAGCTCTCGAACTCCGGCAGCTTCTCGCCGCTCAGATCGCGCGCGCGGCCGAAGCTGTGAATGAAATTCAGCATGCGCTCGCCGAAGGCCGCCGGCGAATAGAGCGCATTGCAGAGATTGTGCAGGCCGGAGTTGAGCTCGTCCATGCTCATCGTCACCGGGCGGATATTGGAGCCCCAGGGCACCGCTTGCGTCTCCACCGTGCCTTGCAGCAGGCGCCCCTCGGCGGTGATGCGATCGAAGAGCGGCGTCGCCTCCGAGGCCATCAGCGCGCCGAGGCTGAAGATGGGGATCGGCGTCGACATGGCGAATTCATATTGTTGCGAAAACACATTCGGCCCGTCGTGATCGAAGCCGACGATCATGCCGCCCATCACCGAAACGCCGCGGTCGATGAGCTTCTGGACCTCGCTTGGAATATCGATCTTTAAATTCTGCTTCTTGCCGGTCTCGCGCAGGCTGTCGAGATTGGGCGTCTCAATGCCGATGAACACTTGATGCACGCCGGCCTCGACCAGCATGTCCATCAGCTCCGCATCGCGCGTCGCGTCGATGGAGATTTGCGTGACGAAATCCATTTGATGGCCATTGCGCCGCCAATGCGCCATCGCCTCCAGCAGCTCCTTGCAATGGGCGCGATAGGCGGTGAAATTATCGTCCGCCAAGAATGTCGCGCGAAAGCCATGCGCCCAAAGAGCGTCGAGCTCGGCGATCACATTGGCGATGGGCTTGTGGCGCTGCTTGCGGCCGAGATATTGGATGACGTCGCAGAATTCGCATTCGAACGGACAGCCGCGCGAGGTCTGCACGGCGCCGAGCATGGCGCGATGATTGGGATAGAGATCCCAGCGCGGGATCGGGCTCGTCGCCAGCGAAGGCTTGTCGCCGATGTAGCGATCACGCGGCCGCCCGCGGCGCAGATCGCTGAAGAATTCTTCCGAAATCTCCTCGATCTCGCCGCTCACAAGGACGTCGCAATGCGCGGCGAGATGATCGGGACTGAGGCTGGCGTATGGCCCGCCGATGATGACCTTCTTGCCACGGCGGCGAAATTCGTCGGCGATGGCGATCATGCGGCGGCGCTGGCTTACCTTGCCGGTGACGCAAATCCAATCCGCCTCATGATCGAAATTCACGGGCGCGACGCCCTCGTCGCTGATCTCGATCGCGAAGTCGCGCGGCGCCATTGCGGCGACGGTGGTCGATGAGAGATCGGCCATCATCACGCCGGACGGCCGGCCGGAGGCGACGAGAATCTCTGCGCCGAAGTAGGTTGGAAAATCTGCAGCGGGATTGATGATATAAAGGGATGAGGTCATTGCAGGCCCCTTTCCGACAACCCATGAATTAAGGTCCTTTTTTTTGTCGCGCGCAAGCCGAAAGCGCGCTGCGGTCGCCTATTTCGCAAGGCGCCCGGCCTTTTGTCGAAGGTAATCCACAGGCTCGCCCGCGTCGCGAGGCCGGGGCGCAAAGTCGTGCGATCGTCGAAACGTCTTGCCGCTCAATCTTCTACATCGATCTGCGGACGCGGATGGGGATACCCCGTAATTGACGCTCCACTTTTCATCGCCTAAGCCTCACGAGGTTTCGGTGACGACGCGTTTCTACAGTTTTTTTAGGGGATAGCGCCATAAGATGACGCATGAAGCCCTCACTTCGGATCGGCCGGTCGAGCGTGGTTCCGATCGTTCCTTCGGCCTGGTGATCGCCGCCGCGCTGACCATTCTTGCGCTGGCGCCGATGTGGCGAAACGACTCTCCGCATCTTTGGGCGCTCGCCGTCGCCACGGTTTTCGCGGCGCTCGCCTTCATCGCGCCGAAGCGGCTCGCAGCGCTCAATGATCTCTGGCTCGCCTTCGGATCGACGCTTCACAAAATCGTCAATCCGATCGTCATGGCCGTAATATTCTTCGGCGTGCTGACGCCGATCGCAATTCTCTTTCGTCTGCGCGGGCATGATCCGCTCGCGCTGCGCTTCGACAAGGCGGCGGAGAGCTATTGGACGCTGCGCGGCGATGCGGACGGCGCCTCCGACATGCGCAAGCAATTTTGACCGGAAAAGCAATTTCTGACAGGGGACGAATGCGATGGATATGGTTCTCGAGCTGTGGGATTTCGTCGCGAGCCGCAAGAAATATTGGATGGCGCCGGTGCTCGGCGTGATGATGCTGCTCGGCGGGCTGATGCTGCTGCAGGGAACGGCGGTCGCTCCTTTCATTTACACGCTGTTTTGATCGCTCGTGCGAATTCTGGGCGTTTCCGCCTTCTATCACGACAGCGCGGCCGCGTTGATCGAGGATGGACGCATCGTCGCCGCCGCGCAGGAAGAGCGCTTCTCTCGCGTCAAGCATGATGCGCGCTTCCCCGCCAGCGCCATCGATTATTGCCTCGCCGCCGCTGGCGTCGAGGCGAAGGACATCGATCACGTCGCCTTCTACGACAAGCCTTTCGTGAAGTTCGAGCGTCTGCTCGAGACCTATATGTCCTTCGCGCCGCGCGGGTTTCAGTCTTTTGCGACCGCTCTGCCGGTGTGGCTGCGCGACAAGCTGTTTCAAAAATCGCTGCTCGCGCAAAAGCTGAAGCATCACGCGCCCAATGTCGATTGGCGCGCGCGTCTCCTCTTCGCCGAGCATCATCTCAGCCATGCGGCGAGCGCCTTCTATCCCTCGCCCTTCGACGAGGCTGTCGTGCTGACGATGGACGGCGTCGGCGAATGGGCGACGACGTCGGTCGCCTTCGGCGACGGCGCGAAGCTCGCCATGCAGCGCGAATTGCGCTTTCCGCATTCGCTCGGCCTGCTCTATTCGGCCTTCACCTATTACACGGGATTCAAGGTCAATAGCGGCGAATATAAGCTCATGGGCCTCGCGCCCTATGGCGAGCCGAAATATGCGAGCCTCATTCTCGATCACATCGTCGATCTGAAGAAGGACGGCACATTCCGTCTCGATCAATCCTATTTCGATTATTGCACAGGGCTGCGCATGACGAGCGAGAAGCTGCATCGTCTGTTCGGCGGTCCGCCGCGCGCGCCGGAGGAGCAGCTGACGCAGCGTCATATGGACATAGCCGCGTCGATCCAGGCGGTGACGGAGGAGATCGTGCTGCGCCTGACGCGCGCGCTTGCGGCGGAGACGGGCGCGCGCAATCTCTGCCTCGCCGGCGGCGTCGCGCTCAATTGCGTCGCCAATGGCAAGGTGCTGCGCGACAAGAGCTTCGAGCGTATTTGGATTCAGCCGGCGGCCGGCGACGCCGGCGGCGCGCTCGGAGCCGCGCTGCTCGCCTATCATGGTTTCAATGGACGTCCGCGCGCCGCCTGCGGCGAAGGCGACGCCATGCAGGGCGCCTATCTCGGGCCGTCCTATTCTCAGAGCGACATTGAGCGCCGCCTCGCCGATTGCGGCGCGCGCTTCACGACGCTCTCGGATGAGGAGACCATTGCAGCGACAGCGCGCGATCTCGCCGATGGCCGGGCGGTGGGATGGTTCCAGGGCCGCATGGAGTTCGGCCCGCGCGCGCTCGGCGGGCGCTCCATTCTCGCCGATCCGCGCTCGCCGCAAATGCAGAGGACGCTCAATCTCAAGGTGAAATATCGCGAATCCTTCCGGCCCTTCGCGCCGTCCGTTCTGCGCGAGCATGTCGCTGATTGGTTCGATCTCGACGAGGATTCGCCGTACATGCTGCTCGTCGCCGATGTCGCGACGAAGCACAGGCTCACGACCCGCGCGGAGGATGAGGCGCTGTTCGGCATAGAGCGCTTGCAGCGGCCGCGCAGCGTCATTCCTGCGGTGACGCATGTCGATTGCTCCGCGCGCGTGCAGACGGTGCATGAGGAGACCAATCCGCGCTATCACGCGCTGATCTCGGCCTTTCATGCGCTGACGGGCTGTCCCGTGCTGGTCAATACCAGCTTCAATGTGCGCGGCGAGCCGATCGTCTGCAAGCCGGAGGACGCCTTCGCCTGCTTCATGGGCACGGAGATCGAGACGCTCGTCATCGGCAATTGCCATTTGCGCAAGGAGGATCAGGATCCCGCTCTGCGCAAGGATTACAAGGACAGATTCGAGCTCGACTGAGGCGCTATTCCGCCGGCGGCGCCAGCGGAACGGCAGGGGAGGGCGCAGCGCTCGGCGCATGGGTCTTGGCCGCCGCGCGCGGCAGCGCCAGCACGACGCGCAGGCCCGGCGCATTGTCCTCTATGCGCAAGGTCCCGCCATGCAGGCGCGCCACGGCGGCGGCGAGCGACAGGCCGAGGCCGGAGCCCGGCCGCGAGCGCGAATTCTCGAGCCGCACGAAGCGGCCGATCACGCGGTCGCGGTCCTTCTCCGCTATGCCGGGGCCGCGATCGGAGACCTCGATCTCTATGCCGTCGCTCGCCCGCCGCGCCGCGACGCGCACGACGGCGCCGGGCGCGGCCGCGCCATATTTCAGCGCATTGTCGACGAGATTGACCAGCGCCTGCCCGAGCAGCTCGCGATTGCCGCGCAGCGTCAGCCCGTCGGCGGCGACGAGGTCTATGCGCGCGCCATGCTCCTCGGCGACGGGCTCGTACATTTCGGCGATGTCGGCGGCGACGCGGCCGGCGTCGAAATCGCTGGAGAAATCGCTGCAATAGCCGGCCTCGGCGCGGGCGATCATCAGCAGCGCGTCGAAAATGCGGATGAGCGCGTCGGATTCCTCGATCATATCGGTCAGCGCATCGCGATATTGCGCGGCGCTGAGATCGGCGCGGAGCGCGGCGTCGGCGCGATTGCGCAAGCGCGTCAGCGGCGTCTTGAGATCATGCGCGATATTGTCGGAGACCTCGCGCAGCCCCGCCATCAGCTGCCCGATGCGGTCCAGCATGGCGTTGAGATTGCCGGCGAGACGGTCCAGCTCGTCGTCCGCGCCCATCAGCGGCAGGCGCTGCTCGAGATCGCCGGACATGATGCGGCGTCCCGAGGCGGAGAGCTTGTCGAGCCGCGCCAGAATGCGCCGCGCCACGATGAGTCCGCCGAGCGTGCCGATGGCGATGAGCCAGAACAGCGAGGCGACCAGCGCGCGGCGCAATATGCCGCGCAGCAGCTTTCTGTCTTGCAGATCATGGCCGACGAGCAGGCGAAAGCCGCCGGGGAGTTGGAACAGCCGCATCATGGCGCGATGATGAGCGGCGGTTTCGCCGCGCCGCTGATAGCGCGCCTCCACCAGCTCGGTGCCGTCCGGCAGGTCCGGCGGCAGAGCGGCGATATTGCCGACGACGAGCTCGCCGGAGAAGGTCGTGACCAGATAGAGCGAGGCTCCGGGCGTGCGCACGCGGCGCTCGATCACCTCGACGAGCTGGCGAATGCCGCCTTCCGAATATTGCTCGGCGAGGCCGCGAATGTCGGCGTCGATCGTCTGCGCGGTCTGCTCGTCGAAGAGGTCCTCGACATTGATCTGCACACGGGTCAGCACCAATGCGGCGCCGATGCCGAACAGCACCAGATAGGCGAGCGACAGCTTGAAGGCCGTCGTGCGGAAGAGTCTAACGAGCGCCTTCACGGATCATATATCCGGCGCCGCGGATCGTGTGCAAAAGCGGCGTCTCGCGGCCCTTGTCGATCTTGGAGCGCAGTCTGGAGATGTGGACGTCGATGACATTGGTCTGCGGATCGAAGTGATAATCCCAGACATTCTCGAGCAGCATGGTGCGCGTCACCACCTGGCCGGCGTGCTTCATCAGATATTCGAGCAGGCGGAACTCGCGCGGCTGCAGCACGATCTCCTGTCCGGCGGACACCACTTTATGGGCGAGGCGATCGAGCTCGAGATCGCCGACGCGATAGACGGTCTCCTCCGGCTTCGGCCCGCCGCGGCGGCGCGCCAGCGCCTCGACGCGGGCGAGCAGCTCGGAGAAGGCGTAGGGCTTGGACACATAATCGTCGCCGCCGGCGCGCAGGCCGCGCACGCGATCGTCCACCTGACCGAGCGCGGAGAGGATGAGGGCAGGGGTGTCGATCTTCTGCTCGCGCAGGCCCGAGATCAGCGAGAGTCCATCCAGCTTGGGCAGCATGCGGTCGATGACGAGCACGTCGTAATGGCCTTCCGCCGCGGCCGCATAGCCGGAGAGCCCGTCCGCCGCATGATCGGCGACATGGCCTTGCTCGCGAAACGCCTTAACGAGATAGGCGCCGGCTTCCGAATCGTCCTCGACGACCAATATTCGCATTTCACTCATATAGCGCGCCTCGAACAAAAACGGCAGGCCGGCGATACGCGCCGACCTGCCGCGACTGACGCGGCGGGAGAGGAGACGAAACGCCTCCCGCCGCCTCCTTTGCGCTGGCCCGCTACACGGGGGGCGGGCAAAACGGGCCGATCACGCAAGAAGCTCTAGAGTCCACCCTCCCCTTTAGGGGGAGGGTCGGATGGCGAAGCCATCCGGGGTGGGGTTTCGCGGCTAAGACTCGGGGCGTCACCCCCTCCCGAGCGCCTGCGGCGCTCGACCTCCCCCCTCGAGGGGGAGGTGGAATTGCCTTTCCGGCTTTCCGCGCTCACCGTCACGACGCCGGATTGACCGAAAGGGCGACGAAGCGGGCGCCCTCCGGGGATTTCACGCGCAGCAGGACGGATTTGCGGCCCTCCTTCTTGGCCGAGTCGATGGCCGCCTGCAGATCGCCGCGGCCTTTGAGCGTCTGGCCATTGGCCTCGACGATCACATCGCCCTGGCGCAGGCCCTTCTGGGCGGCGGCGCCATTGGGGTCTATGCCGACGATGATGAGGCCCTCGCCGCCGCGGCCGCCGCGCACCTCGGCCGCCGGGGCGACCTCTATGCCATAGGCGGCCAGCGCCGCGCCGGGCTCGACGCCGTCGTCATTGGATTCGGCGGCGGCGGTCTCCTTCTCGCTCGGCAGCTTGCCGAGCTTCAGCTTCACATTCTTTTCCGAGCCGTTGCGCAGATAGGTCAGCTCCGCCGTCTTGCCGGGGCCGAGCGTCGCTATGCGGCGGGCGAGGTCGCGCGGGCCGTCCACCTTCTGGCCGTCGACGGCGGTGACGACATCGCCGGCCTTCAGCCCGGCCGCCTCGGCCGGTCCGCCGCGTTGCGGCTGCGCGATCAGCGCGCCTTTGCTGGTCTTGAGCCCCAGGCTCTCGGCGATCTCCGGCGTGATCGGCTGGATGGAGACGCCGATCCAGCCGCGCGCCACCTGTCCCTTGTCCTTGAGCGCGGCGATGACGTCCTTGGCGACCTCGGACGGTATCGCGAAGCCGATGCCGACCGAGCCGCCGGAGGGCGAGTAGATCGCCGTGTTGACGCCGACGACCTGTCCCCGCTCGTCGAAGGAGGGGCCGCCCGAATTGCCGCGGTTCACCGGCGCGTCGATCTGCAGGAAATCGTCATAGGGGCCGGCGCCGATATCGCGGCCGCGCGCCGAGACGATGCCCGCCGTCACCGTGCCGCCGAGGCCGAAGGGATTGCCGACGGCGATCACCCAATCGCCGACGCGCGGGCTGGAGCTCGCCCAATCGACATGCGGGAGATTATTGCCGTCGTTGATCTTCAGCAGCGCGAGATCGGTGCGCTTGTCGGTTCCGATGATCTTGGCGGGCAGCGTGCGGCCGTCGTCGAACGTCACCTCCACCTGCGTCGCATTGTCGACCACATGATTATTGGTGACGACATAGCCGTCATTGGTGATGACGAAGCCGGAACCTTGCGCCTGCGTCATGTGCTTCTGCCGGCCGCGTCCGCCTCCCGGAGGCTCGCCGAAACGGCGGAAGAAGCGATAGAGCGGATCATCCGGCGAAAGCTCGGGCGGCGCGCCGGGAAAGCCTTCCTCGGGGCCGCCGCCGGCCTCCAGCGCCTTGGTCTTGATCGCGACCACGGCGGGCTTCACCCGCTCGACGACATCGGCGAAAGATTGCGGGCCGACCGGGGCCGCGCTCTGGCTGGGGCTCTGCGTCTGGGTCTGCGTCGCGGGGGCCTGGCCCCAGGCGAGGGTCTGGGCCGGGAGCAGCGTCGCGCCGAGCGCGAAGGCCGCGGCGCCGGACATCAGCGCCATGCGGAACGGGCGTCCTTCTGGACGACGCCAACGCGCCGTGCGGCTGGTGGCGAGAGCTCGACGAAACAGCATAGGCAAGGTCATCAAACCGTCTCCATCGATCTGCCCTCGGCGCGCTCTCTCACTCGGGAGCTGCGGCCGGTGGCGCGGCGGGGCGTCCGCCTGTCGACGATGAAGATGGTGTTCGCGAGCTTACGCCACAGTGGCGGCCGCATGAAACTTTCGTAAGGCGCGAGCGTGGGCTTTGGCGGAGCGCCTTCTCGGGCAATTCGCCCGGCGCGCGCAGGGAGTGCGTCCATGGCGGGGCGCGGCCTCTTTCGTCAGGCTGAGCGAGGTCGCCTCGGACCGGGAGGAAAGCGCGATGACGAAATTCATTTTCGACGATGAGAATATCGAATGGAAGCGCCTCGAGGGCGTCGATCACCTCTGGCTCTCCGTGCTGAATATCGATGACGACGCCGGCATCGTCCATGTTTTGTACAAGTTCGCCGCCAATGAGAAAATCTTGCTGCATCGTCACAAGACAATGAACAAAACCTTCGTGATTCAAGGCGAGCACCGCCTCTATCACGCCAATGACGAGATAAAGGAGGTGCGGCCGGTGGGCAGCTACAAGGTGAGCCCGCCGACGGAGGATCCGCATCGCGAGGGCGGCGGCGATCAGGACGTGATCGTTTTCTTCACCATCTATGGGAAGGGCCTGCTCTACGAAATCTTGGACGATGCGCAGAATGTCGTCGCGCCGATCACGGTCGAGGATTTTCGCGCGCTGATGTGAAGCGCGGCGGAGAGGGGCGATTGCCTTCGTCGGCGGCGGCGCTTAGATCGTCGCCGGTCTATCATCCGACGAGGCCCCGAGCATGAGTGTATCGAGCGCTGCGCCGAGAGTCGGGCGCGAGCCCGGCGTGGTCGCCGCGGCCGTCTATGTGGATGGCCGCCGACTCCAGGATATAGAGATAGAGGAGGCTGGCGCCTTCGCCGCGCGTCCCGGACATGTCGTGTGGATCGGCCTCTATGAGCCGTCTTTCGAGCTGCTGGCGCGCGTGCAGCGGCAGTTCGATCTACATCCTCTGGCGGTAGAGGACGCCGGCAAGGCGCATCAATATCCCAAGCTCGAGCAATATGGCGAGGGTCTTTTCATCGTCGCGCGCACGGCGCAGATGGAGAATGGCCGCATTGCCTTCGGCGAGACGCATCTCTTCGTCGGCAAGGGCTATGTGCTGTCGATCCGCCACGGCGCCTCCAGCTCCTATGCGCATGTGCGCGAGCGATGCGAGGCGGCGCCGCATGGTCTGTCCGAGGGCGAGGATTATATCGTCTACGCGATACTCGACTTCATCGTGGACAATTACTTTCCCGTGCTGGCGACGATCAATGCGGAAGTCGAAGAGATAGAGGATCATATTCTCGCGCAATCGCCGGACAAGGCGCATGTCGATCGGCTCTATGCGCTGCGCCGCGATCTGTTGCGGCTCGGCAATGCCGTCGCGCCGCTGG
Source organism: Methylosinus sp. C49 (assembly GCF_009936375.1). Classification (GTDB taxonomy): domain Bacteria; phylum Pseudomonadota; class Alphaproteobacteria; order Rhizobiales; family Beijerinckiaceae; genus Methylosinus. Next base: position 3,103,362 of record NZ_AP022332.1, on the reverse strand, counting down.
TCGACGTCTGCCAACGCCTGGAGCATACGGAAGTGATGGCGATCGACGCCGCCATGCGTCCGCATTTTCGTGACGTGACCGACCATATTCTGCGCGTTCGCGAGCAGATCGCCACATTGCGCGAGGTGCTGGCTTTCGCCTTCGAGGCGAGCCTGATGAACGGCCAGATGCAGCAGACCCACATCACGCGGCGGCTCGCCGCCTGGGGCGCCATTCTCGCGGTGCCGACGGCGATCGCCGGCATTTATGGGATGAATTTCAAGAATATGCCGGAGCTCGAATGGCGCTACGGCTATTTCCTCATCATCGCGGCGACGGTGGCGATCTGTGCGACGCTCTATTGGCGCTTTCGCCGCAATGATTGGCTTTGACGCGCGGCGTTATCCACGTCGCGCGCTCCCGGTCGTCCGAACAACCGCGGGTCAGCCCTTCGGCCCGCCGCGCGAGATTCCGACCTTGGCGGGGCGCAGCACGCGCTCGCCGATCGTATAGCCGGGCTCGACCACCTGGGCGACCGTGCCATGCGGCACGCTCTCGTCCGGTATCTCGAACAGCGCCTCGTGCTGATTGGGGTCGAAACGCTGGCCCTGCGCCTCGATCTTCTTGACGCCGAAGCGGGCGAGGCGGGAGACGAAATCGCGCTCGGTCAGCTCGACGCCTTCGATGAAGGTGGCCACGCTCTGCTCGAGGCCATCGCGCGCCTGGGCCGGCACGCTGTCGACCGCGCGGCGCAGATTATCGGCGAAGGTCAGCATCTCGCGGGCGAAATTGGTGACGCCATAGGTCTTGGCGTCGGCGATCTCCTTATCGGCCCGCCGCCGCATATTCTCCATATCGGCGAGCGTGCGCAGCAGCTTGTCCTTCAAGCTCGCGACCTCGGCGTGGAGATTCTCGAGCTCGGTGAAGGGCTCGGGCTCGGCGATGTCGGATTCGGCGCCCGGCTGCGCCAGAGCGGAGGCCTCGGCGTCCTCGGCCTGACGGGCGCGAGCCTCTTCCTGCGTGTCCTTTTTCTTATCGTCGCTCATGATCTCTTCCATTGGCGATGAAACGCCCCCGATATCAGTGCGGGAGCGCGCAAAATCAAGTCGGGGCGGCGCCCGCGCCCCCGCCGGAGGCCTTTCGCACGCGAAGCGCGAAGACATCCAGCAATTGGCGCTTTATCGCCGCCTGACGCGAGGGCGAGACGATTTTCCCGCCGGTCAGATCGGTCACATAGAAGGCGTCCACGGCCCGCTCGCCGAAGGTCACGATATGAGCGGAGCCGATGTTGAGATTGAGATTGGAGATGGCGTTGGTCAGATCGAAGAGCAGGCCGACGCGGTCGAGGCCAGAGACCTCGATGACGGTCGCCATATTGGCGAAGCTATTATCGATGACGACGCCCGGCGCAATGTCGAAGGCCGTGGTAGAGCCGCGCTGCGCGCTGCGCGCGGCCACTGCCTCGGAAATGGCGATCTCGCCGCGCAGCGCTTTCTCTATGTAATCGGCGACGCGGCGCGCGCGGCGCAATTCGTCGTCGTCCAGCGGAAAGGCCCGCGAGAAGAAGATGGTGTCGAGCGCGAGCCCGTCGGCCGTGGTGAAGATATGCGCGTCGACGATATTGGCGCCGCTCGCGGCGCAGGCGCCGGCGATGATCGACAGCAGACGCCGGTGATCCTGCGCGACGACAGTGAGTTCCACCGCGCCGCTCTTGGTGTCGAGATCGACCGTGGTGACGAGCGGCACCTTGGCGTCTTTCAAATCGCGGAGCAGGCGCGCATGGCGCACCTTGCGGGAGAGATCGGCCTTCAGCCAATAGGCGGAGTAATGCCGCTGCGAATAGGCGGCGAAATCGCTCTCGCTCCAATCTGAGAGCGCGGCGCGCAGCTCCTCCTTCGCATGGGCGACGCGGCTCTTGCGATCGGCCGCCGAATGGCCGCCGCCGAGCACTACTTCTGTCTCCCAATAGAGCACGTTGAGCAGCTGCGCCTTCCAGGCGTCGAGCACGCCGGGGCCGACGGCGTGAATGTCGCACATGGTCAGCACGAGCAGCATTTTCAGTCGCTCCATCGTCTGCACGATGGCGGCGAAATTCTCGATCGTGCGACGGTCGGAGAGATCGCGGCTCTGCGCTATGCTGGACATCAGGAGATGATGCTGCACCAGCCAGGCGACCGTATCCGTATCGCCGGGATCGAAGCCGAGCCGCGGACACAGCGAATGCGCGATGGTCGCGCCGGCCACCGAATGGTCCTCCTTGCGGCCCTTGGCGATGTCGTGCAGCAGCAGGCCGAGATAGAGCGTCTTGCGATTGGAGATGGTCGGCAGAATGTCATTGGCGAGCGCGGCCTGTTTCGGCCCGCGGCCCGATTCCAGCGCAGCCAGTGCGCCCACCGCGCGCAAGAGATGCTCGTCGACGGTATAGTGATGATACATGTTGAATTGCATCATCGCCACGATGCGGCCGAACTCGGGAATGAAGCGCCCGAGCACGCCGGTCTCGTTCATGCGCCGCAGCACGGTCTCCGTCGTGTTGTGCGACAGCAAAATCTCGAGGAACAGCCGGTTCGCCTCCTTGCTCGCGCGCAGATCGGAGTCGATCAGCCGCAGCGAGCGCGTGATGGCGCGCACGGCGTCTGGATGAATCGCGAGACCATAGCGGTCGGCGGTCCAGAACAGACGAATGATATTGACGGGATCGCGGCGGAAGACGTCCTCGGCGGAGACATTGACGCGATCATGCTCGACGATGAAATCATCCGACGGCATTTTGCGCGAGCGCCGCCGCAGCCGGCCGAGCACGCGGTCCAGCATGGCCGGCGGCTTGGCCTCGCGCGCCTCGAGCGCTGCGCAGACGATGGCGGTGAGATCGCCGACGTCCTTGGCGACGAGGAAATAATGCTTCATGAAGCGCTCTGTGCGCGAGAGGCCGGCGCGGTCGTGATAGCCGAATTTCGCGGCGAGCATGGGCTGCAGATCGAAGGAGAGGCGCTCCTCGGCGCGGCCCGTCGAAAAATGCAGCTGGCAGCGCACGCGCCACAAAAATTCCTCGCAGCGCTGGAACAGCGTCAGCTCGCTGCGCGTGAAGAGGCCCGCGGCGACGAGCTCCTCCGGCTCGCGCACGCGATAGACATATTTGGCGATCCAGAACAGCGTGTGCAGATCGCGCAGTCCGCCCTTGCCCTCCTTGACATTGGGCTCGACGAGATAGCGCGAGGAGCCCGCGCGTGAGACGCGCTGGTCGCGCTCCGTGAGCTTGGCGGCGACGAACTCGCGCGCGTCGACGCGCATGATCTCGCGATCGAAGCTCTCGAGCAGCTCGTGAAAGAGCTCCGAGCTGCCGAGGATGAAGCGCGCTTCCAATATTGTGGTGCGTATGGTGATGTCGGCGCGCGCCTGGCGCAGGCATTCGGCGACGGAGCGGCTCGAATGGCCGACCTTCTGGCGCAAATCCCAGAGCACATAGAGGATCGCCTCGACGACGCTCTCGCCCCAGGGCGTCTGCTTATAGGGAAGCAGGAACAGAAGATCGATATCGGAGCCGGGCGCCAGAGTGCCGCGCCCATAGCCGCCGACGGCGACGATGGTCAGCCGCTCGCCGAAAGTCGGATTGTCGGCGGCATAGACGAAGCGCACGACATAATCATAGATCGCGCCGATGATCTCGTCTTCGAGATCGGAGAGGTAGCGCGCGCAGACGAGGCCCTTGCCGCCGGATTCGAGATAGGCGCGCGCGATTCCATGGCTCTCGGCCAGCACATTGCGCAAAATCTCGACCACGGCCGCGCGCGACGGCTCGCCGGGCTTGGCGCCTTTGCTCACCGCGGCGATTTTCTCGCCGAGCGTTGCGCGCAGGCCCTGCGCGCTCGGCGGCTGCGGCCGCACGGGCTTCAAAGGCTCGTCCCGCGTGCGTAGCGCGGCCTTGCGCGCGTCAGCCATGCGCGCGCAGCTTCGCGAGCTTGGCCTCGATCGCGTCGAAGATCGGCGCGGCGAGGTCGGGGCCGCCGAGCCGCGCGAGCGCCCGCAGGCCAGTGGGCGAGGTGACGTTGATCTCGGTGAGATTGCCGTCGATGACGTCTATGCCGACGAACAGCAGGCCGCGCTCGCGCAGCGCCGGACCGAGCCGCGCGCAAATCTCGCGCTCGCGCTCGGTCAGCGCCGTCGAGGCCGCCGCGCCGCCGCGCACCATGTTGGAGCGAATGTCGTTCTCCGCCGGAACGCGGTTCACCGCGCCGAGCGGCTCGCCGTCCACCAGCAAAATGCGCTTGTCGCCCTTGCTGACGGCCGGCAGAAAGCGCTGCACCACCCAGGGCTCGCGGAAGATCGCGGAAAAGAGATCGAAGAGCGAGCCGAAATTGGGATCGACCGGCTCCACCTTGAACACGCTGGCGCCGCCATGGCCGTAGAGCGGCTTCATGACGATCTCGCCATGCTCGGCGCGGAACGCGTCGATCGCCGCCCGGTCGCGCGTCAGCAGCGTCGGCGGCATCAGATCGGAGAATTCCATGACGAAGACTTTTTCCGGCGCGTTGCGCACGGCGGACGGATCATTGACGACGAGCGTGCGCGACTGGATCTTCTCCAGAAAATGCGTCGAGGTGATATAGGCGAGGTCGAATGGCGGGTCCTGGCGCAGCAGCACGACATCGACCCTGGCGAGATCGAGCGTGCGCTCCTCGCCCAGCTCGTAATAGCGCGCGGCATCGTCATAGACGGCGATCTCCCGCGCCGGCGCGCTCAGCCGTCCCGCGCCGAGCGACAGCTTGTCCGGCGTGTAGTGCCACAGGCGATGGCCGCGCCTTTGCGCCTCGAGCATCAGCGCGAAGGTGGAATCTCCGGCAAAGTTGATTTTGTCCAGGGGGTCCATCTGGACCGCGACGTCGATCATGCTCTCGATGTCTCTTTCGTGGCGCACCGCGCCGGCCTCTCGGGCCGGACCCGAGGAAGTAACGCTTTTCGACCCGCGGCGAAAGCGCTTCCTCGATTTCGGGAGCCCGACCACATAGACGTTAACTCCGCTTGAAGGAGATCGGTTTAAAACTACGGACAACTGTCAAGACCGGAACAAACTGGACACAGCCCCCTATGCGGTTCACCTCGATCGGCGCCGGCCTCGCGCTCAGGCAGTTCCTTTTTCTGGCTCTGCTGCTGCTCATGGGCGCGACCGCCTATGTATCGGTCGCCAATGTCCGCGATCTGACCGGGGCCGCGGCCGATCCGGCCAATGCGGCGCGGGCGTCGCAGCTGGCGGTTACGGCCAATCAGGCGGCGGCGACCCTGTCGCTCGAGCTGCTGCTCGGCACTCTGGCGGCCGCTTTCCTGGTGGTGGGCGTCTCCATCCCCACCATTCACCGCACCATCGCCTCGCCGATCAAGACCATCGCCCGCCAAATGGCCGATCTCGCCGCCGGGGACACCACCATTGTGGTGCAGGGCGCCGAACGCGGGGACGAGATCGGCGCGATCTCCAAGGCCTTGATCGTGCTGCGCGACGCTGTGCGGGCCAATAATGAGATGGCGGCCGAGATTCGCGCTCGTGACGACCGCGAGGAGCGGCTGCGCCGCGAGGCGGTGATTCGCGATCAGGTCGAGCATTATTCCCACGAACTTTCGGCGACGACCGCGGCGCTCGGCGAGCTGACGAAGAAAATGGCCGGCGCATCGGAGGAGATGATCGTGCAGGAACGTCGCGCCCGCGAGGATACCGATTTCGCCCGCACCGCCTCGCTGCAGGCGGCCGCCGACGTCGCCTCGGTCGCCACCGCCTCGGAGCAATTGCTGGAGGCGATCGGCGAGATCAGCCGTCAGGCGGTGGAGTCGACCACTGTGGTGCGCCAGGCCGTGCAGGAGACCAATGGCTCCAGCGCCGAGATGCTGCGACTCTCCGCCGCCGCCAATCGCGTCGGCGACGTTGTGAGCCTCATCTCGCGCATCGCCGCGCAGACCAATCTTCTCGCGCTCAACGCCACCATAGAGGCGGCGCGCGCCGGCGAGGCGGGCCGCGGCTTCGCCGTGGTGGCGCAGGAGGTCAAGAGCCTCGCCACCCAGACCGGCAAGGCGACGCAGGAGATCGCCGATCAGATCTCCGAGATTCAGGCGGCGACCAATCTCTCCGTCTCCTCCATCGACAAGATCAAGAACAAGATCGCCGAAGTGGAGCATATTTCCGCGATCATCACCTCCGCCGTCCATGAGCAGGACGCCGCCACCAAGGACATCACCCGCAGCGTGCGCTCGGCCGCCGATAGCGCCTCGGCCATGTCGCAGCATGTCTCGCAAGTGGCGAGCGCCATGGCTATGACCGGCGCCGGCGCCGAGTCGATCGTGACGCTGGCGCGCGAGATCGACCATATGGCCCGCCGCACCCAGGCGCATACGGAAGAGCTGGCGCAGAGCCTCGCGAGCTGAGACGACGTCCGGCTGTTGTTTCGTCCGGCAAATACAACCCCTTCGTCCTGAGGTGCTTTTTGCGGCGCAAAAAGCCTCGAAGGACGATCCAGAGCCGCGCGGCTTCGACCCTTCGAGACGCCCGCTTCGCGGGCTCCTCAGGGTGAGGGACTGATGTTTTATCCCAAATCGAGCTCGAATGCCGCCTCGGCATGCAGCGGCAGGCGCTTCGGCGCGATATAGACCGCATCGCCGCGCAGCACATGATCCGCGGCCCAGGGATTGGACGCCAGCCATTTCGACGCCGCGCGGGAGATGCGGCGGCGCTTCTCCTCGGTGATGGAGATCATCGCCTCTTCGAGATTCGCGCGCGCCTTCACTTCCACGAAAGCGATGGTTCGGCCGCGTCGCGCCACAATGTCGATCTCACCGCCGCGAATGCGATAGCGGCGGTCGAGGATGGCGTAGAATTTGGCTCTCAGGAAAAGCGCCGCGATCGTCTCGGCGCGCAGCCCGCCGCGATGGCGCGCGCGCCTTTCTTCCGTCTCGGTCACTCGCGCGTCTCGCTCTCGCGCTCGGCGGCGAGCTTGATCGCCCGCGCATAGACCTCGCGGCGCGGCCGGCCGGTGGAGGCGGAGACGACGCTGGCGGCGTCCTTCAGCGAATGGGCGGCGAGCGCCTCCTCGAGCTTGGCGTCGAGCTCGGCCTCGCTGGTCGCCTCGGCGTTCGCGCCGGGCGGGGCGATCAGCACGACGATCTCGCCGCGCGGCGGCTCCTCCTCGCGCAGAGCGGCGGCGAGCGCGTCGAGCTTGCCGCGCCGCACCGATTCATAGAGCTTGGTCAGCTCGCGAGCGATGGCGGCGTCGCGCGGGCCGAGCACGGCGGCGGCGTCCTCCAGCGTCTCGGCGACGCGCTTGGGCGATTCGAAGAACACCAGAGTGCCGGGAATGCGCGCCAGCTCGGCGAGCCGCGCCCGCCGTGGCCCGCCCTTATGCGGCAAAAACCCCTCGAAGAAGAAACGATCCGTCGGCAGGCCGGCGACGACCAGCGCCGCCAGCACGGCGGAAGGGCCGGGGACCGATGTGACCTTGATTCCCTTCTCCAGCGACTCGGCCACGAGCTTGAAGCCCGGGTCCGAAACGAGCGGCGTGCCGGCGTCCGAGACCAGCGCCAGCGCCGCCCCGGCCTCCAGCCGTGCGATGAGGTGCGGCCGCATCACATGGGCGTTGTGCTCGTGATAGGCGACGAGCGGCGTCGAAATTCCATAATGGGCGAGCAAAGTCTTGGTGACGCGCGTGTCCTCGGCCACGACGGCGTCGGCCGCCGCCAGCGTCGACAAAGCGCGGAAGGAGATATCCTTCAGATTGCCGATCGGCGTCGCGACGAGATGCAGCCCGGGCGCGATCTTCTCCGCCTCCGCCCGCAGGCCGAAAGCGGTATAAGCCGCCGGCGTCGTCACTCTTCCCTCGCTCATGGCCCGCCTCTCCGCCGATACGGATGTTCGATGAATCGTCCGCGTGTTCTTTTTACAGAACATGGAAAGCGCGTTCAAGGCCGCAATTTCCCCGCAAAATTCCATTTTATTTCAATTTAGGGGTTGCCGTGCGCTTTCCGCAATCGCGTATAAGACGGCGATTTCATCGGCGGGAGGCTTCCATTGGTCATGGGTAGGCGGAACAGGTTTCGGCGAGGCGGCGCTGCGGCGTCGGCGCGCCTCTTCTGCGCCTTGGCTGCGGCGTCCTTTCTCAGCGCCTGCAATCCCACGGCGGGTCCGGGCGTTCCCGGCGCTCCCGATCTGCGGCTCTCGGCGCCGCTCGGAAAGGTGGAGGTCGGCCAGCTCAACGAGGGCGAGCTGATCGGCAGCGGCGCGACGCGCATCGCGCTGATCGTGCCGCTCTCCATGGCCTCCGGGCCGAGCCAGGTGGGCGCCTCGCTGCTGAACGCCGCCAAGCTCGCCTATGCCGACAGCGGCGCCAATGACGTGACCATTCTGGTCAAGGACGATCATTCGACGCCCGCCGGCGCCGCCCAGGCCGCGCAAAACGCCATAAACGAGGGCGCAGAGATCGTCATCGGCCCCGTCTTCGCCAGCGGCGTGAAGGAGGCGGCGCGCGTCGCCCGCGGCGCGGGCAAGCCGATCATCGCCTTCTCGACCGATTCCTCCGTCGCCGGCAAGGGCGTCTATCTCCTGTCCTTCCTGGTCGAGGGCTATGTCGAGCGCATCGTCGATTTCGCGGCGCAGCGCGGCAAGAAATCCATCGCCGCGCTGGTGCCCGAGAACGACTATGGCACTGTGGCTCTGGCGCAATTCCAGCAGAGCGCCGCCAATCACGGCCTGCGCGTGCTGACGATCGAGCGCTACAAGCCCGGCGCCGTGCAGCCTTCGGTGCAGCGCATCGCCCAGGCGGCCGAGCAGATCGACGCGCTGTTCATCCCCGAGCAGGCCGAGGCCATGGCCGCCGTCTCGCAGGAATTGCAGGCGGCGCATATCGACACCAAGCGCATTCAGGTGCTCGGCACCGGCCTTTGGAACGACGCCCGCGTGCTGAAGCTTCCGGCGCTGCAGGGAGCCTGGTTCGTCGCGCCGGAGAACGCCGGATTCAACTCCCTGGCGCAGCGCTACCGCGCCAAGTTCAATACGGATCCGGCCCGCATCGCGACGCTCGCCTATGACGCCGTGTCGCTGGCCATTGCTCTGTCGCGCAGCCAGGGCTCGCAGCGCTATTCGGAGAATGTGCTGGTCAATCCGTCGGGCTTCAACGGAGCCGATGGCGTGTTCCGCTTCAAGGCCGACGGCATGAACGAGCGCGGCCTGTCCGTTCTGGAGATTTCCGGCGGCGCCGCCAAGGTGCTCTCGCCCGCGCCGCGGACTTTCACGGGGAATGGGGCGTAAGCAGCGCGCCCCCTCCCTCACCCTCCCCCGCATCGCGGGAGAGGGAGACGGCAAACGCTACGCGAAACCTCGATGAAGCGCCGAATCTGCCCCCTCTCCCGCGAAGCGGGGGAGGGTTGGGGACGGGGCCTCACGCCACTTTCGAGAAATCCGCCACCTGCAGCATGGCCTCGCGCAGCTCCGCGAGTAGGCGCAGGCGGTTGAGGCGCACTTTCGGATCGTCGCAATTCACCGTCACCGCCTCGAAGAAGTCGTCGACCGGCTCGCGCAGCTTCGACAGCGCCTGCATGGCGCTCTCGAAATTCTCCTTGTCGAGCCGTTCCGATGTCTCCTCCCGTGCGCGCTTGATGGCGGCGGCGAGCTTGTGCTCGGACAGCTCCATGCGCAGATTGGGATGGTGCGGCTCCTCATAGGCGCCGGCGCCGTCCTTCTTCTCCTCGATCTTGAGAATATTGGCGGCGCGGCGAAAGCCGGCGAGCAGATTCTTGCCGTCGTCGGTGTCGAGGAATTTCCCCAGAGCCTCCACCTTGCGCGTGATGGTGAGCAGATCGTCCGGCATTTGCGCGCTCCCTTCTCGAGACTGCGCCGAGGCCGAGGCCCCGAGCGCCGCATCGATCAGGTCATATCGTGCGCCGCGATCGCGAAGGTAGACCTTCAGGCGATCGATGAAGAAGGCGAGGAGATCGGCCGCATTGGCGGCCAGCAGGGGCGGCAGCGTCTCGCGCAAGAAAATCTCGGCGGCGGGGGAGGGCGCCTCGGCGCCCGCCTCTCTGCCGACGGCGTGCAACCGCTTCTCTATGTCGCGGCGCAGATGCGCCTCGGCGTCGGCCGATAGAGTCGCGGCGCCATTGGGCGAGAGGTCCGAGGCGACGCGATTGACCTCGCTCGTCACCAGCTCGCGCAGCGGCGTGCGCGCCGCGAGCCAGACAGGCCATTGCGCGGCGGCGAAAGCTTCGCGCAGCGGAAGACGTAGCTCATTCTCGAGCGCGAGGCGGATGACGCCCAGCGCCGCGCGGCGCAGCGCGTAAGGGTCTTTGCTGCCTGTCGGCTTCTCGTCGATCGCCCAAAAGCCGACCAGCGTGTCGAGCTTGTCGGCCAGCGCCACGGCGATGGACACGGGGCTCGTCGGAATGCGATCCGCCGGCCCCTGCGGCTTGTAATGCTCCTCCAGCGCCGCGGCGACCTCCGCGTCCTCGCCCTGCGCCGCCGCATAATAGCGGCCCATGAGTCCTTGTAGCTCGGGGAACTCGCCGACCATTTCGGTGACGAGATCGGCCTTGGCGAGCGTCGCCGCGCGCGCGGCCTTGTCCGCAACGGCGCCGACGATCGGCGCCAGCTCGCGCGCCAGCGCCTCTATGCGCTTCACGCGCTCGCCCTGCGTGCCGAGCTTTTCATGGAAGACGATATTGTCGAGCTTGGGCAGGCGCTCCTCGAGCGGCGTTTTCAGATCGGTCTCATAGAAGAATTTGGCGTCCGACAGGCGTGCGGCGATGACGCGCTGATTGCCGCCGATGATCGTCTCGCCGCCGTCGCTCGCCTCTATGTTCGAGATGAGGATGAAGCGATTGGCGAGGCCGCCGTCCGGGCGCTTCAGCACGAAGCATTTCTGATTGACGCGAATGGTCGCGCGAATGACCTCCGGCGGAATGGAAAGAAAACTCTCGTCGAAAGCGCCCATCAGCGTCACCGGCCATTCGACGAGGCCGGCGACCTCCTCGAGCAGCGCGACGTCCTCGACCAGCTCCAGCCCCAGCGCCATAGCGAGATTGCGCGCGTCATGCAGCACGATGTCGCGCCGGCGCGCGGCGTCGAGCACGACCTTCGCCTTCTCGAGCGCGGGGACGTAATCGTCGAAGCGCTTCACCGCGAAAGACGCCGGCGCCATGAAGCGATGGCCGTGGGAGAGATCGCTGCTCTCTATGCCGTCCACGGAGAAGCGCACCACATCCGGCGTCTCCATCTCGGTGCCGAAAGTGGCGAGGATGGATTGCAGCGGCCGCACCCAGCGCAGCGCATCCGGCCGCACGGAGGCCTTGCCCCAGCGCATGGATTTCGGCCAGGGGAAGCTCTTCACAATGCCCGGCAGCAGATCCGCCAGCACCTCTATCGTCTCGCGCCCGGCGCGCTCGATGACGGCGACATAGAACTCGCCCTTTTTGGCGTCCTTCTCGATTTTCGCCTCGTCGATCGAGGCGAGGCCGGCGCTCTTCAGAAAGCCCTGAATGGCGGCCTCGGGCGCGCCGACGCGCGGACCCTTCTTCTCCTCGCGCGTATCGGGCTGGCGGCCGGGCAGGCCGGCGATATGCAGCGCCAGCCGACGCGGCGTCGCATGGGCGGCCGCGCCCTCATAGGTCAGCCCCTTGTCTGCGAGCGCGCCGCAGACGAGCCGCTGCAGATCATCGGCCGCCTGACGCTGCATGCGGGCGGGGATTTCTTCGCTGAAGAGTTCGAGGAGAAGGTCGGGCATGTGGAGTTTTTGCCTTCGGTGTTCCTTTGCCCCCTCCCTCACCCTCCCCCGCTTCGCGGGAGAGGGGGCGGCGGGCGTCGCGCGAAATTTCGATGAAGCGCCGAATCTTCTCCCTCTCCCGCGTGAGCGGGGGAGGGCCGGGGAGGGGGCTATCTCACAAAGGCTCCTCGGAGGCGAGCGCGTCGCTCACATGGGCGGGCGTCTCCAGCAGATATCGCTCGACGTCCAGCGCCGCCATGCAGCCGAGGCCGGCGGCCGTCACCGCTTGGCGATAGGTCTCGTCGGCCACGTCGCCGGCCGCGAACACGCCCGGAATATTGGTGTTGGTCGTGCCGGGCTGCACGGCGATATAGCCGGAGGGCTTCAGCTCCAGCTGGCCGACGAACAGCTCCGAGGCCGGCTGATGGCCGATGGCGATGAAGACTCCGTCCACATCCAGCGTCTGCGTCGCGCCGGTCTTCACGTTCTTCACCCGCGTCTGCGTGACCGAAGGCGGCGCGCTGCCGCCCAAAATTTCGTCGATCGCATGCTCGAAGAGGATTTTGACATTCGGCCGCGCGGCGAGCCGCTCCTGCAGCACGCGCTCGGCGCGGAAAGAGTCGCGGCGATGCACCACCGTCACCTCGGCGGCGATCTGCGAGAGATAGAGCGCCTCCTCGACGGCCGTATTGCCGCCGCCGACGACCAGCACCTTCTTGCCGCGGAAGAAGAATCCGTCGCAAGTGGCGCAGGCGGAGACGCCATAGCCCTTGAACGCCTCCTCGCTCGGAAGGCCGAGCCATTTGGCCTTGGCGCCGGTCGCGATGATGAGCGCGTCCGCCGTGTAGAGCGTTCCCGAATCGCCCAATAGCTCGAAGGGCCGCTTGTCCAGCCGCGCCTCGACGATATGGTCGGAGACGAGCTTGGCGCCGACATGCTCGGCCTGCGCGCGCATCTGATCCATCAGCCAGGGGCCTTGGATCGGCTCGGCGAAGCCGGGATAATTCTCCACATCTGTGGTGATCATGAGCTGGCCGCCCTGATCGAAGCCGGCGATGACCACCGGCTCGAGCATGGCGCGCGCGGTGTAGATCGCCGCCGTATAGCCGGCGGGGCCGGACCCCAGCACGATGACGCGGGCGTGCAGGCGGCCTTTATCGTCTGCGGACATGAAGAGGCTCTTTGCGACAAGTCTCCGCGCGGACGGCGCGGCGCGTTCGGATGGGCGCAATCTAGCCATTATGCGTTGCGCCGCAACCGCTCCTGATCTTCGGGCGTCTCGGGAATCTATTACGAAGCGCGCGAGCCATGAAGCAATACGGGGGCCGCCCCACGGAAGGCGGCGTAGCGGCAGGCGATCTCTTCGGCGATGGCCGGCGTCTCGTTCAGCGGCTCGTAGCGCCAATGCTTGAGCCGGCCGCGCCAGCGGCGCGAAGCGCCGCGCTGCTCGAGGGCGTCGAGAAAAGCGGCGATCTTGGCGGCGCCGCCTTCCGGCTCGAAGACATGGACCGGCGCGCCGGTCGCCGCCGCCTCGGCGACCATATTGACGCTATCGGCCGTCACCAGCAGCGCCTGCGAGCCGGCGAGGATGGAGAGATAGGGATTCTCGCCGTCCCCAGCCCAGAGAAAGGCGCGCGCTCCTTTCTCCCGCGCGCGGGAGAAGGCGGCTCCGCGACGGACCGTCGGATGAGGGTCCACGAGCCGCTCGCGCAACGCTTCGACGAGCCGCGCCGGCGTCCGCCGCGAGACGGTCGCGGCGATATTCCACCCGTCGTTCAACATCGCCTCGACGGCGGCGAGAAGCCGTTCGACATCTCGCTCCGAAAACCGAAAATGCCGACTATCCCCGCCGATCAGCAGCGCAGCTCTCGGCTCCGACAGCGCTGCGATGCGCGGATCGAGAGCGGCGCGGGTTTCGGCGAGGCGTTGCGGCGTCAGCCGATTCGCCGGCGCAAGGGGGGTGATGACATTGGCGCCGCATAGCCCGTCGTGGCGCGGCGCGACGATGACATCCGCCGTCCCGAGCCCGCTGGCCGGGCGATTCACATAGACGGTGAAGACCGCGCCGGCGGAGGCGCGCTTCACATGGCGGAGATAGGGAATCGTCCGCCTGCCGCAGGCGATGACGAGATCGGGAAAAGGCGGGGCGAGCAGATTCGCCTCGCGCGGATCGATCGGGCCGAAAGGCGCGAGCGCGGCGATGAGCCCGCTTGGGGCGAGGCGGATGAGGCGGGGGGAGAGGCCGAGGGCGTCCGCTATGCCGAGGCTCTGGACCTCGTGCCCGGCGCGGCCGTCGGAGAGAACCCAGGCGGAGGCAGGGCGGGGCCGTGGGGTTCTCCCTTCTCCCGCTTGCGGGAGAAGGTGGCCCCGTGAAGCGGGGTCGGATGAGGGGCCATGCCGCTCATCGAGATATTGGACTGCGGGAGGCGCCCTCATCCGACCCTCGCTGACGCGAGGGCCACCTTCTCCCACGAGTGGGAGAAGGGGAGCGCGCTGGTCTTCGCTCAGACGAAAGCGACCTTCAAAATCTCATAGCTCTTGCCGCCGCCCGGCGTCTTCACCTCGACCGTGTCGCCGGCCTTCTTGCCGATCAGCGCGCGGGCGATGGGGGAGGCGATGGAGACGCGGCCGTTCTTCACATCGGCCTCGGGCTCGCCGACGATCTGATAAGCCTTCTCCTCCTCGGTGTCCTCGTCGACGACGGTGACCGTCGCGCCGAATTTCACCGTATTGCCGGTGAGCTTGGATACATCTATGACCTCGGCGCGAGAGAGCTTGTCCTCGAGCTCGGCGATGCGGCCCTCGTTCAGCGATTGGGCCTCTTTCGCGGCATGATATTCAGCGTTTTCCGAGAGATCGCCATGGGCGCGCGCTTCGGCGATCGCCTGAATGATGCGCGGACGTTCGATCTGCTGGCGCTGACGCAGCTCCTCGTCGAGAGTCGCGTAGCCGGCGGCGGTCATAGGCACCTTGTCCACCATGTCTCTTGCTCTTTCGCTCCCGGATGCGTCCAGACCCGGCCAATAAAATTCCCCGCGCCCCCGGACCAGCGAAAGCTGCGGCGGACGGTCGGACTTCCTCGACATGAACGAGCCGCGGATGCGGCGGCCTTCACTTATATTCGCGCGGCGCGAGGTCACGCATTCGACGCGAAATAGTCCTGAAGGGCGCGGACTTCGAGATCTCCCGATACATAGGCCCTGATGCTCTGGACTGCTGCGATCGCGCCGGCCAGAGTCGTATAATAGGGGACTTTATGCAATAGCGCAGCTTGGCGCAAGGAACGAGAATCCGCCAGCGCCTGGGCGCCTTCGGTCGTGTTGAACACCAGCTGAACCGAGCCGTTCTTGATGGCGTCCACAATATGCGGGCGCCCTTCCGACACTTTGTTGAGCTTTTGCGCCGGCACGCCCTGTTCCTGCAGAAAGCGCGCCGTGCCGCCCGTCGCCACCACGGTGAAGCCGAGGCTCGCCAGCTGCTGGACCGCCGGTATGACGCGCGGCTTGTCGGCGTCGCGCACCGAGACGAAGACCGTTCCCTGCCGCGGCACCTTGGTGCCGCCGCCGAGCTGGCTCTTGGCGAAGGCGGCCTCGAAGCTGCGGTCGAGGCCGATGACCTCGCCGGTCGAGCGCATTTCCGGCCCGAGCACGGTGTCGACGCCGGGGAAGCGCGCGAAGGGGAAGACCGATTCCTTCACGCCGACGTGATTCGGCGCGCGGGAGGGCAAAGTGAAGGCCGAGAGCTTCTCCCCGGCCATGATCCGCGCCGCGATCTTGGCGATGGGCGCGCCGACCACCTTGGCGACGAAGGGGACCGTGCGCGAGGCGCGCGGATTGACCTCCAGCACGAAAATTTCGCCGTCCTTCAGCGCATATTGGACGTTCATCAGCCCGATGACGCCGAGCGCCTTGGCGAGCTGGATCGTCTGCCGCTCGAGCTCGGCCACCATCTCGGCCGACAGCGAGCGCGGCGGCAGCGAGCAGGCCGAATCGCCGGAATGAATTCCCGCTTCCTCGATATGCTCCATCACCCCGGCGATGGCCGCCTCCTCGCCATCGGCGAGGCAATCGACGTCCACCTCTATGGCGTCGGTGAGATAGCGGTCGAAGAGCAGCGGATTCTTGCCGAGAACCGTGTTGATCTGCCCGGTCTTGTCATTGGGATAGCGCGCCTTGACGTCCGACGGCACGAGGCTCGGCAGCGTGCCGAGCAGATAATCGTCGAGCGCATTCTGGTCGCGGATGATCGCCATCGCGCGTCCGCCCAGCACATAGGAGGGCCGCACCACCAGAGGCAGGCCGAGCTCGCCGGCCACGAGCCGCGACTGCTCCACCGAATAGGCGATGCCGTTTTTCGGCTGCTTCAAGCCGAGCTTGTCGAGCAGGCGCTTGAAACGGTCGCGATCCTCGGCGAGGTCGATCGAATCGACGGGCGTGCCGAGAATGGGCAGGCCCGCAGAGCTCAGCGCATGGGCGAGCTTCAAGGGCGTCTGGCCGCCATATTGGACGATGACGCCATGCAATGTCCCATTGCTGCGCTCTACGTCCAAAATCTCCTCCACATCCTCGGCCGTCAGCGGCTCGAAGTAGAGACGATCGGAGGTGTCGTAATCCGTCGACACAGTCTCGGGATTGCAATTGATCATGATGGTTTCATAGCCCGCGTCGGCGAGCGCGAAGCAGGCGTGGCAGCAGCAATAGTCGAATTCTATGCCCTGGCCGATGCGATTCGGCCCGCCGCCGAGAATGACCACCTTACGCTCGGCGGAAGGCCGCGCCTCATTGGCCGGCGCGCCGAGGAAGGGCGTCTCATAGGTCGAATACATATAGGCGGTGGGGGAGGCGAATTCCGCCGCGCAAGTGTCGATGCGCTTATAGACCGGCCGCACGTCGAGCGCCCGCCGCGCCGCGCGCACCTCCTTCTCGCCGGCGCCGGTGAGCGTCGCGAGGCGCGCATCGGAGAAGCCGGCGAATTTCAGGGCGCGGAAATTATCGGCGTCCTTGGGCAGGCCGAAGGCGCGCACTCTGGCCTCCAGCGCGACGATCTCCTCGATCCGCGCGATGAACCAGGGGTCGATCTTGCAGGCCTCGTGAATCTCCTGCGGATCCATGCCGAGCCGCAGCGCCTGGCCGACGACGAGCAGCCGATCCGGCGTCGGCGTGCCGAGCGCGGCGCGCAGCACATTCATATCGTCGCCGCGGCCCATTCCGTCGATCTCGATCTCGTCGAGGCCGGAGAGGCCGGTCTCCAGCGAGCGCAGCGCCTTTTGCAGCGATTCGGCGAAATTGCGTCCGATCGCCATGGCCTCGCCGACGGATTTCATCGCTGTCGTCAGAATCGGCTCGGCGCCGGGGAATTTCTCGAAGGCGAAGCGCGGAATCTTGGTGACGACATAATCGATCGTCGGCTCGAAGGAGGCGGGCGTCGCGCCGCCCGTTATGTCATTGGCGATCTCGTCCAGTGTGTAGCCGACGGCGAGCTTGGCGGCGACCTTGGCGATGGGGAATCCCGTCGCCTTGGAGGCCAGCGCCGAGGAGCGCGACACGCGCGGATTCATCTCGATGACGATCATGCGCCCGGTGGCGGGATCGACGGCGAATTGCACATTCGAGCCGCCCGTTTCGACGCCGATCTCGCGCAGCACGGCGAGCGAGGCGTCGCGCATGATCTGATATTCTTTGTCGGTCAGCGTCAGGGCAGGGGCGACGGTGATGGAATCGCCCGTATGCACGCCCATCGGATCGATATTCTCGATCGAGCAGACGATGATGCAATTGTCCGCTTTGTCGCGGACGACCTCCATCTCGTACTCTTTCCAGCCGATGACGCTCTCTTCGATGAGCACTTCGGTGGTCGGCGAGGCATCTAAGCCCCGCTCGATGATGTCGATGAACTCCGCCTTGTTATAGGCGATGCCGCCGCCCGTGCCAGCGAGGGTGAAGGAGGGGCGGATGATCGCCGGCAGGCCGATATCCTCCAGCGCCTCGAGCGCCTCGGTCAGGCCCTTGGAAATGTAGCGCCGCTTGCGCTCCGGCTCCTCCGCCTCCCAGCGGCGGCGGATTTCGGCGATTCTACCCTGCTTCTCCTCGGAGGAGAGAGCGGAGACCTCGATCTCGGCGATCTCGGCGTTGCGCTTGGCCTTGTCGGAGGTCTTGACGTCGGTGGCGTTGGCGAGACGCGAGCGCGGCGTCGCGAGGCCGATCTTGGTCATGGCCTCGCGGAACAATTCGCGATCCTCGGCCTTGTCTATGGCCTGGGCGTTGGCGCCGATCATCTCGACGTCGAATTTGTCGAGCACGCCCATGCGCTTCAGCGAAAGCGCGCAATTGAGCGCCGTCTGGCCGCCCATTGTGGGCAGAAGCGCGAAGCCGCCGGGCGCGGCGTAACGCTCCTTCTCGATGATCTTGGCGACGATCTCGGGCGTTATCGGCTCGACATAGGTCCGATCCGCCATATCGGGATCGGTCATGATCGTCGCGGGATTGGAATTGACGAGGACGATTCGATAGCCCTCGGCGCGCAGGGCCTTGCAGGCCTGAGTGCCGGAATAGTCGAATTCGCAGGCCTGGCCGATGACGATGGGGCCGGCGCCGATGATCAGAATGGTCGAGATGTCTGTTCGCTTCGGCATGTCGGTCCGTCTGTCATCCTTTCGTCGCGGGACGCTCCCCAGAATGGGGGAGAGCGCGCGTCTTGTCGTCTGTCGCGGCGCCGGCGCGCACAAAAAAAGGCCGCGCTGCAGCCCTTCCAAGGTCCAGCGCGCCCTCCCTAGAGACGAGATCGAGCGGGGCGAGAGGCCCGGCCCGGCGGTCGGCCGTGTGTTAGACGAGAATCTGCGGAAGGGGAAGGGGGCCGTCGCCCGCTGCGGCCAGATGAATGCGCCCCGTCGCGCTCATGATCGCCGAAATGGACCCGGGAGCTTTTGCGGCCCCGTGATCCGCAATTGCTTGTTGACGTTCATGCGTCCGAACACGACCTCGATCGCCGAGGGAGCGACGCCGAATTCGCCGGCGAGAAAGCGCACCATGTGATCGGTCGCCCGGCCTCGGCGCGGCGCCGTGGTCACGCTGACCTCGAGCTGATGGCCTCGGGGCTTGCCGATGGCGTCGCGACTGGCGGCCGGCCGTCCCAATATGTTGACCACAAGAGTTTCGCCTTCCCACCAGAAAAAAGGCTCGGCCTCCGTCGATTTGCGCGTCACGGATCGCCCCCTCGCGTCCGCAAATCGACGCGTGTGGCGAGCCAGATCACATGGCGCGCGCCGCCGACTCCGCGATGGGCGCGCGCCTTTGCCTCCTCGACGCGGAAGCCGGCCTTGCGCAGCCGCGCGGAAAACGCCCGATCCGGCGCGCAGGACCATACGGCCAGCACGCCGGCCGGACGCAGCGCGGCGCGCGCCGCCCGCAGTCCCTCCTCGCCATAGAGCCCGCCATTGGCGTCGCGCGTGAGGCCTTCTGGGCCATTATCGACATCGAGGAGAATGGCGTCATAGTAGCCGCGGCCAGAGCGGATCGCCCGCCCGACATCCTCCACCTCTATGCGCACGCGCGGGTCGGTCAGGCTGTCGCCGAAAATCTCCGCCATCGGCCCCCGGGCCCAGGCCACGACGGCGGGGACGATCTCGGCGACGGTGATCTGCGCCTTCGCCCCGAGGGCGCCGAGCGCGGCGCGCAAGGTGAAGCCCATGCCTAGGCCGCCGATGAGCGCGCGCGGCTGCGCCCGATCGGCGATTTTCGCGCAGGCGAGCGTGGCCAGCGCTTCCTCCGAGCCGCTGAGGCGGCTGTTCATCAGCTCATTATTGCCGAGCATGATGGAGAATTCCGCGCCCCGCCGCTTGAGCCGCAGCTCCTCCGCGCCGCCGGGGACGGGGGCCGTATCGAGCAGGGTCCAGGGGATCACGGGAGGTCACTTCCTTCGAGGGGGGCGTCGCATTTCAGCGGCGTGGTGATAGCGCGAGCCGAGATTCGGCGTCCAGCGCGGGGACGGCGGGATGGGCGGAGCAGCGCGAGCGCGGCCGGCGCTGCTCGTCCGAATTCAGAGCCTTGGGGCCGCGCCACATCGACTAGAAATTCGCCATGAACTCGGCTATAGGACGAAAAATTATCTCTGTTCGCCGCGCGGATTGCGGCCGGCGCGACGAACGGATCTCCCGATCGGAGTCCGCCTATCTATGTCGCTCGAACCATTCGGATATATCCCTCTCTCCTTTCTCGCCTGGGCCGCGCAGATGGTCGCGTTCCACGGGATCGGTTTCGCTTTCGAATGGTGTGATTCGACCGGCCGGCTGAAGCGCTTCAAGGTTCGCGACCTCGATCGCATGAGCTATCGCGAGCTGCTGCCGCGCGTTTTGTTCAATCAGACGGCGATACTCCTGCCCTCCATGCTGGCGGTGGAATATTTCGGCCTCGGCTTCATCGGCGCCCCGCATCTCTCCTGGACCGCGCTCGTTTGGACCATGATCGGCATGCTGATCGGCCACGACATCGTGCAATATGTCGCGCATCGCCATCTGCTGCATCATCCGGCGATGATGAATCGGCTCGGCCATGCGCTGCATCATCAGACCGGCGCCAGCAAGGCGATCAGCGCCTGCTATCAGTCCGGCGCGGATTTCTTCTTCGAGATCGTGCTGCCCTATCTGCTGCCGTTGGTTCTCGTCGGCGGCGGCGGCGCCAGCGTCGCTTTTCATCTGTGGATGACCAGCCTCGGCGCGCTCGGCGGGCTCTATGAGCATTCGGGCTATGATTTCGGCCTCGCCTTCCGCGATCCCGCGGCGAAGGGCTGGCGCAGGCGGCTCAACGGCGCGCTCGATCATCTCACCTCCAGCACGGCGCACGGCTTCCACCACACGCGCGGCAATGTGAGCTTTTCCGACGGCTTCGGCACGCCCGGCATTTGCGACACTCTGTTCAAGACGCGCTGGGACCTCGTGCCGGAGCGCGTGCGCCAGCGCGAGCGCGCGGCGGCCGCTAGCTGATCGCGCGGCGCCGCTCCCTCAATTGGTCAGCACGACGCCGGTCGCCTTGGCGGTGGAATCATTGGCGGCGCATGCCACCGACATGACCGCGTCATTATAGTCATAGTCGTCGGTGTTCCCGCCCATGTCGTTCCAGGCGTAATAGAGCGTCTTGCCCGCGGCCGAGGCGCAATTGAGCGCCGCATAGGTCGGCAATGAGGAGAGGCAGGAGCCGCTGACCAGCGACGATAGGCTGGTGACGACCTGAAGGCTGCAATTCTTCGTCACGCTCGGATAGGCGGTTTTGCTCGGCGGCGACAAATGCGAATAGAAATAATGCGACGAGCCCTGCGCGCCGCCATAGCCGTTCGACCCATAGCCGCCGCGTCCGCCGGTGACATTGTAGAGCGCCAGTCCCAATTTCTGCCCGGCGGTGAGCGTCACTTTGATCGTGCCGGAGGTGGAGCCGCCGCTGTTGCTGAACAGCTTGGTGAGGCTGGAGGTCGTGGGCGTCGAGCCGTCGCTCGGCACGATGTAATAATAGAGCGTGTTGGCGTCCAAGGCGCTGGAGTTGAATTGCGATAGGGCGATGCTCGCCGTGTAGACGAAGTTTTTCGCCGTGGCCGTCACCGATATCGGCGCATTGGCCATAATGGCGCTCAGCATCTGGCTCTTCGCCGTGGCCGAGGCCGTCACCGTGACGATATAGGCCGCAGTCGAGCTGCTGGAGCTGGCCGTCGAGGTCGTCGCCGAATAGCTGACCGAGGTCGAGGAATTCGACAGAAGCGCGACGGCGCCGGCCATATAGGCTTTGGCGGCGGTGACGGCGGCGGCGCTGGTCGAGGAGGAGACATAGGCGGTCGCGCCGGCCAAGGCCGCCTGATCGACAGCGTTCTGCAATCGTGAGCGAGTCGCGAAGGCGCTCGCCAGATTGACGCCGGCGCCGATCAGCAGAGCGAGCGGCAGCAATACTGCGGCGAACAGCAGCACCGCCGCGCCGCGACGATCCGCGCGGAAGCGGGCGATTGTCGATATCGGCTCAATCATGAGTCACCTTCGATCCGTTGCGGGGCTTGGCGACCGCGATCGCCGAGAAGGAGAATGTCGAGGGCAGCACGTAGGAGACCGGGGCCGCATAGGCGTAGGTCGCCTGCACCACGATGGCGCTGTCGCCGGAAGTCGGCGTGTAGGTCGTCGCCAGCGTCGGCGCATTGGTCGTCGCGGAGGCGGAGCCGCAGCTCGTGTCCTGCCAGTCTTTCGCCCGGCCGCTGCTCGAATAGACGACGCTCGTCACCGCGGCTTTGAAGCCGGAGCTCGTCAGCGGCGAAAGCGCCAATTGCGCGCCCGAGCAGAGATTGGACATGATCGTCGTGGAGACGTTCGTCTGCTGGGAGACGAGATCGGCCAAGGTCTGCGCCGCCAGCCGCACTTTCCAGCTCGCGCGAATGAGCTGCGTCGCCTCGAAGGCGCCGAGAGTGAGCATGAGGGCGACCGGCGCGATCAGCGCGAATTCGACGAGCGCGACGCCGCCGTCCTGTCGAAGCGGGCGGCTCATGAATAGGGCTCGTTCTGGAAGGCGACCGTCGACAAAATCAGCAGATAGCCGTTCTTGCCGAAGACGGCGGAGAGCCAAGGCGCGAACAGCTTGCGCGTGAAGCCGACCTGCACCAGCACGTCCGATCCGCCCGAGCCGATGGAAAAGCTCGTATTGGTCAGCGCATTGGAGCTGTCGGTCGTGATTGTCGTCGAAAGGGCGGAGAAGCTCGTCCCCGATTGGACCGTATATTTGATCGAAGCGCAGGGGACGACGCCATAGAGATAGGCGCAGAGCGTCGTCTTGAAGTCCGTCGACGTCGTCGTCGCGCCGATCTTGACGCTGCGCGCCGCCCGCAATGTCGCGCTGTCCAGCACGCTCTGCTCGAGCAAAGTCATGCCGAGATCGATCCACACGACCAGGATCAAAATGAAAATCGGCGCGATGAACGCGAATTCGACCGCCGTCGCGCCGCTTCGACATTCGGAGAAGGCGGCGCGCCTCTCACATGCTCCCAATGTGGCCGTCATGGCGCTCCGCTCCTGCGTGGGAAATTATCCCACATCATGAGGGGCGGGTGTTACCTAGGCATTAATGCGATCATGGGAGGGGCCGCGGGGAGTATTTCGTGCGCTCGCCCGCGCCAGTCTGCGGAAACCCGACGCCCGCCATAATGTCGCCCGAACTCGCCCGTCATCTGGCCGTCGCAGCAAGGCGATTCCGCGTTCCGCATTGCGGGAGGCTCGGGCGCCGGCCGCCGCCGAACTGTCTCGCGAGCGCGGCCCGCGCGCTTGTTTTTATCGTGGATCGGGCCGGGTGGCGCGTCCCGGAGATTTGGTCTACAGAAAGTAAACCGCCTACGCCCGATGAGGTCGATCACATGCCGATGATTTTCCGCTCGTCCCGTTATCGCGTCGCGGTTCTCGCCTGCGCTCTGCTCGCGGCGGCGCCGGCTCGCGCCGACATTCTGGACAGCATCACGAGCGGCTTCGGTCTCTTCTCGGGCGAGAAATACAAGACCGAGATTCTGCCCGATATTCCGGCCGAGGATATTTACAATCAGGGCCTCGCGCGCATGGACGCCCATGATTACGAGAACGCCGCCAAGAAGTTCGGCGAGCTCGAGAAGCAATATCCCTTCTCCCAATGGGCGCGCAAAGGCCTGCTGATGCAGACTTTCGCGCAATATCAGAAGCCCGCCTATGACGACGCGGTCGCCTCGGCGCAGCGCTACATCGGCCTCTATCCGACCTCTCCCGACACGCCCTATATGTATTATCTCGCGGGAATGTCTTATTATAATCAGGTGCCTGCGGTGATGCAGGACCAGGAGAGCGCCGAGAAGGCGCTGGCCATCTTCACCCAGCTCGTCGAGAAATTCCCCAAGTCGGAATATGTGACCGACGTCAAATACAAGATCCAGGTGGCGCGTGATCAGCTCGCCGCCAAGGACATGACGGTCGGCCGCTTCTATCTGACGCGCAAAAATTACGCGGCCGCGGTCAATCGCTTCCACGACGTTCTCGCCAAATATCAGACCACTCGTCACGCCGAGGAGGCGCTGTATCGGTTGACGGAGGCCTATTTCGCCATGGGCGTCGTCAATGAGGCGCAGACGGCGGCGGCCATTCTGGGGCATAATTTCCCCGATTCGTCCTGGTACAAGGACGCGCATTCGCTGCTCGCGACGGGCGGCGTCGCGCCCGAGGAACATCAGGGCTCCTGGCTCTCCAAGATCGGCAAGACGCTCGGCGCCAGCTGAGCGTTCGCGAGGGCGAGCCGAGGGAGCCGGAAGAGTAGAGCGCGCGCATGCTCGTCCGTTTGTCTATTCGCGATATCGTCCTCATCGACAGGCTCGATCTCGAGTTCGCGTCCGGCCTGACCACGCTGACCGGCGAGACCGGCGCCGGCAAATCCATCCTTCTCGACGCTTTCCTGCTGGCGCTGGGCGCGCGCGGCGACGCGTCGCTGGTGCGCGCCGGCGAGGAGCAGGGGCAGGTGACGGCGGCCTTCGATCTGCCGCGCGACCATCCGGCCCTCGCCGCGGCGCGCGAGTTCGGCCTGGACGCTGAGGACGAGCTGGTCTTGCGCCGTGTGCAGACCAGCGACGGCCGCACCCGCGCCTTCGTCAATGACCAGCCGGCGAGCGCCCAGGCGTTGCGCGCCATCGGCGCCTCGCTGGTCGAGATCCATTGCCAGCACGATGATCGCGCGCTCGTCGATCCGAGCGCGCATAGAGCGCTCGTCGACGCGCACGGGGCGCTCGGCGAGGCGGCGGCGGAGGTGCGCGAGCTGCATGGCGCCCTGCAGCGCGCCCGCCGCGAGCTGGCCGAGGAGGAGGCGCGCGTCGCCAAGGCGCGGGCCGAGGCCGATTATCTGCGCCACGCCAATGAGGAGCTGGAGGCGCTGGCGCCGCAGCCCGGCGAGGAGGCCGCGCTCGCCGAGCGGCGCCAGACCATGCAGCGCTCCGAGAAAGTGGCCGGCGATCTGCGTGACGCGCTCGAGGCTTTTTCCGGCGATCATTCACCCGCCGGCGAAATCGCCTCCGCCGCACGTCGTCTGGAGCGGCGCGCGACCCAGGCGCCGCAGCTGATCGAGCCGCCGGCCAAGGCGCTCGCCCAGGCGCTGGATGCGCTCTCTCTCGCCGAGCAGGCGCTGGAGCAGGCGCTCCGCGACGCCGATTTCGATCCGCGCGAATTGGAGCGCATAGAGGAGCGGCTCTTCGCTTTGCGCGGCGCCGCGCGCAAGCATCAGACCAGCGTCGACGCGCTGCCGGCGCTCGCCGAGCGCTTCGCCGCCGATCTCGCCGCGCTGGACGCCGGCGAGGCGCGCATCGTCGCGCTGAGCGAGGCGGTCGCCAGAGCGCTGGCCGCCTACGCCAAAGCGGCGGAGAGCCTCTCCGCGGCGCGGCGCGCGGCGGCCAAGACGCTCGACGCTCTGGTGGAGGGCGAGCTGAAGCCGCTGAAGCTGGAAGGCGCGCGCTTTCGCACTGAGATCGTCAGCGATCCCGCGACCGGCGGGCCGGACGGCTATGACCGCGTCGAATTCTGGGTGCAGACCAATCCGGGCTCGCGGCCCGGCCCGCTAGTGAAGGTCGCCTCCGGCGGCGAGCTCGCGCGTTTCATGCTGGCGCTGAAAGTCGTGCTCGCCGATCGCGGCTCGGCGCCGACGCTGGTCTTCGACGAGATCGACACCGGCGTCGGCGGCGCGGTGGCGGACGCCATCGGCCAGCGTCTGGCGCGGCTCGCGAAACGCGCGCAAGTGCTCACCGTCACCCATGCGCCGCAAGTGGCGGCGCGCGCCGGCCGGCATTTGCGTATCGCCAAAGGCGCCGTGAAAGGCAAGGCGAAAGACCGCGTGGCGACGCGCGTCGCCGAGCTGGAAGAGGCCGAGCGGCGCGAGGAGATCGCCCGCATGCTCTCGGGCGCCGCCATCACCGACGAGGCTCGCGCGGCGGCCCGTCGGCTGCTGGAAGGGGCGGGCTGAGATCCGTACGGATTCGGGCCGATTTGGCGAAAGCTCGATCTTCAGTTAAGAAGCGCTAACCAAATCGGCTCGGGAGGACGAATGAGACTGGCGATTTGCGCGGCGACCGCCGCCTTGGGCTTTGCGCTCGCGGGCTGCAATTCCTCTTCTCCCGAACGTCAATTCGTCGCCAAGGCGGTCGAAGAGCCGCCGCCGCCGAAGGCGAAGCTCTCGCAGCGCGAGAAGCTGGAGGACAGCATTTCCCGCTGCGCGCGCACCTACGACATTCCCGAATCGCTGATCCATACCGCCGTCCGCCGCGAGAGCAATTACAATCCCGCCGCCAAGAACGGACCGTATTGGGGCTTGATGCAGATCCGCTACGACACGGCGCGCAGCGTCGGCTACAGCGGCCCGGCCAAGGGCCTGCTCGACGCGGAAACCAATCTCGCCTACGCCGGCGCCTATCTCGCCAACGCCTTCCGCGTCGCCGGCGGCGACGCCCAGCGCGCCATTCAGCTCTACGCCAAGGGCTTTTATTACGAGGCCAAGCGCAAGGGCCTGCTCGGCCAGATGGCCAGCGGGCGCTCCTCCGCCGACGAGAAGAACGAGCCGACGACGACCGTGGCCGAGGCGGAGCCGCCGGTCACTGTGTTGGCCGCGATCAATATTCCGGCGGGCAAGCATGTCAGGCCGGCCGAGCCGCAAGCGCAGCCGGAGCCGGTCATGATGTATACCGAAGCGCAGGCCCCGGTCGCGCTGGAGGAGCAGCCGGCGCAGCAATAGGGCCGAGCGTCAAAAAGCGTCCGGCCAGCGGCGCGCTCCGTGATAGAGACGCAATATGTGAAATGGCCTCATTCTGCATGCGATAAGGAACCAGGCAGGGCGTTCCTGCGACGACGAATTCCCGTGTGCCGAAAATGCGGGAACAGCGTTGTTCCGCTCGTGGTTTCGAGTTTCCAGAACGTCGCGGCGTGGATGACTGCGACAAGCGCGGTCACGACTCTGGAAACATCCGCTCCTCGGCCCTGGTTCGGAGCCTTCGAGCCCGCATGGAGCCCGTCCCCTCGCATTGCCTCCCGAGCCGCGCTGGCCTAAGACAGCCCTCCGCCCTTTTCGAAGCCAGCCCGCGCCGATGCGAGACGACTCTTTGCCCAAGATCGAGACCGAAACGCTCGCGGATCTGCGCGACGAGATCGACCGCATCGATCGCGAGATGCATGGCCTGCTGATGCAGCGCGGCGAAATCATCGATCGGCTGATTGCGGTGAAGGGCCAGAACGGCGCCTCGGCCTTTCGGCCCGACCGCGAGGCGCGGATGATGCGCGCGCTGGTCTCCCGGCATACGGGCCTGCTGCCGGTCGATACGGTCGAGGGCATTT
The DNA here is from genome assembly GCF_009936375.1 of Methylosinus sp. C49. GTDB lineage: Bacteria > Pseudomonadota > Alphaproteobacteria > Rhizobiales > Beijerinckiaceae > Methylosinus. The sequence goes on along the minus strand of NZ_AP022332.1, from coordinate 3,076,320 downwards.
GGCGCATCATCGTCTCGACCTTCACCTATATGCAGGCGGAATATTCTCTCCACGCCGATGATTCCGGCGGCGACGCCGCCATGCGCGACAGCGCGCGCTTCCACTTCGGCTTCACTGTGCCTTACCTCACCCATCACGGCGCCGGCGCCGTGGTCGCGGCGGTGGCGGGCTCCAAGGGCGATCTCGGAATGCTGCGCTCGGCCGGCGCGCAGGAGGAGGGCGCCTGGTGGACGCGCCTCATCGGCGAGAACGCGCCCAAGATCATCGCGCGCCTGCCCTTCGTCGAGCGGCCCAATCATCCGGCCGGCCTGCCGGTGCTGATCGTCGCCAAGCCGCTGGCCGAGGCCGCCTCGCAGGATATCGCCCTCTATGCGCTCACGCTGCCGAAATGGCATGCGGCCGCGCCGGCGGCGATCGACGCGCTGGCCGGCGAGATTCTCGCCACCGCGCCGCAGGGCGGCGAGCTGTCGCTGCTCGTCGCCGCGCCCGGCCATGTGAAAGCCGCGCAATTTGTGGAAGAGCTGGCGCGCGCCCGCGTCGGCCGCGCCAGCGCCGAGCCGGTCGGCAGCCATGCGGCGCGTTTCGAATTGGACACGGCCCGCAGCGGCGTTTTTGCTCCGAGGAGTTGACGAGATGACCAAACCTGTCGTGCGTCGAAGCGTGCTGGCGATCGACGCTTACGTGCCCGGCAAGAGCGCCGCTCCGGGCGCCGCGCGCGTCTTCAAGCTCTCGGCCAATGAGACGCCGCTCGGCCCGTCTCCCAAAGCCGTGGAGGCGCTGCGCGCGCTGGCGCCCAAGATCGCCGCCTATCCCGACGGCTCGGCGACGCGCCTGCGGCAGGCGATCGGCGCGGCGCATGGGCTCGATCCCGAGCGCATCGTCTGCGGCGCCGGCTCCGATGATATTCTCGCTCTGCTCGCGCACGCTTTCATCGAGCCGGGCGACGAGGGGATCTACACGCAGTATGGATTCCTGGAGTATCGCATCGTCATTCTGGCCGCGGGCGGCGTTCCCGTCATCGCGCCGGAAACCGATTACAAAGCGAGCGTCGACGCGATTTTGGAGAGGGTGACGGAGCGCACGAAAATCGTCTTCGTCGCCAATCCCAATAATCCGACCGGGACCTATCTGCCGAAATCCGAGATTCTGCGCCTCGCCGATGCGCTGCCGCCGCATGTCGTGCTCGTCATCGACGCGGCCTATGCGGAATATGTGCGCGCGGAAGATTATTCGGCGGCGCTCGAGCTCGCCTCGACGCGCGACAATGTGGTGACGACGCGCACTTTCTCGAAAATCTACGGCCTCGCCGGGCTGCGGCTCGGCTGGGGCTATGGCTCGGCGCATATAATGGATGCGCTGAACCGGCTGCGCGGCCCCTTCAATGTGAGCAGCGCGGCGATCGAGGCGGGCATAGAGGCGGTGCAGGACAAAGCGCATCTCGAGGCGGCGATCGCGCATAATGCGCGCTGGCTGCCGTTTCTGACGCGCGAGATCGAGGCGCTGGGGCTCGAGGTGCTGCCGAGCGTCGCCAATTTCATCGCCATTCGTTTTCCCGACGAGGCCGGGCGCACGGCGGCGGACGCCGATCGCTTCCTCACCTCGCGCGGGCTCGTGCTGCGTGCGATCGGCGCCTATGGAATGCCGCAATTCTTGCGGCTGACCATCGGCTCGGAGGAGGCCAATCGCCTCGTCGTCGCGGCGCTCGGCGAATTCACCGCCTCATGGCGCGCGGCGCCGCGGGCCGCGCATGGCTGACCCGCGCGCGCCGATCTTCGAGAAGGTCGCGCTGATCGGCCTCGGCCTCATCGGCTCGTCGATCGCGCGCGGCGCGCGCGCCTATGGCGCCGCGACGCGCATCGCCGCGAGCGACGCCTCGGAAGAAGTGCTGGCGCGCGTGCGCGAGCTCGGCATCGCCGATGAGACGACGGCCGATCTCGCTGAAGCCGTCACGGGCGCCGATCTCGTCATTCTCTGCGTGCCGGTCGGCGCTTGCGGCGAGGTCGCGCGCGTGATCGCGCCGCATCTCGCGCCGGGCGCCATTCTCTCCGACGTCGGCTCGGTGAAGGGCGCCATTGTCGCGCAGGTCGCGCCGCATGTGCCGGCCAGCGCGCATTTCATTCCCGCGCATCCGATCGCCGGCACGGAATATTCCGGGCCGGACGCCGGCTTTGCGACGCTGTTCCAAAATCGCTGGTGCATTCTCACGCCGCAGGACGGTTTCGACGGCGAGGCGGTGAAGAAGCTCTCGGCTTTTTGGACGCGGCTCGGCGCCAATGTCGAGACGATGAGCGCGACGCATCATGATCTGGTGCTGGCGGTGACGAGCCATCTGCCGCATCTCATCGCCTACAATATCGTCGGCACGGCCGCCGATCTCGAGGAGGTCACGCAGTCCGAGGTGATCAAATTCTCGGCGTCGGGCTTTCGCGATTTCACCCGCATCGCCGCTTCCGATCCGACCATGTGGCGCGATATTTTCTTGAACAACAAGGACGCCGTGCTGGAGATGCTCGGCCGTTTCGACGAGGATTTGACGGCGCTGCGCCGCATGATCCGCACCGGCGACGGCGACGGGCTGTTCGCGCTGTTCACGCGCACCCGCGCTATCCGCCGCAGCATCATAGAGCAGGGGCAGGATACGGCGGCGCCGGATTTCGGACGAAGGGAATAGGGAAGGGAGCGAATAGAGCGACGAGCTCACTCGCTGTTCGCTTCAGATCAGCCCCATCACCTGCAGCGCGTCGGAAATCTCCTCGCGCCGTTTCTCCACCGCCGCCTCGCCTTCGCGCACGGCTTCCTCCGTGCGATCGAACTCGAGCAGACCGATATGGCCGACGCGCGGCGTGATGTGAACGTCGGGCGGATCGCCGGCGAGGCGCGAGCGCGTCAAGCGGTCCTGCATGATGCTGAGCGAGGTCGTCATCACGCCGAAAATGCTGGGCCGGTCGGGGTCGCGGCGGAAGACGCCGCGCGTCAGCGACTCGGTGAGCGAGGCGACGAAGGGTTTCTGCTTTTGCTCGAGCAGCGTGACCGGATCGAAGCCCATGGTCGAAGGGATGCGCGCGGCGTCGCGCGATTTCCCGATGATGTCCGTGTTGAGATTGACCGCGATCACCAGCTCCGCGCCGAGCGCGCGGCAGGCGGCGACAGGCAGAGGATCGACCAGCGCGCCATCGGCGAGCCAGCGCCCGTCCACCTCCATGGGCGGAAACAGGCCCGGCAGCGAGAAGGAGGCGCGTAGCGTCTCGGCGAGATCGCCCTTCTGCAGCCAGATCTCATGGCCGGTGATGAGATCGGTGGCGACCGCGACGAAAGGCGTCGACAGCGTCTCGACGCGCAGCGGCCCTAGCGCGCGGCGCAACTCCATCAGCAGCCGATCGCCTTTGATGAGGCCGCCATAGCCGAGCTGGAGATCGAGATAGGAAACGATCTTGCGCTTGTCGAGCGAGGCGGCCCAGGCTTCCAGCTCGTCGAGCTTGCCGGCGAGAAAGCATCCGCCGACGAGCGCGCCCGCGGAGGTTCCGGCGACGACATCGAAGACGACGCCCATGCGCGTCAGCGCGCGCACCGCGCCGATATGCGCCCAGCCGCGCGCCATGCCGGAGCTGAGCGCGAGGCCGATCTTGCGCCTGCCGAGCGGATGCTCCTCTTTGTCGGGCGTCACCGTGGCTTTCCTCGTCGTCGCCGCTCAGGCTCTTTTTTTCGCTCCCCGGCGTTCACATATCACATCCGCCGCCTTCGGGGGGCGAGGGCGAAGGTCACGCCGCGGAGGGAGCGCGGATGAGCGCCGAGACGGTCGAGCATGATCGCTATCGCGTGATGGTCGAGGCTTCGCCGGCGGCGATTCTCATCGTCGGCTCAGATGGGCTGGTGCGCTACGCCAATCATGAGACGGAGCTTTTGTTCGGCTATGCGCGCGATGAGCTGATCGGCCGCTCGGTTGATCTTTTGACGCCGGCGGTCGTCCAACGCCGCCACGCCGCCTACCGCCGGCTCTTTTACGCCGATCCGAGCCGCCGCATGATGGGCGTCGGCCATGAGATCAAGGCGCGGCGTCGCGACGGCGGCGAGTTTCCGGTCGAGATCGGGCTCGCGCCGCTGGCGACCGCGCGCGAGCTGCTGGTGACGGCCACGATCCTCGACATGACGAGGCGGCGAGAGGTGGAGCGCGCGCTCACCGCCAGCGTCGCGGAGCTCGAGCGCGCCAATGAGCGGCTCGGCCAATTCGCCTATGTCGCCTCCCTCGATCTGCAGCAGCCGTTGAACGAGATCGCCGCGCAATCGACACGGCTCGACGCCGCCATGGCGGCGGGATGCTGCGAGGAGATCGCGCAGGCGAGCGCGCATATGCGTTGCGCGGCCGTGCGCGGGCGCAAGCTCGTCGGCGATCTGCTCATTTATGCGCGCACTATCTACGGCGATCAGCAATTGGAGGCGCTGGATCTGCGCGAGGAGGTGCAATTCTCCCTCGCCGCGCTGGCGCAATCGATCGAAGCGGGCGCGACGCGGCTCGAGGTCGATATTCCCGCCGCCGCTTTCGTCGGCGACCGCGCGCAATTCGCCTGCCTGATGCAGAATATCGTCGCGAATGCGGTGAAATATCGCAAGCCCGGCCGGCCGGCCGAGGTGACGATCGCGGCGACGCTGGAGCAGGGCGCCATTCGCCTCTCCATCGTCGACAAAGGCGTCGGCTTCGAGCAGGATTTCGCGCAGCGAATTTTCGAGCCCTTCAGCCAGCCGCAGAGCGATGTGGAATATGCCGGCGCCGGCATAGAGCTGGCGATCTGCAAATCTATCGCGGATCGTCACGGCTGGGAGATAGAGGTCGAGTCGCAGCCGGGCGACGGCACGGCGTTCCGCCTCGCGATACCGGCGCTATTCGCGCCGTCTTTGTGAGACCTTCTCCCGCGCGCGCTCAGCCCAGGCGCGAGGCCGTCTCGCGCAAATGGGCGAAGGCGCCTCTGGCGGCGTCGACCAGCGCCTCCGGGCCGCGCGGTCGCTTGCCGCGCATGCGGGGCTCCTTGGGCGCCTCCTCGCGCATCAGCCGCGGCTGCGCGAGATGCGGCGCCACGCCTTCGCGCATCACGGCGCGACGCAGCGGGCCGAGCGCCGTCATGGCGATGAAGCCCGCGCCGCGAATGAGATCGATCGGCAGATAGGGGATGATCAGCGAGCGATTGAGCAGATCGACGCCATGGGTGCGGAAGCCGATATCGGCGCGGCGATGCACTTCATAGCGCATCAGCGCGCGCGCGAGCTCCTTGGGATTGCGCAGATCGACGCTGGCGAGGCAATCCTCGAGGTCGGCGACGTCGCGCAGGCTGAGATTGAGGCCCTGCGCGCCGATCGGCGGAAACACATGGCAGGTCTCGCCGACCAGCGCGAGGCGCTGCGCCGTCAGCCGCGACACTTGCAGCCCGCCCATGCGGAACTCGCCTATGCCGCTCTCGATCGTGATGGAGCCGAGCTTCTCGCGCGAATAATCCTCCATCTCGTATTGCAGCTCGTCGCGCGGCTTGGCGACGCGGCGCTTGGCGTCGCGCGGGCTCATCAGCCAGACGAGGCTGGAGCGATGCTCCGCGCCTTCGCGCGGCGGCAGCGGCACCAGAGTGAAGGGGCCGGAGCGCGTGTGAAATTCGGTCGAGACATTGTCGTGCGGCAGCTCGTGACGCAGCAGAGCGGTGAGCGCCACTTGCGGATAGGTCCATTCCTTCGTGTCTATGCCGGCGGCGGCGCGCGCCTTGCTGCCGCGCCCATCGGCGGCCACGATGAAATCGGCGGCGATGCGGCGCCCGTCCGCGAGGATCGCGGTCGCGCCATCCTCCTCGAATTCATAGTCGGCGATGTCGGTCTCGATGATCTCGAAGCTCTGCGCCGCGCGGGCGTGCTCGAGCAGAATGGCGGTCAGCTCGTCATTGGAGACATTGAGGCCGAAGGCGGGAAGATCGATCTCCTCCGAGCGCATGACGAGATCGGGCACGGGGAGAAGCTGGTCCGTGTCGTCGATCATCTGGATCGTCTCGATCGGACAGGCGGCGGCGCGGACCTTCTCCAGCACGCCGATCGAATCGAGAAAGCGCACCGAGGCCTCGAACAGCGCGATGGTGCGGCCCGGCAGGGGCGGGGGGAAGCGCCCGGCGAGCGTCACCCGCCAGCCGGCGTTGGCGAAGGCGAGGGCGGCGGCTATGCCCGTGGAGCCGGCCCCGGCGACGAGAATTTGCGTGTCGATCGTGGGGCTTCCCGCCAATGTCTCGGCCATGTGCTGCGTCTCCGTTTCGGGAATCCTTCTACACCATGGGGAGGGGAAGGCGAAGCCGCCCACCGGCGGCTTTCCGCCGCTACCCGAAAATCTGTTGGCTTTGTCGCCTGCGTCAATCCATGGTCGTAATCGACGCGGATTTTGCGACGCGAAGTCATTCGGAGAAAATCATGGTGAAGGCGATACGCATTTACGAGACGGGCGGGCCGCAGGTTCTGCGCTATGAGGATGTCGAGTTGCCGCCGCCGGGGCCGGGCGAGGCGCAGATCGTCCAGAGGGCGATCGGCGTCAATTATATCGACATCTATCTGCGTAGCGGCGCCTATCCCGCCGATCTTCCCTTCATTCCGGGCTATGAGGGCGCGGGCGAGGTGGTCGCGCTCGGCGAGGGGGTCGATGAATTCGAGATCGGCGATCGCGTCGCCTATGTCGGACCGCTCGGCGGCTATGCGGAGGCGCGCAATATTCCCGCCGCCTCGCTTGTGAGGCTGCCGAAGTCCTTTTCCTTCGAGACCGGCGCCTCGATGATGCTCAAAGGGCTCACCGCGCAATATCTGCTGCGGCGGACCTACAAGGTGAAGGAGGGCGACCGCATTCTCGTCCATGCGGGCGCGGGCGGCGTCGGCCAATTGCTCTGCCAATGGGGAAGTGCGCTGGGCGCGCAGGTGATCGCCACCGTCGGCGACGAGGAGAAGGCGAAGATCGCCAAGGAGGCCGGCGCGGAGCATGCGATTCTCTATCGCAGCGAGGATTTCGCCGCCGCCGTGCGGGAGATCACCCGCGGCAAGCTCTGCGACGCCGTCTATGACGGCGTCGGCCGTGACACTTTTCCCGCCTCGCTCGATTGCCTGAAGCCTTTCGGACTTTTCGTCAGCTATGGCTCCGCCTCCGGCAAGATCGAGGCTTTCGATATCAATCTTCTGTCGCAGAAGGGCTCGCTATTTGCGACGCGACCCTCGCTCTTCGCGCATATTGCGCGGCGCAAGGACTATGAAAAAATGACCAAGGATGTGGTGCGCGCGATCAAGAAGGGCGTGCTGCGGCTCGAGCGACCGGCCCTTTTTCGGCTCGAGGACGCCGCTCTCGTCCATGCCGACCTCGAGGCGCGGCGCACGACAGGCGCGCTCGTGCTCGTTCCCTGAGCCTTCCGTCGGGCGACGCTGCAAAATCTTCACCCGTGTGACATTTTTACCACAGGCGCGCCGTGGGGCTCGGGTCGCAGAATTTAGCGAATTGAATTTGCGGGCGCTGCCGAAGCGCTTTGTTCGGCCCCGCCCGCTCGGGCGGCGCTGAACCGAGGCCGTGTCGGCGCTTTTCCTGGCCGGGCCTGGACAAATGCGACCTTTTATGCCGGGCGCGGCGACGAGGAATCGGGTAGGCTCCAAAATTGTTCCGGCTTTGAGGTTCCTCCCACCTCCCGATGGGCCGGGGCCCACTCTCAAAACCCGGCGTTCTCGCCGGGTTTTTTTCTGCCCGCGGCGGTCGCGCGAGCCGCGCTTCTTTCCGCCTTTTTCTATGATTAATAAAAGCTTATGTCGATGTTGCCGGCACGTGGCCGCGCGGCGGGCGCAGCCTTCGCCGCGCGCTTTGGCTTTTGCGCGGTTGCATTCGGGCTCAAAACGGCACATCTTGAGAAGCGCGGCGCCAGCGCCGCGAAGCATGAGGGTCACAAGCTGACGACAAGTCTTCCCGGGGCGGCGCGCGCGCCGTCTCAGCCGGCTTCCGGGCCGATCGGCCAGATCGCCGGCTCCATCGCCGAAAAAGTCCTCACGAGCCTCGACGACTCCAAGGCCGAGGACGTCATCTCCATCGATTTGCGCGGCAAGACGACGATCGCCGATGACATGGTCATCGCGACCGGCCGTTCGACCACGCATGTCGGCGCCATCGCCGACAGAGTGCTCAAAGCCTGCAAGGAGGCCGGTCTCGTCGCGCCGCGCGTCGAGGGTCTGCCGCAGTGCGACTGGGTGCTGATCGACGCGGGCGACGTCATCGTCCACATTTTCCGGCCCGAGGTGCGCCAGTTCTACAACCTCGAGAAAATGTGGGCGGGCGCGCGGCCGAGCGAGCTGCGCGCGGTCTGACCGCCTGAGGGCGAAACGGGACAGGACGGCAGGACGGCATTCGCCCGAGCGTGAATGTCCGTAAGAGAACATGCGTCTCGGAATTCTCTGTGTCGGTCGGCTCAAGGCCGGCCCGGAGCGCGAGCTCTACGCGCGTTACGCCGCCCGCGTCTCGGCGATGCGAAATCTCGGGCTCACGGGGCTCGATCTCCTGGAAATCGACGAGAGCCGGGCGCGCAATCCGGCCGAGCGCATGGCGCAGGAAGGCGACTGCCTGCTCGCCGCCCTGCCGGCGGGCGGAAAGCTCGTCGTCTTCGACGAGCGCGGCAAGCCGGCCAGCAGCGCCGATTTCGCGGCCATGGTCGAGTGCGACAGGGACAAGGGCGTAAAATCGCTATGGTTCGCGATCGGCGGCTCCGAGGGGCTGGCGCCCGCCGTGCGGGACAAGGCCGGCGCGGTCTTTTCCTTCGGGCGCATGACGCTGCCGCACCAAATCGTGCGCATCCTCGTCGCCGAGCAGATCTATCGGGCGACGACGATCCTCTCTGGACACCCGTATCATCGCGCATGAAGGCGCGTGTCGCTCATTCACCACGACATGAAGATTGCATCCGCCGGTCGGCCGGGCTCAGAGCGAGAGGAACGACATGACCGAGCCGCCGCTGATCCGCTTCGTCGTCTGCGTCGGCGACGTCTGCGACCGCGAGGGACGCGGGAGCGCGCTGCATGAGCGCTTGAGCGCGGCGCTCGATATCGATTTCGGCAAAGGGATTTCCGCCGGCGAGATCGCCTGCGTGAGGCGCAGCTGCCTGCGCCATTGCTCGCGGGGAATCCCTATGGTCCGCATAGAGCCGTCCGGCGACGTTCACGCCGATCCAGACATAGAGCATATGCTCGATCTGGTGGAGGAGGCGCTCATCGGCTGAGCGGCGCCTCCACATTTTCGCGCGGGATTATTCGTCGCCGACCTTGGCCGGCTTCAGCACCACGGGGCGCAGCAGGAAGGACGGAATATGGTCGCCGAGGCCGATGACCGGCGGCCCATCGTCCTCGTGCTGGCGCGTCGTCGGACGGCGGTCACGGCGATCGCCATAGGTCGGCGGCCGCTCGGGACGGGGGCGCGCAGGGCGAGCCTCCCGCTCATGTCTCGGCTCGCGCTCCTGTCTCGGCTCGCGCTCGTGTCTGGGCTCGCGTTCTTGCCGAGCCTCGCGGCGCGGCTCGCGCTCCGCCGACGAACGGCGTCCTCCACGCTCCCCGCCGCGCGCGCTGCGGCCGCGCCCGCGCGACTCGCGCGCCGGCGCCTCGGAGGGCGGCGGCAGCTCGTGGAGACCGGGGCCTTCCCAATCGATCTTATTGCCGATCAGCGTCTCTATCTGATCGAGATATTTGCGATCGTCGTCGGTGACGAGGGTGAAGGCCGTGCCGGAACGGCCGGCGCGGCCCGTGCGGCCGATGCGATGGACATAGTCCTCGCTATGCGTCGGCACGTCGAAATTGAAGACATGGCTGACGTCGGGAATATCGAGTCCGCGCGCCGCGACATCCGAGCAGACGAGAAGATTGACGTCGCCATTCTTGAAGGCGTCGAGCGAGGCCATGCGGGCGAGCTGGTCCATGTCGCCGTGCAGGGCGCCGGCGGAGAAGCCGTGCTTGTCCAGCGAGCGATGCAGGATCGCGACGTCCCGCTTGCGATTGCAGAAGATGATCGCGTTCTTGAAATTATCCGCGCCGCGGATGATCCGGCGCAATGTCTCGCGCTTTTCGGCATGGCCGTGGGTGGCGACCAGCGCCTGGCGGATCGTCGCCGCCGTCGTCGAGGCGCGCGCGACCTCCACTCGTACCGGATTGTGCAAAAACGCCTCGGTGAGGCGCGTGATCTCCGGCGGCATCGTCGCGGAGAAGAACAAGGTCTGCCGCGTGAAGGGCACCAGCTTGCAGACGCGCTCTATGTCCGGGATGAAGCCCATGTCGAGCATGCGGTCCGCCTCGTCGATGACGAGAATTTCGATATTCGTCAGCAGCAGCTTGCCGCGGTCGAAGAAGTCGAGCAGGCGGCCGGGCGTGGCGATCAGCACATCGGCGCCGCGCATGATCTTGGCTTCCTGATCTCCGAAGGAGACGCCGCCGATCAGAAGCGCGACATTGAGCTTATGATTTGCGCCATATTTGGCGAAGCTCGCCTCGACCTGCGCCGCGAGCTCGCGCGTCGGCTCGAGAATCAGCGTGCGCGGCATTCGCGCGCGGGCGCGGCCCTGCTCGAGCCGGCACAGCATGGGAAGCGTGAACGCCGCCGTCTTGCCGGTGCCCGTCTGGGCGATGCCCAGAATGTCGCGCCCCTGCAGCGCGGGGGGAATGGCCTGTTCCTGAATGGGCGTGGGCTGGGTGTAGCCGGACGCCTCAACGGCCGCGAGGACCTTTTGGGAAAGGCCGAGTTCGTCGAAGTTCATCAATGGTCCTGGTCGCGGCTTTCATGACATCTGGCAAGGGAAGGGCGCGCGAATGCCGCGGGGGCGCGCGTCGTCCTCGAGAGGCGGGCCGTCGCAAATCGACGGTTATGTTCCGCTGGCGTTCTGCTCGACGAGCTGGGGAGCAAGACGCGCGCCATGCTTGAAGCCGAATGCGCCGGATGTCAATGAATTTGACTCGGGGCCATCGCGAGCGGCGCCGCGCCGCTGCGGATGTTTTCGTTGAAGCTTCGTCTTATTTGGCCTCCGCCCCGCAGGGCGAGACCGGCGCGACGGCTCTTTGGCCCGGCGCGATCGAGCCGGTGGCGGCGTGATCGACGCCGACGAAGCCGATGCGATGCACGATTTGAGTCGTCGTGCCCGGCTGCGCCGCTGCGAGCTGCGCGCGGCCGCGCTCGTCTTTATGGACAAAAGCGAGAAGCGGCAGCTCGCCGTTTTGTAACTTTGCCGACAGCAGATTGGCCCCGAGCACGCAGGCGAGCGCCAGCACGGCCGACCCCAAGGCAACTTTTTCGACGAGCCTACCCGCCGTGTCCCGCCGAAACCGATCGAGCATCGACATTCGCGCCTCTTTTCAATCGCGCGCCACGCGTTTGAGTGAGCGCGACATTAGGCGCTGGGAGTAAAGGACGCGTTTACGCTCATGGTTTTCAATAAGTAGACGACTGCGACGCGCCGCCGCGGGGCGGAATCGAGACATTGGCGGCGCCTTTTGGAAACCGCGTCGGGCGCCGAATGCGCCGCCGCGGCCCGCTCACTTGTTCGCTCGCCGCGGCACATTATGTCCTAGGCGTATTGTCGAAGGATGCGGCGCGCCCGAGGCGCCGCATCCGAGGCGCGCCTCGGACTTTTTCGGCGATTTCATCTTTTCGGGTCTTGCCAATGCTCCCGCGAGAAAGAAAACTCGGCGCTACCCCGCTTCGACGGCGCCGCGAAAGCCGACCAGGGGCCCGCGGCACAGAGAATGCTACGCAGATGTCAGCCGGGCCTTTCGCGGGCGAAACATCGGAAAGGGGAATGAGGAAAGCCGAGGTGACCGTGATCGATGATGATCTTACGCTCGACAGCCGGTTTGCGTTCGCCATGGACGCCGACGGCGCGCCTCCCCACGCGGGCGGGAAAGAGCCTCGCAAAGGCGGCGGCGACGGTGGGCCGGGGTCGGGAACGGCGCTGATCACCCGCACGCGGACGCAGACGCGACGGCCCAATATGTATCGCGTCTTGTTGCTCAACGACGATTACACGACCCAGGAGTTCGTGGTCATCGTTCTGCGTAAATATTTCAACAAGACCCTGGAAGAAGCCACTCGGATAATGCTGCACGTGCATAATCACGGCGTCGGCGAATGCGGCGTCTACACCTATGAGGTGGCGGAGACGAAAGTCACGCAAGTGATGGATTATGCGCGCAAGCACCAGCATCCGCTTCAGTGCATCATGGAAAAGAAGTGAGGGCGGACGATCGATGCCGACATTCTCGCGCAACCTGAAGCAGTCACTCGACCGCGCGCTCGCCTCGGCGAGGGAGCGGCATCATGAATATGCGACTTTGGAGCATCTGCTCCTCAGCCTCATAGACGACCAGGACGCCGCCGCCGTGCTGCGCGCCTGCTCGGTCGATCTCGATCTGCTCGCCAAAAATTTGCGCGAATACATCGATCACGAGCTGGACAATCTGGTCAATGAATCGGCAGGCGACTGCAAGCCGACCGCCGGCTTCCAGCGCGTCGTGCAGCGCGCCATCATCAGCGTGCAGTCCTCCGGCCGCGAGGATGTGAGCGGCGCCAATGTTCTGGTCGCGCTCTTCGCCGAGCGCGAGAGCCACGCCGTCTATTTCCTGCAGGAGCAGGATATGACGCGCTATGACGCGGTGAACTATATCAGCCACGGCATCGCCAAGCGGCCGGGCCTCTCGGACGGCTCGCGTGCGCCGCGCGGCGTCGAGGACGAGGCGGAGCGGGGCGAGGGACGCGAGGGTCGCGAGGGCGAGCAGCGCAAGAAGGAAGGCGCGCTCGAGGCCTATTGCGTGAACCTCAACCGCAAGGCGCGCGACGGCCGCATCGATCCGCTGATCGGCCGCGAGCAGGAGGTGCTGCGCACCGTGCAGGTGCTCTGCCGCCGGCAGAAGAACAATCCCCTGCTGGTCGGCGATCCGGGCGTCGGCAAGACGGCCATTGCCGAAGGTCTCGCCCGCAAGATCATTCAGAACGAGGTTCCCGAGGTGCTCGCCGGCGCGACTGTGTTCGCGCTCGACATGGGCACGCTGCTCGCCGGCACGCGCTATCGCGGCGATTTCGAGGAGCGGTTGAAGCAGGTTATCAAGGAGATAGAGGCGCATAAGAATGCGATCCTCTTCATCGACGAGATCCACACGGTGATCGGCGCCGGCGCGACCTCCGGCGGCGCGATGGACGCCTCCAATCTGCTGAAGCCCGCGCTGGCCCAGGGTACGCTGCGCTGCATCGGCTCGACCACCTATCGCGAATATCGCCAATATTTCGAGAAGGACCGCGCTCTGGTGCGGCGCTTCCAGAAGATCGACGTCAATGAGCCGTCGATCCCGGATGCGGTGGAAATCATCAAGGGTCTGAAGCCCTGTTTCGAAGAGTTCCACAAGATCCGCTACACCAATGAGGCGTTGAAGGCCGCGGTCGAGCTCTCGGCCCGCTATATTCACGATCGCAAGCTGCCGGACAAGGCGATCGACGTGATCGACGAGACCGGCGCCGCGCAAATGCTGGTGCCGGAGTCCAAGCGCAAGAAGACGATCGGCCTGAAGGAGATCGAGACCACCATCTCGACCATGGCGCGCATCCCCGCCAAGACCGTCTCCAAGGACGACGCCGAGGTGCTCGCTCATCTCGACGAGACCTTGAAGCGCGTCGTCTATGGCCAGGACAAGGCTGTCACCGCGCTCACCTCCGCGATCAAGCTGGCCCGCGCCGGCCTGCGCGATCCCGAGAAGCCGATCGGCTGCTATCTCTTTTCCGGCCCGACCGGCGTCGGCAAGACCGAGGCCGCGCGCCAGCTCGCCACCTCGCTGGGCATTGAGCTGATCCGCTTCGACATGTCGGAGTATATGGAGCGCCATACGGTGAGCCGGCTCATCGGCGCGCCTCCCGGCTATGTCGGCTTCGATCAGGGCGGCCTGCTGACCGACGGCATCGACCAGCATCCGCATTGCGTGCTGCTGCTGGACGAGATCGAGAAGGCCCACCCTGATCTCTTCAACATTCTTCTGCAGGTGATGGACCACGGCAAGCTGACGGATCACAATGGCAAGCAGATCGACTTCCGCAATGTGATCCTCATCATGACGACCAACGCCGGCGCCGCCGATCTCGCCAAAAAGCCCATCGGCTTCACGCGCGGCAAGACGCATAGCGCAGAGGACAATGAGGCGATCAATCACCTCTTCGCCCCGGAGTTCCGCAATCGTCTCGACTCGATCGTCCATTTCGGCCATCTGCCGGAAGAGGTGATCGCCCGCGTCGTCGACAAATTCATCCTGCAGCTCGAGGCGCAGCTCGCCGACCGCAATGTCACGATCGAGCTCTCCGACGAGGCGCGGTCCTGGCTCGTCGAGCACGGCTATGACCAAGCTATGGGCGCGCGTCCGATGGGCCGGGTAATCCATACGCATATCAAGACGCCGCTCGCCGATGAGGTTCTCTTCGGCCGGCTGAAGAATGGCGGCGCCGTGCGCGTGGTGGTTGTGACGGATGACAGCGGCGCCAAGACGCTGGGCTTCGTCTTCCCCGAGGGGCCGGTGCTGCCGCGTCCCGAGCGCGACATTGTCGAGGCCGGCAAGAAGCGCGCGTCGGCGGCGGAGAGCGGCGCCGAGCCGCGCAAGAGCCGAAAGGCGAAGGACGGCGACGGCGGCAAGGATGCCGGCAAGGCCGAGCCGGCGCCGCGCAGCGCCAGCGCGCGTCCGCGCAGCGTCCCGGAGACGCCGCTCAAGAGCTGAGCGCGCAATCCCTCACGGGATGTTAATCACTTCGACTGTATTCTCGAAGCCGGGCTCATGCCCGGCTTCGTCATTTGCGCGCTCCCGCGCTTCTGTCCGAGGGTCGAGGTGGGAAAATAAATGCGCGTGGCGATCGTTCACTATTGGTTCGTCGGCATGCGCGGCGGTGAGAAGGTCGTCGAAGCGCTGATACGGCTGTTTCCGCAGGCCGATCTCTTCACCCATGTCATCGATCCGGCCGCTGTCTCACAGACGATCCTCTCGCGTCCGATCACGACCAGCTTCATCCAATCTCTGCCTCGCGCGGTGAAATATTACCGACAATATCTGTCCTTCATGCCGCTCGCTTGCGAGCAGCTCGATCTGCGCGGTTATGATCTCGTCATCTCGAGCGAATCCGGCCCGGCCAAGGGGATCATTCCGCCGCCGGAGGCGCTGCATGTCTGCTATTGTCACTCGCCCATGCGTTATTTATGGAACATGTACCACGAATATCGCGAGGAATCCGGCCGGCTCACGCGCCTATTGATGCCGCCGCTCACCCATTATCTGCGCAATTGGGATGCGCTTTCGGCGACGCGCGTCGATCATTTCATCGCCAATTCGACGACGGTCGCGCATCGCGTCGAGCGCTATTACCGCCGCTCCGCCGATGTCGTGCATCCGCCCGTCGCCGCCGACTCCTTCTCCATCGCGCCTCGCCATGAGATCGGCGATTATTATCTGATGGTCGGCGAGCTCGTCGGCTATAAGCGGCCCGATCTCGCGATAGACGCGTTCAATGCGATCGGCAAAAAGCTCGTCGTCATTGGCGGCGGCTCCAATCTGGACGCGATCCGGCTCCGCGCCGGCCCGACAGTGACCGTGCTCGGTCCGCAGCCCTTCGACGTTCTGACGCGGCATTATTCGCGCTGCCGCGCGCTGATCTTTCCGGGTGAGGAGGATTTCGGCATCGTGCCGCTCGAGGCGATGGCGAGCGGACGTCCGGTGATCGCTTTCCGCCGGGGCGGCGCGACCGAGACCGTTGTCGAGAATGAGACAGGCGTGTTTTTCGACGCGCAGACGATCGAAGCGCTGAGCGAGGCGGTCACGCGTTTCGAGCGCATGGAATTTTCGCCCGAGCGAATTCGCACCCATGCGCTCGGCTTCGGCGAGGAGCGCTTCCTGCGTGAGATGCGCGAGAAGATCGATTCTTATTTCGCTGCTCGCGACGCGAAGCGCTGAGGGAGGGCGAGCCTGAAGGCTCGCGGTCCAGCGAGTCCGATCGGGCGCGAGTCCTCGGCGTCACAATATGCGCCCTATTGCTCCTGCGCCGCGCGCTTGCGCTTGGGCGCAGGCGCCTCCTTCGCCGCTTTTGTCGCTTTCGTCTTTTCCGCGCGCGGCGGGCGGCGTTTCAGCACCTCGTCGAGATAGCGGCCGGTGTGGCTGCGCTTCGCCGCGACGATGTCGGCAGGCGGCCCAGCCGCGACGATCTCGCCGCCGCCATCGCCGCCTTCCGGCCCGAGATCGATGATCCAATCGGCCGTCTTGATGACCTCGAGATTATGCTCGATGACGACCACGCTATTGCCCTGATCGACGAGCTCGTGCAGCACCTCGAGCAATTTCGCGACATCGTGGAAATGCAGGCCGGTCGTCGGCTCGTCGAGAATATAGAGCGTGCGCCCCGTGGACCGGCGCGCCAATTCCTTGGCGAGCTTGACACGCTGCGCCTCGCCGCCGGAGAGAGTCGTCGCCTGCTGGCCGACGCGAATATAATCGAGACCGACGCGCTTCAGTGTCTCCATCTTGTCGCGGATCGCCGGCACGGCCTTGAACAATACGGCGGCTTCCTCGACCGTCATGTCGAGCACATCGGCGATGGATTTCTCGCGATATTTCACTTCCAGTGTCTCGCGATCGTAGCGCTTGCCCTTGCAGACGTCGCAAGTGACATAGACGTCGGGCAGGAAGTGCATCTCGATCTTGATGACGCCGTCGCCCTGGCAGGCTTCGCAGCGGCCGCCCTTCACATTGAAGGAGAAGCGCCCCGGCGCATAGCCGCGCGCCTTGGCCTCGGGCAGGCCGGCGAACCATTCGCGGAT
The DNA here is from genome assembly GCF_009936375.1 of Methylosinus sp. C49. Lineage (GTDB taxonomy): Bacteria > Pseudomonadota > Alphaproteobacteria > Rhizobiales > Beijerinckiaceae > Methylosinus. The sequence goes on along the minus strand of NZ_AP022332.1, from coordinate 3,059,482 downwards.
CGGCGTGAAGGCGCCCGTGTAGGTCGCGGGATTGGAGCGCGGCGTGCGGCCGATCGGCGATTGGTCGATATCGATGATCTTGTCGATATGCTCGAGCCCGTCGATCTTGTCGAAAGGCGCCGGATGCTCATGCGCGCCATTGAGGCGCCGCGCCACGGCTTTGTACAGAGTTTCGATGACGAGCGTGGATTTGCCGCCGCCGGAGACGCCGGTGACGGCGGTGAAGAGGCCCAAGGGAATCTTCGCCTCGACATTTTTCAGATTGTTTCCGCGCGCGCCGCTGATCTTCAGCCAGCGGCCGGGGTCGGGCTTGCGCAGCGCATGGCGCAGGGTCACTTGGCGAGCGCCGGTCAAATATTGGCCGGTGAGCGAATTCTCATCGTCCATTATCTCCTGCGGCGCGCCTTTGGAGACGATATGGCCGCCATGCACGCCGGCGCCGGGGCCGACATCCACCACATAATCGGCGGAGAGAATGGCGTCCTCGTCATGCTCGACGACGATGACGCTATTGCCGAGATCGCGCAGCCTGCGCAAAGTGTCGAGCAGCCGGTCATTGTCGCGCTGATGCAGGCCGATCGACGGCTCGTCCAGCACATAGAGCACGCCGGTGAGGCCGGAGCCGATCTGCGACGCCAAGCGAATGCGCTGGCTCTCGCCGCCGGACAAAGTGCCCGATGCGCGCGAGAGCGTCAGATAATCGAGGCCGACATCGACGAGGAACGTGAGGCGATCGCGTATTTCCTTCAATATGCGATGCGCGATCTCGTTGCGCTTGGCGTCGAGCTTTTCGGGGAGAGCGCGGAACCAGTCGAGCGCCGCGCGCACGGAGAGGTCCGACACTTCGCCGATATGAAAGCCGTCGATCTTCACGGCGAGCGCTTCCGGCTTCAGGCGATAGCCGAGGCACGCCTTGCAGGGCTCCGCCGACATATAGCGGCCGATTTCCTCGCGCGCCCATTCGCTGTCCGTCTCGAGGAAGCGGCGCTGCAGATTGGCGACGACGCCTTCGAAAGGCTTCTTCACGTCATAGGCGCGCGCGCCGTCGTCATAGGAGAAGCGGATCTCCTCTCTGCCGGATCCGTGCAGCAGCACGTCGCGCACCGATTGCTCGAGCTTCTCGAACGGCGTGTCCATGCGGAATTTATAGTGACGGCCGAGCGACTCCAGCGCTTGCCCATAATAGGGCGAGGATGATTTCGCCCAAGGCGCGATGGCGCCTTTGCGCAGCGAGAGCTTTGGATCGGGAACGACGAGATCGGGGTCGATCACCTGCTCCTGGCCGAGGCCGCTGCAGACCGGGCAGGCGCCGAAAGGATTGTTGAAGGAGAAGAGGCGCGGCTCGATCTCGGAAATGGTGAAGCCGGAGACAGGGCAGGCGAATTTCGACGAGAAGACGATGTGATCGGCCGCATAATGGGTGGAGGCGTAGGCGGCGGGCGTCGCAGCGGCGGGCGCATCGGCGCTTACAGGCTTGCTGTCCGCGAATTCCACCACGGCGAGGCCATTGGCGAGTTCCAGCGCCGTCTCGAAACTATCGGCGAGGCGCGCGGCAATGTCGGCGCGCACGACGATGCGATCGACGACAATGTCGATATCGTGCTTCAATTTCTTGTCGAGCGGCGGCGTGTCGGCGATCTCGTAATAGACGCCGTCGATCTTCAGACGTTGAAAGCCGCGCTTGGTATAGTCGGCGATCTCTTTTTTATATTCGCCTTTGCGGCCGCGCACGACGGGCGCGAGCAGATAGAGCCGCGCGCCTTGCGGCAGCGCCAGCACGCGATCGACCATTTGCGAGACGGTCTGGCTCTCGATCGGCAAGCCCGTCGCCGGCGAATAGGGAATGCCGGCGCGCGCCCAAAGCAGGCGCATGTAATCGTGTATCTCCGTCACCGTGCCGACGGTGGAGCGCGGGTTTTTCGAGGTCGTCTTCTGCTCGATGGAGATGGCCGGCGAGAGGCCGTCGATCTGGTCGACGTCCGGCTTCTGCATCATCTCGAGGAATTGCCGCGCATAGGCGGAGAGCGACTCGACATAGCGGCGCTGGCCCTCCGCATAAATCGTGTCGAAGGCGAGCGAGGATTTGCCCGAGCCCGAGAGGCCAGTGAAGACGACGAATTTGTCGCGCGGAATGACGAGATCGACATTCTTGAGATTATGCTCGCGCGCGCCGCGAATGGAGATGACCTTGCCGTCGAACAGCTCGTCGAGAGAGGCTTGGGCGGCGGATTTTTTCGAGCTTCGCATGGGCACGACCAGAACTGGAGCGGCGGGTTCGCCCCCTCCCCAACCCTCCCCCGCGACGCGGGAGAGGGGGCAGATTCGGCGCTTCATCGAGGTTTCGCGTCGCGTTTGCCGCCTCCCTCTCCCGCAGAGCGGGGGAGGGTGAGGGAGGGGCCGACGGGCGAGCGATCTTACGCCCTCTCGCCCTTCTTGCCATGCTGCGGCGCAGTAATCCACAGCCTCGAGCAGGGCGCGGCACAAATCATGCTGCCGTTCCCGAAACAACCGGGAAAGGCGCGCGCTTCGATGGCGTTATTCGGACAATTCTGCGCGGCGGAGGCGGCGCGATGAGCGAGCCCATTCGCGCCGTCCTGATCGATCTCGAAGGCGTGGTCCTGCCCATGACCTTCATGAACGACACGCTGCTGCCGCTCGCGGCGACGCGGCTCGGCGGCTATATCGACGAGCACGCCGAGGACGAAGAGGTGGAGGAGGCGCTGGAGGAGACCGGGCGCCTCATGGGCGGCTACGAGCTCGATCCCACTCAGGCGGAATCTCTGCTGCTGCGCTGGATGAAGCAGGGCCGCAAGGCGACGCCGCTGAAGGTCATTCAGGGCCTCGTCTGGCAGGAGGCCTATGCGTCGGGCGCGCTCGCGGCGGAGCTCTATCCCGATGTCCCCGGCTGTCTCTCGGCCTGGGCCGCGGCCGGGCTTCGCCTTTTCGTCTACTCGTCCAATTCCGAATTGGCGCAGAAGCTGCTGCTGAGTCATTCCTCCTCCGAGCAGGTGACAGCTCTGTTCGAGGGCTTTTTCGACACCACGCTCGGCCAGAAGATCGAGCCCGGCTCCTATCGCGATCTCTGCGAAAATCTGGGCCTGGCGCCCGGCGCGGTGCTCGTGCTGTCGGAGAATGAGGAGGAACTGGACGCCGCCCAGACGGCGGGCCTCGCGACGGTCCGCATGGCGCGCGACGGAAATGTGGCGAGCCGCCATACCGTGAGCGTGGATTTGCTCTCCTTGAACATCGGAAAATGACGATGACGAAATTCACGCTCGAGACGCGCGACGGGACACGGTCGGAGATCGCCGGCAAGGATCGCGCGACGATGATGAAGCTGATCCGCAAATCCGGCGTCGAGGAGCTGGTCGCGGAATGCGGCGGCAGCTGCACCTGCGCCACCTGCCAAATCTATGTCGATCTGCCCGAAGGCGTCGCCATGCCCCCCATGGAGCCGGCCGAGGCCATCATGCTGGCCAAGGCCGCCAACCGCGAGATCAATTCGCGTCTTGCCTGCCAGATGAAATTCGACTCGAGCCTCGACGGCATGCATGTCCGCATCGCCCCGGAAGATTACAGCAACTGCTAGCTGAACCGGAAGCGGAGCGTTTCGATGAAGCAACGTCGGCTCGGTCGCTCGGGCCTCGCCTGCGCGCCGCTCGTGCTCGGCTGCCATGTCTTCGGCTGGACGGCCGATGCGGCGGCCTCCTGCGCCATTCTGGACGTTTTCGTCGATCGCGGCTTCTCGCTGCTCGACACGGCGGACACCTATTCCACTTGGGTTCCCGGCCATAGCGGCGGCGAGTCCGAGACCATCATCGGCGATTGGCTGCAGGCGACGGGCAAGCGTGATCGCGTGCTGATCGCCACAAAAGTCGGCGGCGCCATGCCCAATGTGGGCAAGGGCCTCTCCCGCGCGCATATCATCCGCTCGGCCGAGGACTCGCTGCGCCGTCTGCGAACCGATCGCATCGATCTCTATCAGGCGCATTTCGACGATACGGCGACGCCCTTCGATGAGACATTGGAAGCCTTCGCGACGCTCATTCAGAGCGGCAAGGTGCGCGCTATCGGCGCCTCCAATTATTCGGCGCCGCGCCTCGCCGAGGCGCTGGCCGCCGCGCGAGCGCATGGGCTGCCGCTCTTCTCCTGCCTGCAGCCGCATTACAATCTCGTCACCCGCGCCTATTACGAGGGCGATTTGCGCCGGCTGTGCATGGAGGAGGATCTGGGCGTCATTCCCTTCCGCGCGCTGGAGGCGGGCTTTCTCACAGGCAAATATCGCTCCATGGAGGACACGGTCGGCGCGGCGCGCGGCGCCGTCGTCGCGGGCATTCTCGACGAGCGCAGCCTCGATATATTGCGCGAGCTGGACCGCGCAGCCGCGCAAATCGGCGCCACGCCGGCGCAGATCGCCATCGCCTGGCTGCTGGCGCAAGAGGGCGTCACCGCGTCCATCGTCAGCGTGACGAACGTCGCCCAGCTCGAGGAGATTTTCGGCGCGCTGACGCTGACGCTCGATGCGCGAACGCTGATGCGGCTCGACATGGTGAGCGCGTGAGCGGTTCTTGCCATTGCCCGGTCCCTGCTCCAGGTCTAGGAATGCCGAAAGAGCTGGAAAAAGGGGCAGAAATTGACCGTAGCCGTCGAAATGGCCGAGGCGCCGAAGCGCAAAAGCGCGCATAGCCTCTACCTCCAGGTGCTCGCGGCAATCGTGCTCGGCGCGCTGCTCGGCGTCTATTTCCCCGATATCGCCAAGAGCCCCTGGATGGAGGCGATGGGCAAGGGCTTCGTCAATCTCATCAAAATGGTGATCGCGCCGATCATCTTCTGCACCATCGTCTCCGGCATCGCGCATCTCGAGAGCGCCGCCAAGGTCGGCCGCGTCGGCATAAAGGCGCTGCTCTATTTCGAGGTGGTCTCGACCGTCGCTCTGGCGCTCGGGCTTCTCGTCGGCAATGTGCTGCGGCCGGGCGAAGGTTTTTCTGGCAAGGCGGACCCCGCCGCCGTCGCCAAATATCTCGAGCCCGGCATGCAGCGCACGCCGGTGGAATTCATGCTCGGCGTCATTCCCGACAGCGTCATCGGCGCCTTCGCCAAAGGCGATATTCTGCAAGTCTTGCTCTTCTCCATCCTGTTCGGCTTCGCGCTGATGGCGCTGGGCGAACGGGGCAGGGCGCTGCGCGGCTTCATCGACGAGGCCGGCCACGCCATGTTCGGCGTCATCGCCATTGTGATGAAGGCCGCGCCTATCGGCGCTTTCGGCGCCATGGGCTACACGGTCGGCAAATATGGCTCGCAATCGCTGCTCAATCTCGCCTGGCTGGTCGGCTCCTTCTATGTCACATCCGTCCTCTTCGTGATCGTCGCGCTCGGCCTCGTCGCGCGCATCGTCGGCTTCGATATATTGCGCTTCCTCGCCTATATCCGCGACGAATTGCTGATCGTGCTCGGCACCTCATCGTCGGAGAGCGCGCTTCCACAACTGATGGAGAAGCTGGAGCGCCTGGGCTGCTCGAAATCGGTCGTCGGCCTGGTGGTGCCGACGGGCTATTCCTTCAATCTCGACGGCACCAACATCTATATGACACTGACGAGCCTCTTCATCGCGCAGGCGCTCGGCGTGCATCTGACGGCGGGGCAGCAATTCGTCATTCTCACCGTGGCCATGCTGACATCGAAAGGCGCATCGGGCGTGACCGGCGCGGGCTTCATCACGCTCGGCGCGACGCTCTCCTCCATCGATCCGCGCCTCGCGCCGGGCATGGCCATCGTCATCGGCGTCGATAAATTCATGAGCGAGTGCCGCGCGCTCACCAATATCTGCGGCAATGGCGTCGCCGCCATCGTCGTCGCTTGGTGGGAGAATGAGCTCGACCGCGACAAGCTCGCCGCCGGCCTCGCGCGATGCGTCGATCCGAGCGACGTGGAAACCGCCCTGACGACGGAATAGGTCTTCCAAATCGTTTCATGGAGGCGCGCCGCCGCCCTCATGTTCGAGGGATTCGCTCTTGTCGGCATGTCGCGCGCTCTGCTGCAGAGACCAATGGCGAAATATCTCCGATGGCGATCCGTGACGCGGTCGATGCGCCACGCGCGCCGAGATGCTCTTTACGATGCGAGCGCTTCGATCGAGGCGTTCATCGATCTCGTTCCGCGCTTATGAACGCAGGCTTATTGGCGGGCGGAAAGATCAGCGGCGCCGCGAGCTTCCCGTCGTCCGTCGCGCAGCGGCGCCCCGTTCCCGCGAAAGCTGCAACCTCTGGTCGGGGTTGACATCCGGCGTCGCAGGAAGGATTAAGTAATTATTGATTAGATCAAGCTTCGCGGGGGCGGGCGATGTTCAATTGTAAGCGCTTTGGCGCGTCGGCCTTTGCGCGCGCTCATATCGTCGCAGCGTCGATTCTGGCGTCGGCAATGGGTTGCGCGCCATCTCATGCCGGTTCGATCCAGCAGCCGGGTCTCATGGCGGGCCTGCCGGAAGGCTGGGCTCCAGAGCCGGGTCTCTATGGCGTCATGGCTCTCAATTCCGGCGCCGACGAGAAGTTCAACTCGACGGTCGGCGTGCCGGCCTTTCTCAACTTCTCCACACCGCTCGAAGTCGCCGGCGCGCGCGTGCAATTGAAGACCGTGCCGCTCGTTGTCGCCAACGTGAACATGCAGGGCCTGCATCGAATCGGCACTTACAATTCCTATGTCGGCACGTGGTTCTCGTGGTTTCTCGGCCATGGCTTCAATGTGGCGATCGGCGAAGGCGCATGGATATCGACGGGCTCTCCGCTGACGCGCGCGCTCGGCACTGATTTCACGGCGTTTCAGCAGAATCTCGCAATTACTTATTTGCGCGACAATTGGAACATCACGCTCAACAGCTTCTATGCGACGGGACACACTAATCCCTTCGCGAGCTCGCCGCAGACGCTGAATTTCGATTTGACGGCGATCAAGCGCGACGGCCGCGCCGAATGGGGCTTCATCGCCTTCAGCGAGGTGGATCTCGACAAGCCTGCGGTCGGCTATATGAACCGGCAGAGCTCGGTCGCGATCGGCGCTCTCTACGGCTATCTGATCGGCAATCAGATCAGCGCGCAAATCAAGCTGTCTCACACATTTTATGCGAAGAACACGGCGCGCGACACACGGCTCGGCATTCAGTTCATCATCCCGATCTACACGCCGGCCGCGCCCGCGCCTTCCAATTCCGCAGAGGCGCTCGCGGCGCGCTAGCTCAACATTTAAAGCTCGGACGAGCGGGAGAATTCGATGAACATCCGAACCGTTCTCGCGGGAGCCCTTCTGTCGGCGAGCGCCATTGTCGGCGCGGCGGCGAGTGAAGACGGACACGGCGGCGCGTCTCTCGATCGAGAGCTACGCGCTTATATCGCCGAGCATCACCTCACGGGCGACGCCATAGATAGCCGCAAGCTGCCGATCCCGCCGCTGTCCGACCCGCTGCCGCGGCTCGGCAAGCTCTTGTTCTGGTCTAAGGGCATGAGCCCTGGCAAGGATGTCGCCTGTGTGACTTGCCATCACCCAATGCTCGGCTTCGGCGACGCTCTGCCGCTGCCGGTCGGCGTCGGCGCCAATAATCCCAATCTGCTCGGCCCCGGGCGTAAGCGCGTCGACAAGCCCGGCACATTTCCGCCTTTCGGAACCGGCGATTCGGCGATGCCGCGCAATTCGCCGACGCTGATCGGCCTCGCCTTCTGGGATCAGTCGATCACCTGGGACGGCACCGTGTTCAGCACGACTGGCACGCCCGGCATGAGCGGCGTCGACGGCCGCATCGTCGCGCCTGTCGATTCGCCGCCGGTGCGAGGGATGTTCAATAATTTCATGCTGCCGCGGCAGGAATACATCTCCTATGAGGAGAAATTCAAAGCCGGCATGCCGATAAGCTCGGGGCATGGAATGTTCCCGACCGCGGTCAACGCCGCCATGCGCGGCAAGGCCTATGGGGGAGTCGGAAGTCCGCAGACGCCGGGCGCTACCGATCTCGAGGTGCGCCAAAAGCTCGCAGCGCGCTTCGGCGGCTATGGCGATCCGAACGAGCAGTTCGCGAAGAATGAATGGCTGCCGCTGTTCCGCGCCGGCTTCAAGGATTATCAGTCGCCGCCCGAGCAGCTGGTGACGGCCAATAATATCTCGATCGCCTTGGCCGATTACGAGCGGACCATGACGTTCACCCGTACGCCCTGGCGCGCCTATGTGCGCGGCGACAGCCATGCGATCAGCGAATCGGCAAAGCGCGGCGCGCGTCTGTTCTTCGCGACGGTCGAGCAAGGCGGCGCCAATTGCGCATCCTGCCATTCCGGCGATTTCTTCACCGATGAAAAATATTGGGTGCTCGCCGTTCCGCAGATCGGCCGTGGCAAGACCGACCTCAACACGATCGAGGACGGCATCGACGATTGGGGCCGCGCGCATGTCACTGGGCATCGCGACGACAAATACGCCTATCGCACGCCGACGCTTCTCGGCGTCGAGGTGACGGCGCCATTCGGCCATAGCGGGGTCTACAACACCCTCGAGGATATCGTCCGGCATCATCTCAATGTCGAGCGCGCGGTCGCGAGCTTCGATTACAAGACGATCCCGGCCACGGGCGGCCCCATCAACTCGAAATTCGCCAAGGACCACACGCAAAACGCGCTCGACATGCTTCGCTCGCAGCGCGAAGACAAGATGCCCGGAGTCATTCGCGACGTCGAGCTGACCGACGGACAGGTGGCAGATATTCTGAGCTTCCTGAAATCCCTCACCGATCCCTGCCTCAAGAACAATAAATGCCTGGCGCAGTGGATCCCGAATGCGAGCGATCCAGACCCAGATGGCCTGCGGCTCTGCGCCGTCGACCAACGTGGCCGCGAGTTCCTGCCCGGCTCGTGCCGGAGGTCTAACGCAGGCCGCTGAGCGAGTGCGGAGTTTGCGCAGGCGCACAGCTCCGGTCGATCGGCTAATCTATCGGTACAGTCGGCGCGCATGAGCCCAATGTACGGGGGAGGGGCATAGGTGCTATCGCAGACGTCCGAGCGTTCTATGCGGAACGTCAGAGTTATTGTGCTGCTCGCCTGGGGCGCGCTGATCGTCGCTCTGTTCTTCGATCCGCTGACCGTATGGCTCACGCAGCCGGACTCCGGCAGCCCGTTTCGGATCGGCGACGATCCTGTCGTCATTCAGGGCGTTCCGCGCTATTCGACGCCTTATTCGATGACGAACCGCATCTTCTGGACGATGGCGGTGCCGCTCGTCCCTTTCGCGATCATGCTGCTCGGTCATGAATTCTGGCGCCGTGTCTGCCCGCTCTCGCACGCCAGCCAGTTCGCCCGCATGTTCGGCTTCGAGCGTAAGCTGCCGAATTTGAATCGTAAGACCGGACGGGTCGAGCGCATATTGGCGCTGCTGCCCTCGCAATCCTGGCTGCGCCGCAATCATTATTATTTCCAGCTGGGGTTTTTGACGCTGGGCGTGACCGGGCGCATCCTCTTCTACAATTCGAGCCATATCGCTCTCGCGGCGGCATTCATCTTCATCATCTCTTTTGCGGTCTTCGTCGGCTTCACCTATGGCGGCAAGAGCTGGTGCAACTATTTTTGTCCGACGGCGGTGGTGCAGCAGATCTACACGGGTCCCGGCGGCCTCTTCGATTCCAAGCCGCACGTCGAGCGCGTCGCGATCAAGCAATCCTCCTGTCGCGCTTCGACCGACGCCGCCGACCGCAGCATCTGTGTCGGCTGCATGACGAATTGCCCGGACATCGACCTCGAAAATAATTATTGGAAGGCCATCGATCTCGATCAGAAGCGGAACGTCTATTATCTGTTTTTCGGCCTCGTTTTCGGCTTTTACACTTATTATTTCGTCTATTCGGGCACATGGGATTATTATATGAGCGGCTACTGGACGCATGAGAGCGACCAGTTCGGCGCGCTGCTGAAATCGGGCCTCTATATCGGCGGCCACGCCTATCCGGTTCCGAAGATCGTCGCCGCGCCGGCCTATATTCTCCTCTGCATGAGCGTCTCATTCGGACTGTTCCTCGCATTGGAGAAGCTCTACGCCCGTTGCGCCGAGGCTCGCGGCGTCTCGCTCTCCAAGGCGCAGCGTCGGCACCATATGTTGACGTTTTCGGGCTTCGCCGCTTTCACTTTGTTCTACGCATTCGCCGGCCGGCCGAATATCCTGCTGATGCCGCCCATCGCCATCAAGCTCATCGATCTCGCCATCGCCGCGACATCGGTCGCTTGGCTCATTCGCTCGCTGACGCGCAATGCCGATCTCTACCGGCACGAGAGCCTCGGCAATGCGCTGCGGCAAGAGCTCGAGCGCATGGGCTTCCGATCGGAGGCGTTTCTGGACGGCCGTTCGCTGGACGAGCTGTCGGCCGATGAAATCTATGTGCTCGCCAAGACGCTTCCCAACTTCTCCGTCGACCAGAAGCGCAACGCCTATCGCGCCATTCTCGCCGATGCGCTCGCGACGGGTCAGACGCGCTCCTCGGAGAGCCTGAAGCTGCTGCGCGATCTTCGCATTCAGCTCGGCCTCTCCGATTCCGACCATGACGCGATCGCCCATGCGCTCGGCGTCGAGGATCCGTCGCTGTTCAATTCCGACCTCGCGCGGACGGTCGAGGAACATGCGCGGCGGCGGAACTATCGCGAATTCGTGACCGATCTCATCCAAAAGGGGCTCGCGGCCGGCGTTGCCCCAAAGGCTTGGCTGGCGCGGGCGGAGACGCTCGTCTCGATCCGGCAGATGCGCAATTGGTTCAATATTTCCGACGAGGAGCACGCCGAGATCCTCGGCGAGGCGACAAATGATCAGGCGCGCTTGACCGAGCGGATCGCCGCGCTGTCGCATTCGCTGAAATGGACCGAGGCCGCGCGCTTCACGCTCTCGCATGAGAAGCGGCCGGAGGCCTCGCTGCTGGCGAAGACGATCGTCAAATGGCAGACTCAGCTCGTGCGCGAAATCGTCCATCTCGCCGCGACGCTCGATGACGCCGCGCGCGCGGCGGAGCTCGTGCGGCCGATCGCGCTCATTCTAGGGACGGAGGGAAAATCCGCCCTCGCGGAGATGATCGACATGGCTCCCGCCGCATTGCGCGACGCGATCCACGACGCCAGAACCGCCGGTTCCGCATCCTATTTCGAGATTATCGAAATGTCGCGGCCGGCCGATGTGGTGTTTCGGACCTTCCTCGACGATCGCGACGCGCTCGTGCGCGCGCTCGCGGTCTCCGCGCTCGCGGCCGAATCTGCGGAAGGCGCCGCTCTCGCCCGTGAGATGTTCGCTCACAATGAGGCTCTGCCGCCTCTCGCCGAGGAGATCGTCGCCCGCGCCAAGCATGGCGAGCGCTCGCCCATCGTGCTGATAATGGCGGAGCTTCTCGTCTCCTCGGTGTTCTCGCGCGTCGATTTGTCGGAGCTCGCGGAGATCGCTCGCCGCTCGACGATCGAACGTCATCCGAAAGGGACGCAGATCTGTCGTCACGGCGAAAGCTCGGACGGCATGTTCGTGCTGGTTCGCGGAGAGACCGTCGCCTGGGTTCCCGAAAAGAACGGCCGCGAGATCATCGGTCGCGGCAGCGCGGGCACTGTTTTCGGCGAGCTCGGCGTCATCAGCGGCAGGCCGCGCGCGGCGTCGGTCGAGGTGACGAGCGACGAAGCGACCGTGGTCGCAATTCCGCGCCGCGCCGTCGATGATCTGCTCGGGCGCGACGCGAGCGCCGTGCAGAGCATATTGAAGACCGTCACGGGCTATCTGCTCGACAATATGGCCGCCGCATCGGCCAAAGCGAAACAGGAATTGCAGACATCATGACGGCGACGAAAGACAAATCAACGGCGATTGTCGAGCTGCCGATGCTGCTGTTTCTACGGATCGCCGATGGCGACGGCGCGATGTCGGCGCTGGAGATGGAGCGTTTCGACGCTCTGCTGCGTTCTCCCGACTGGTGCCGCTCCGCTCTGCTGCGTCGGTCGCTGCCGCTCACAGAGCGCGACAAGGGGGCGTTGTGGCGACGCTATGTCGATGGCGATCTCGATGTCGATTCGGGCGCCGTCGCGGCGGCGCTCGCCTGCGTGCTCGCCGAGCTTCCCTCCGAAGAGCAGGCCATCCTCGAGCAGGATCTGCTGTCCTTCTCGCGACGAATTCTCGAGGCCGCCGATCGCCGAGCGGGATGGTTCAAGACCGATACGAAGGCGCACGTCTCCGTCGAGGCGCTCGACGAGCTGATCCGGCGGCCTTCCGCCCGCGTACACGCCGCCGCTCTGCATCGCATGTCGAAGACAAGGCCGGCGCCGACGGATAGCGGCGGCGCGCTGCATCTCGAGCTCGCTGGAGACGACACCTTCTGGAGCGGCGGCAAGCTGTCCTTGAGCTGCCTGCGCGTGATCGACGAGACGCATGACGTCAAAACCTTCGACTTCGTGGCAGAGCCGCGGAAGTTCTTCTGCTACAAGCCCGGACAGTTCGTCACGCTGGAGCTGCCGATCGACGGGCGGATCGTTCGGCGCAGCTATACGATCTCCTCGTCGCCCTCACGGCCGCATGTTCTGTCGGTGACGGTCAAGCGCGTCGAGAATGGCCTCGTCTCCAATTGGCTGCACGATCGATTGCGCGCTGGCATGTCGCTCTCCGCCGGCGGCCCTTACGGCAAATTCACCTGCGTCGACGGCGCCGCCGGACCCTATCTCTTCGTTTCTGGCGGCAGCGGCGTCACGCCGGTCATGTCCATGGCGCGCTGGTTGCTGGACACGGCCGCCGACGCAGACATTCGCTTCGTGCATTTCGCGCGGCGTCCAGAAGATTTCGTCTATGAACGCGAGCTTCGTCTGCTCGAGGCGCGCTTCCCCAATTTTCGCTGCGACTTCGTTTGCTCGCGCGCGACGCCGGAGGAATGGAGCGGCCCCATCGGCCGCTTCTCGATCGAGCTATTGTCGCAGCTCGCGCCGGACATGATTTCGCGCGCCGTCTATCTCTGCGGCCCAGACGGCTTCACGGAGAGCGTGCGCGTCGGTCTGTCGGACGCGGGATTCGACATGTCGCGATTTGCGCAGGAGAGCTTCGGCGGAGCGCCGAGTCCCTCGACCGCAACGGCGAAGCCGGCCGATGCGTCGCCGGCGAAAATCGTCTTTTCGACGAGCGGCAAGGAGATCGAATGCACGAGCGCCGATTATGTGCTCGACATTGCGCTCGCCAATGGAATCGACGCGGCGAATTCCTGTCGCGCCGGCCAATGCGGCGTGTGCAAGACGACGGCGCTCGAAGGAAAGGCCGTCCATGATTGCACGGACAGCCTCACCGAGGAGGACATCGGCCTCGGATTGATTCTCGCATGTCGAGCGAGGCCCGAAGGAATCCTCGTCGTCGATCTCTGAACATTCGTTTTTCGAGCGTGATCGTCGCACGCGTCGCTCTCACGAGCGTCGCGCCGAAGCTTGCGCACGTCTTCGAGAGTGAACGTTGCCGAAAAGACACACTTGCGGCAAATAGCTACGGAAACACACGGGAAATGGAATTTCTGACTTAAGCGAGAGCATGCGCTCCCGTAGTCTCGGCGATCGATTTACATCGTAAGGGGCGCGGATCGACGCACATCGATCCGTTGAAGGGGGCAATAATGAAGAACATTTCTCTTGTTTCGGCGATGGCGCTCGCCTTGTCCGCAAATGCCGCGCATTCGGAGGACGCATCGCCGGCTGGCGGCTGGCTCGCAACGGCGGCCGCGGCGGCGCCGGCCCCAGCGCCCGCGCCTTTGGCCCCGGCGCCGATGGGCGTTTTCGGCGCCGACATGCCCCCGCCCGAGAAGCTCGTGCTCTCGATCACGCCGAACTTCGCCAATTTTTCGGGCATGAGGATCGGCACGCGCAATGTGTCGAACGAATATATCGTCAACAATGTCCCGTTCTTCCTCAACCCGACGCGCACCGTGCGCATCGTTCCTCAGAACATCGCGGCCAAGACGCAAGTGGTCGGCCTCGCCTATGGCGTGACAAAGGACTTCTCGCTGGTCTTCACCGGCGGCATGGGCGAGAAAAATCTGGAGCCGCTGACCTTCAGCGGCGCGACAGGCAGCCAACAGCGCGGCAGAAGCTATGTGGGAACTGTCAGCCTGGTCGACTTCTCCCTGTCCGGCATTTATCGCGTCTATCAGGACGATATCCACCGCGTCTTGATCAATCTCGGCTTCTCCTTCCCGACGGGCAGCAATCACGCGACCTTCAACGGCCTGCTGCTGCCGGACGGCTCGCGCGCCCTCGTCCGCGCCTTCTACGGCATGCAGCAGGGCACGGGAACTTTCGACATCATGCCCGGCGTCGTCTATGCGGGCCATCTCGACAAATGGTCGTGGGGCGTTTCCTATCGTGGGCGCCATCCGCTGGCCGCCAATCCGCAAGGCTACATGTGGGGAAATCTGCATGAGTTCAATGGCTGGGCGGGCTACACCTGGATTCCGGGCCTGACGACGACCTTTCGCGTGCTCGGCTCTTTGCAGGGACGCATCGCCGGCTTCGACCCGGAGATTCGTGGAATCGCCGCGCCGACCAATCCGCTTTTCTATGGCGGCAAGCGCGTCGAGCTGTTCGGCGGCTGGACGGTCAGCGGAAAGTTCATCGGCTTCGACAATCTGACGGTGGCCGCGGAAGCCGGCCTTCCGGTCTACCAGGATCTCAATGGTCCGCAGATCATGAAGAACTGGCAGGCGGGCATGTCGCTTCGTCTACGAATTTAGTTCGCCGAGGCGCGCGGCGCCGCGAAAAGAATTTTCGAGGAGCCGCGCTTGCTGTGTAATTTTCAACTCCGATGGACGTATTGGATTTGGGCGGGCTCGGGCTTCCGAGCTCGCCGGATCGCTTCCGAAGCGACCGAATGTCCAAGGAGACAAGAATGAAAACCAATATCGTTTCAGGCGTCTCGATTGCCGCGGCGGCGGTTGCTCTCGCGATGAGCGGCGCTGCCGTCGCGCCGGCGCTCGCCAAAAAGGCCCCCGTCCATTGCGCGGGCGTCAATGCGTGCAAGGGCAAGAGCGCCTGCAAGACCGAGAGCAGCGCCTGCAAGGGCCAGAATTCCTGCAAGGGCCAGGGCTGGCTGCCGGCCAAGTCGGCGAAGGCCTGCAAGGCGAAGGGCGGCACGGTCGCCGAGATGTGATCGCGCCGGCGCGGGCGGCCGTCGTGCGCGCGCCCGCGCCGATTTTCATTTTCGAGTCACATTTTCGCTCGGGAGGATCGGCATGAGCGCGCCGTCATCGCTCGGTTTCGGGCTCGGGCTTCGATCGACCTATTATCCGATCATTCTGGAGCAGAAGCCCAACGTCGATTGGTTCGAGATCATTTCTGAGAATTATATGATTCCCGGCGGACGCCCGCTCGCTATTCTCGACCGCATCCGCGTGGACTATCCGATCGTGATGCATGGCGTGTCGATGTCGCTCGCCTCCAGCGATCCGCTCGATTTCGACTATCTCGGCGAGCTGAAGGCGCTGGCGGAACGGATCGAGCCCGCGTGGATTTCCGATCATCTGGCATGGACGGGCGTTCACGGCGCCAATCTGCACGATCTCTTGCCGATCCCCTATACGCGCGAAGCGCTCGATCATGTCGTGGACCGCATTCGCCGCGTGCAGGATTTTCTCGGCCGTCGGCTGCTCGTCGAAAATGCGTCCACCTATGCGACTTTCCAAGAGTCCGAGATGGAGGAATGGGAGTTCGTGACGGAAATGGCGCAGCGCGCCGATTGCCTGCTCCTGCTCGACGTGAACAATATTTTCGTGTCGGGCTTCAACCATGGGTTCGACGCCGAAAAATTCCTGGATTCGATTCCGGTCGAGCGCGTCGCGCAAATGCACCTCGCCGGCCATACGAGCTATGACACGCATAAGATCGACACCCATGACCAGCCCGTCTGCGAGGAGGTTTGGGCGCTCTATGAGCGCGCGCGCATCCGCTTCGGCGAGGTTGCAGCCATGATCGAGCGCGACGACAATTATCCGCCCTTCGAGGAGCTGCTCGCCGAGATGGAGCGGATGCGCGAGATCGCGCGGAAAGCCGATCGGCTCCGCGCGTGGAGCGCGGCATGACGCTGCGCGAGCTGCAAGAGCGCTTTCAGGCCGGCGTGCTCGCGGGGCTCGAATCCGGCGAGACGGCCATTCTCGATTCGGTTCGGGATTCGCCGCGCACCGATCGCAAGACATTGTTCGGCGTCTATGTCGACGCTTATCGTCTGCGTCTCGCCGAATTCATCTCCAATGATTTCCCGACTCTCCGAGAGCTGATGAGCGATGACGCCTTCGGCGCTCTGGTCGAGGATTACATCGCCGCGGCGCCGTCGCGTCATCGCAATGCGCGATGGTATGCATGGCGTCTGCCCGATGTCATGCGGGAGAGCCCGCAGTGGAGAAGCAACCGAGCTGCCTGCGATCTCGCTCTGTTCGAAAGAGGCTTGGCGGATGCGTTCGATGCGGCGGATGCGTCGCCGCTCGCCATCGACGCGCTGGCCGCCACAAAGGCCGAAGATTGGCCTCGCTTGGTCTTCGAGTTTCATCCGAGCGTCGCGATGCTCGACCTCGCCAAAGGGGTCGCGCGCCTCTATGGCGCGCTCGTCGATGGAGAGGAGGCCGAGCGCCCGGACCATGAAAGCGTCGAAACGATTCTCGTCTGGCGCAGAGACGATGAGCCCGTCTATCGCGAGATCGGCGAGGACGAGCGTCTCGCGCTCATCGAGGCGCGAGACGGCAAGAGCTTCGGCGATATTTGCGCGCTGCTCGAGTTTCAGAACAATGACGAGACTCTGCTGCAGCGCGCCGCTGGTTTTCTGGCGCAATGGTTCGCGGATGGTTTGGTGACGAAGATTTCGCTATCTGCGTGACGCGCCCGCGCTCACGCGCGCGCGCACCGGCGCGGCAGGAGGCGATCGATCGAAACGACGCCGGGCCCGCGCGCGACGATGAGCAGCAGGCAGGTGGCCCAGACGCCATGCGTCGGCCAGGCGTCGGGATAGACGAAGATTTCGATTACCAGCGTCATGGCGAGCAGCGCCGCCGCGGCGAGCCGGCTCGCGAGACCGAGCACGAGCAGAATTGGAAAAACATGCTCCATGATCGTGGCGGCATGCGCCGCGACGACGGGATCGAGCAGCGGCAGCTTATAGTCTTCCTTGAAGAGATAAACGGCGTTTTCCGAGACACGCCAACCCTCGAGCTTCGTCTGTCCCGATTGCCAGAAGACAGCGGCCGGGAAAATGCGGGCGCCGAGCGCGATGACGGAATAGGGAATGCTCTCGAGCGCTCCGATCACGCGCTGCGTGAGAACGCAGAGCGAGGCGCCCGATGCGGGCCGCGTCGCTTCATGAGAGGAATTATTCATGTGTCACCTCTGATTGCAGTGAAAAATCCTGCCGTGAGCGCGTCGACCAGCGTCATGGACAAATCGAATGTCGGCGCCTCGGCGGTCGCGGCGCGAACGGCCTCGCCGAATTGCGCGCCTGCGGCGAGGCGTTGAAGAAAAACCGCTCCGCCGGGCGCGAGGCGATGCGTCTCGACGCGCATTCGTGGACGGGCCACGAGAGCGTCTTCGGCGTCCCAATGCTCCAGCGGCGCCGCCTTGGCCTCTCCCGCATTCATCGCCCATATCGTCGCCATCGGATGGTCGGAGCGCAGCACGTAGGCCGATGGATGAATTTCGAAAGTGAGCTCCGCCAGACGATCGGGAGCGACCGAGGCCAGCGATTGCGGCGACATCGGCTCTATGTCGGCTGCGTGATAGGCGCGCACGCGCGCATCCTCGAGCCGCGCCACATCGGCGAGATAGGGCAGCTCAGAAGCGGGCGCGAAGCGCGCGACGAAATCGGCGAAATCCTCGCCATATTCGAGCAGCACAGCGGAGATCGGCGGCCGCAGGAGCACGAACTCGCGCGCCATTGCAGCGAAGAATTCTTCGCCCACGAGACGCTCCACAGCCGGAAAACGCGTCGCCAGCGCTCGGACGAGCCCGCCGACGACGCTATTGCGATAGACATTGAAACGATCGGCGGCCGCGCCCCTCTCGGACGCCAGCGAAGCGGGCGCCGGCCGGCGCGCGTCGAGCAGAGCGGCGGCGAATTGCGCCTGCGTTCTCTCCCACATTCGAGGGGCCTCTCTCATGCGGCCCGCCGCGACGCGCTGTCGAGAATGGATTGCGCGCGCTGCGCCTCTCGAGCGAGCGCCGGCCATTCGGGCGTTTCATTGTCCCATTCGACGAGGGTTGCGACAGGACCTGTCTGCGCCAGCGCTCGGCTGAAAAGCGTCCAAACGGCCTCGGCGACAGGCGCGCAATGCGCGTCGAGCGCAAAAGGCTCGCCACTTGCGCCGCGCGTGTCGAAATGGCCGGCGAGATGAATTTCGCGCACATGAGCGAAAGCGAATCTGGACAAATAGTCCGCCGCGTCGAAGCCCTTGTTCGTCGCCGTCACATAGATGTTCTCGACGTCGAGAAGCAGTCCGCAGCCGCTGCGATCCGCGATTTCGGCGAGAAGCTCCGGCTCGGACAGCTCGGTTTCCGCGAATGAGAGATAGGTCGCTGGATTTTCCAGCAAAATCTGCCGTCCGAGAACATTCTGGGTCTCGTCGATCTTGTCGATCGAGCGCTCCAGCGTCTCACGCGTGTAGGGCAGCGGCAGGAGATCGTTGAAGAAGACGCCGCCATGCGTCGACCAG
Source organism: Methylosinus sp. C49 (assembly GCF_009936375.1). Taxonomy (GTDB): domain Bacteria; phylum Pseudomonadota; class Alphaproteobacteria; order Rhizobiales; family Beijerinckiaceae; genus Methylosinus. Next base: position 3,040,788 of record NZ_AP022332.1, on the reverse strand, counting down.
GCCAGATGCTCGGAAAAGCTCTCGGGACGGTAGCGGTCGCAAAGCGCGCGCAACCGCTCCAAATGCCGACGATCGATCGGCTCGCCGGAGCCGATCGAAAGTCCGACGCCGTGAATCGAAAGCGGATAATCCTGGCGAAGACGCGAGAGCTGGCGATGCGGCGGACCGCCATCGCCCATGTAATTCTCCGCGTGAATCTCGAAGAATCCTACAGATGGCGCGCTGGAGAGAATCGCATCGAAATGCGCCGGCTTGAAGCCGACCCCGGCGAGAGCGGGGAGACGGGACGAAAAGGTCGAAACGGTTTCGTCCATGCTTCTCCCCATGCGCCTTCTGTCATGGAATGTCGCGAAGATCAGGTGCGCCGCTTGAGCGCCTCCAGCGAGCCATTGCCGAAAGGCGTCTTGATCGAGGCGCAGGTGCCGCGTGGAACATATTTCCAGGCGTTGCCTTGATAGTCGATCTTGGACGACCCGGCGCAGGTCGTTCCCGGGCCAGCCGCGCAATCATTTTGACCCTTGAGGGATACTCCGAAGCATTTTTCCTTGCCCTCTTCCTCCGCGGGAGCGGCGGAAGCCACGAGGGTGAGCGCCGTGGCGAGCGATCCCACCAGCGCGAGATTGAAAGAACGACGATCCATCCGATGCCTCCTCTTATGAGCCGAAACCGGCCTCCGAGCTATTAGTTCGCGCAACCGACGAAATTGTTACGGGCACTCGATTTCCTACGCAAGAGCGCAGCGAGCGCGTGTGACGCGGCGAGAATCCCTTCGGCTCGGATCGAGCCGGAAAGCATGTCGCGGCGTCGATGTCGGTCTGGCGCTTTCGTCGTCGAAAGCAATTTCGATGCTCGACGCCGCAAAGATGCGGGCGTCGAGATCGATCGGACGCTCATCGGCGTAGGCGTTGGAGCTGCTCTAGGCGGAGGATCGGCGCCTATCGACGAGAGAGCGACGATCGCATTGGAGCGCGCATCCGACCAAAGCAGAGGTCGAATGCGCCGGCCGCATTCGATGTCGATCGGCTGACGACGGCCTATGGCGGCAGACCGGCGCTGCGCGACACGTCCCGCGCCATCCAGACCGGCTCGTCACTGCGATCATCTGTTCGAGGAATGGCGCGCCGGACAGGATGAAGCTGGGCGCTGGGGAGCTGGAGGTCGCGCTATGACCCGCAGCTGCCTTCTCTGTCGAGCATATATGTTTGAAATTACGTATAAAAGTTACCCAGGAAGGGGGGCTCGGGTCGGTTCGCCTCGACTCTTTTTGTCTCGAAGTGACTCGGCGCTCCAGAAAGTCCCGGCCCATTTTCGTTCTCATGCGGCGCCTTCGGATCGTCGAGCTCCTGCAAAAGATGATGCGCAATCGATCGAAGCCTGTGCATTTGGTGGTGGACGGGCTCCCGTCTCACAAGACGAATCTGGTGAAGCGTTACGTGGAATCGACAAAGGGCCGGCTCACCTTGCATTTCTTTGTCTCGAGCGACTTGCTTGCGCCGTAACCGAGAGACGGAAGCTCGGGAGAGCCACGATCGAAACCCGAAAGGTGAGTGTCATGCGGCCGCCTTTGGCCTCTAGCTTCTCGCCTTTCGCATTCAGTCTTTCGGAACCCAAAACATTGGATCGCCGTCGTCGGGATAATGCTCCGACAGCCAGTGGCCCCATTCATCTGCCTTCTTTCGTAGAGCCAGCGGCGCATCGCTCCAAATCTTGACGCGGTGGAGATTTCTGATCGCGAGCGCGAGCGAGCCTTGCGACGTGGATAAGCAATGGCTCTTCTCGAACCAAGCCGCCGCCATCGCATCGTTCGCCGAGCGTGTCTCCAATTGCCCCATCAGCGACGAGAGCTCTGGCAACCACCATCCATTCTGGTTGGCTTCACAGAAAGAGATCGCATCCTTCAAAATGGCGCGACAGGCATCGAGGTCTCCTTCCGCGAGAAGGGCCTCGGCGTGAACGCCTTCGAGCCACGGCAAAAGAAGATGGAAATGATTGCGCCGCAATGTTCCCAGCAACCGCGGCAAGTCCGATCGCACACGGCCTGAGACCTTGGTTTCCAGAGCGGCTTCGGCCGCGAGCCCCGCGACGCATCTGATCTGCATCGACTGACCTTGCGCTGAAGCGGCAAGCTCTTCGATCACAGCGCGCGCGGCGTCATAATCCCCCATGGCGCAATAGAGAGGAACGAGCGCCTCGTTCAGCGCCCAGGCGCGATAGAGCCCATGCTCCGGCGCGCGCAAGCCGGGGCGGATGTGTTCGTAGAGGTCGATCGCGCTTCGAAAGCGTCCTTGCAGCCAGAGTGTCTTCATCAAAAAAATCTGCGACATGAGACCGGGATCGCTGCCGATGCGCATGAAGCGGCCAAGGCTGACGCGCGCTTGGCGATCGACCACGTCTCTGAGCTCTCGTTCAGCCGCGGCCGTGCGGCCCATCGCCTGATGCGCCATGGCGGCGTAATTATCCGCCACGAGATCGTCGTCCTCGCCTAGGTCGGCGTCGCCCTGCGGCCGTAAAGCCTCCGCGCAGCCAAGCGCGCGCAGCGGCTCGCCGCGATACATCCAGAGCCAATAGAGACCTGACGCCGCCAAGGCTGCGATCCGGGCGCTCGACGGGGTCGCCGCTCGGCTCGAGCCGGCTTCGAGCGCGGCTTTCGCGTCGTCGGTCGGCCCCTTTGTCGCCAGAGTCGCAGCCCCCAAAAACGCGCTCAGCGCTTGCCAAACCTCGAACGGAGCATCGACCTTCTCGCGATCGGTGAGAGCGTCGCGCGCCATGCTCTCGCATTCGGACAACAAGGAGAGCTGCATCAGCAGCGGCGCCGCATATTGCGCCAATTCGACGGCGAGCGCCGGATCGCCGCCGGCGCCGAAGGCCCAAGCTTTTGCGAGGCGCAGATTGGCCAGATTGGGACAGGCGGGACCGAACCATCGGTCGACCGTCTGCTTATGTCCTTCGACGCTCGTCTGATCGCGGATGGCCGCCGCCAGATAGCGCGTCAGACGTGAGAGAACGCGATCCTCCTCGCCGCGCGAGCGGAGTTTCGCGAGACAATGGGCTCGCGTCGTGTCCAACAACCGATAGAGCGTGCGCCCGCTTGCGCATTCTCGTATCACGAGCGATTTCTCGACCAATCGCGCCAGCGCCTCGATCAATCCATTTTGGGAAACGCCCTCTCCGGAGATCACATGCAGACAGGCGTCGAGGTCTGCGCCGCCGACGAAAATCGACAATTGATCGAGCACGGTCTTATCGCGCGCCTCCAACCGATCATAGCTCCAGTCGATCATGTTACGGAGCGTCTGATGCCGATCCGGCGTGTCGCGCGGCAGAAGACCGACGAGATCGAAATCCTTTTGCAGGAGCCGATCGAGATCTTGCGGGCTGAAGCTGGAAAGATGCGCGACCGCGAGCTCGATGGCGAGAGGAATGCCGTCGAGACGCCGAACGATGTTTCGGATCGCATCCACATCGGTCTCGGCGAGCGTATATTCGCCCGCCATGTCTCGCGCGCGTCGAATGAACAGTTCGAGAGCGCCATAAGCGCCGGCGCTCGCGAAATCGAGATGCTCGTTCGCGCCGGGCAAACCGAGCGGCGCGAGCCGAATGACCCGCTCGTCGCGAATACGCAAAGTCTCGCGCGAGGTCGCGAGGATCGGCGTCGCGAGACCCATGCTTCGGATGTCACGAATGAAGCGCCCGACCCTGTCGATGACATGCTCGCAGCAATCGAGAACGAGCAGCGGTGTGTTCCTCGGCAGGGCGGACAGCGCCGCCTCAGCGAGGTTTTGCGCGCCCGCGCCGACGCCGAGCTCGCGCGCGAGCGCCGGCCAAATATCTTCGTCTTCCGATCCGTTCGACAGGTCGAGCCAGATCGGATCAGGACGCCCCTCCGCAAGGAGCGCGCGCGCGGCGCATTTTGCGACGGTGGTCTTGCCGATGCCGCCCGGCCCAGTGATGGTGAGGGAGACATTCGACCCGAGAGAATCGATGGTTTCGCGTATCGTGTCGTCCCGACCGACGATCGCGCCCGTTTCGAAGCGCTTTCGGCGTTCCGCGCTCTGCCTTGGACTCTCGATCGCGCTTTCGACAAACCGAGGCTCTGAGCGAAAGCTCACCGTTCCGCTGAAATAATAGCCGGTTCGAGCGACGGTCCCGATCAGCCGAGCCCCATTCGATTTCAGCGCGCTTCTCAATTCGTTGATCTGAAATCTCAACGCTCCGTCTGAAATCTGCGATGCTCCCCAGACCTCCGCGACGATGTCCGCTCGCTTGACCGTCTCGCCCGGTGTTCGGATCAAGAGAAGCAGGATGTCGAGCGCCCGATCCCCGATCGGCACGGTCTGATTGCCGCGGGATAGGCGACGGGAGCGCGTTTCCAGCCGGAAATCCCCAAAGGTGTAGACGCCCTCCATAACTTCCCCCGAGACGGGCTCTTCTGCGACGAACCGCGCCGCCCCTTTACCAGCTAACATAAACTAACAAAATCAGATTTGTAACATGAATTAAATACACATAATTGTCTCTACCCGGGAACGGGGAATTGTCTACCCACCGTCGAGCCCGCGGGCCTAGCGAGGCGAATACGGCGCAGAATCCTTTTCGCAACATGCTGAAGGAAAATGAAAATGGATGCAGCGGCAAAAGGCGCGAGCCCGAAAGCGGGCGCCATAAAGGACTCTCTGGGCTGCTCGCTGACCGAGCTGAGCAAGGATCAGGCTTTGGACGCGGGCCATATGGTTTTTCGCCGCAAGGCCGCCAGCGGGCGGCATCGTGCGCAAGTCGCCACGCCGGCGCAGGATCGCGGCGTTCTGATCGGTATTTCCCTGGCCGACGGACACCGGCGCAGCCTCCGAGAAGGCCGAGCCGCGCATGATTGTCTATTCGATCATGGCGACATCTATCTCCGAGACTTCGAAGAGAACTACAAAGCGGAGATGGATGGAAGTTTCGATTTCTTTCTCATCGAGTTGATGCCGGAGTTTTGGCAGGATGCAGAAAAAGTCGCGGGCGTTTCACCGGATGTCGGACTGGCCCGCCAGCTCACGAAGCGAGACATAATCTTATATCACCTCGCAAACGCCGTTCTTCCACTCCTCGAGGATCCAGAGCTCCTCGATCCGATCCTGATCGAGCAGATGGCGACTACGATCGGCGCGCATCTGTTGAAGCGTCATGGCGATCGGCGAAGCGAAGCGACGGGCTTCGATCGCGGACTGGGTTCCGTGATGGTTCGGAAGGCGAAGGAGATGCTCGTCTCCACCGACGAGGAGGATGGGACATCTATCGCCGCGATCGCTGAGGCCTTGAATATGTCTCGCAGCCACTTTTTCAGGGCTTTTCGCGAGTCGACGGGCATCAGCCCCTATCAATGGCTGCTGAAACAGCGGATCGACAATGCGCAGCGCTTGTTGCGCACGACGAACCTCCCCTTGTCGGAAATCGCGCTTCACTGCGGCTTTTCCGACCAAAGTCATTTCACGCGAATTTTCAGCCGGGATGTCGGAGTGACGCCGAAGGTTTGGCGGCAGCGCGTGCGATAGTAGGACGTCCCGCTGTCACAGGACGATTGTGAAATAGCGCATACGAACATGCAAGACGCTTCGCAGCAGCCGGCGTATTCGATCGTCGCGAGAAAATCGTGAGGATCGATGACGACTTGGTCCAGGTAGACGACCGCGGCCGGCGCGCCTGTCGCTGGGTCGGCAAGACCACGCCGCTGATCGTATGTCTCGGACGATGGCTCGAGATCGCGTAGTGAGCGTTCGGCGTAGGGGGTGAGCATCATGTCGTGGCGCGGCGGCGGAAACGCGTTGGCGTTGATCGTGATCGTCTCGGCTTGCGGCGCGCATGCGGATGAAGCCGCGAGCGTCGCACCGAGCCGACCGCGGCTCATGTCCAATCGTTGGCAGGAGAATTGGTCGGCGCTCGCCGATCCCGGCCTCCGCACAGAGCCCGGAGACGAGCTCAAATTCATCCCGCTGTCGCTGAGCGATCCGAATTTCTATCTCTCCTTCGGCGCGACTCTGCGTGAGCGGTTCGAGCTCGCCAATGCGCCGTCCTTCGGCGTCGGCAAGACCAATCGGAACGACAGCTATCTGCTTCAGCGCATTCAGCTGCACGCCGATTTGCATTTGAGTGAGGACTGGCGGATCTTTGCGCAAATCGAGGATGCGCGCGCCTTCGACAAGAAAAATCTGGGAAAGGCCGATCAGAATCCCCCCGATCTTCGTTTGGCCTTTTTGGAATATGGCCATGCGTTCCCCGATGGCGCGCTGAAGGCGCGCATCGGTCGTCAGGAGTTCGCCTTCGATCTCCAGCGCTTCGTCTCGAATCGCGACGGTCCGAACGTCAGGCAGGCGTTCGACGCGGCGTGGCTCGATTTCGAGGTTGAGCCGTGGCGCGTTCTCGGCTTCGTGAGCCGCCCGGTTCAATATTATCGGGAACAGGCTTTCGACGATCGATCGACGAGAGATGTTCAATTCCATACGCTACGCCTGGAGCGGCATGTCTTCGGCCAGAATGAACTCTCCGCATATTATTCCTTTTACGGCAATAGAAGCGCCTCCTATCTGGACGCTTCGGGAAGCGAGCGTCGACATATTTTCGATATTCGCTTCGCTGGAGAAAAAGACGGATTCGATTGGGATGTCGAGGGAATGGCGCAGTCGGGAAGCGTCGGCGCCAAGAGCATTCGCGCATGGGCTGCCGGGGCGCGCGCAGGCTATCGCTTCTCGATGCTGCCGCTGAGGCCGCGCATCGGAATTCAAGCGGATGCAGCCTCAGGGGACCGGCGCAGGGGAGATGGACAGATCGAGACCTTCGATCCGCTGTTTCCCAATGGCTATTACTTCACGCTGGCGGGATTCACCGGCTATGCGAATCTCATTTACCTCAAACCGTCCCTCACTCTCGCGGCGAGCGACAAGGTGACTGTGCTCGCGGGCGTCGGCCTGCAATGGCGCGAAACCACAGCGGATGCGATCTATGTGTTTCCGAATATCGCCGTCGCCGGCACAGCCGGATCGCCGGGCCGCTGGACCGGCGCCTATGAGCAATTGCGCATGGATTGGGCTGTAACGGCAAATCTTTCCGCAGCGCTCGAATGCGTGCATTTTGCGGCAGGCGACACAATTCGTCGCGCTGGTGGACATGACGGCAATTATCTCGGCGCGGAAGTTAAATTTCTGTGGTGAACGACCTATGAGGCGATCCGCTCGGAGCCGGAGGCGCTCGAGGATGCGGCGATGAGATGCGTGACTTTAGGCTCCTGGTCGGCCCCGAATTGGCGAACCATTTCCTGAAGGATGCGATCGGCGTTCGTCACGCGACGATGCTGCCGCAAATGCTCGAGCCAAGAAGCGACGTAGAAGATTTCGACGAAGCGTCCCTCTTGGGCGACATCTTCGAAAATATCCCAGGCATAGGCCCCGTCGCGGCGTCGTCCTTCGCCGAGCTCGCGGACAGCTTGCAAAAAGGCGTCGCGATGCTGGGAGTCGACAGAATATTCGACGCTGATCATGACGGGGCCTCGATCCGCCTCCGCATTGATCGAGATCACCGGGTTCGGCCAATGCATGGACGGAGTGAGATCCGTGCCGGCGCCTGCGGACAGCTTCCATCGGCGGCTCGGGAGAATGCCGAACAGAAGGCCTGCCGCTGCGACGTAATTCGTCGTCGAAAGATCGAGCATCGTGGCTATTTGCCCCCAGACTGCGCTGCCGAGGGTCATCGCGCCAAAGAAAGCGGTCGCGAACATGGCGAGTCCGCGTCCCCTCACCCAGTCTGGCAACGACGTCTGCGCCGAAACATTGAGCGTCGCGATCACGAGGATCCAGGAGACGCCGGCGAGAACACATGCGGCCAAGGCGGGCGTCGGCGAGCGCGCGAGCCCGAGCGTCGCCAATGTCGCCGCTGTGCCGCAGGAGCCCAGAATAACGAGCCCGTCTGCGTCGAGCGCGCGCCTCAGACGCGGAAGCGCCAACGCGCCGATGACGGCGCCGAGGCCGATGGCGCCGAGAAGCATGCCATAGATGGCAGGGCCGCTCTCGATTTGGCTGTGCGCGATCAGCGGAAGGAGAGCCCAATAGGCGCTCGCGAAAAAGAAGAAGAAAGCCGCTCTCATCAAAGTGGCCCTCAATGGTCGATTATAGCGGGCATGGCGAAATCCAATGATCAATGCGCTCATCAGCCGTTCGGCCGGCAGCGCATGCTCGGTGTTCGCAGGCGGACGCCACCATAGGAGCGCGCCGATCACGGCGAAATTGCTCGCGGCGTTGAGCTAGAACGGAGCCGCGTTTCCGAACGCGCCGATGACGACTCCCGCGAGGGCTGGACCGATGGCGCGGCTGATGTTGATGCCGACGCCATTGCCCGCGACCGCCGCGGGGAGATCACGGCGAGGGACCAATTGCGGAACGATCGATTGCCAGGCGGGCGCGGTGAGGGCTGCCCCGATGCTGAGGAGGAAGGTGCAGAGCAGCAAGAGGAAAGGAGTGATGATATCGAGCCTGACGAGCACGGCGCTCGCTGCGGCGACGATGGTGACGGAAATTTCCGCATAGATGAGGAAGCGGCGTCTGTCGACGATGTCGGCGAGCGCCCCGGCCGGTAGCGCGAAAAGAAACATGGGCAGGCTCGACGCGACTTGAATCAGCGATACTGTCATCGGGCTCGCGTCCAGGCCGGTCATCAGCCAGCCGGATGCGGCGTTGTACATCCAGGTTCCGATGTTCGAGACGACCGTCGCGGTCCATATGATCGCGAAAGCACGATGGCGGAACTCGGACCAGAAGGATTGGCCCGAATCGTTCGGCTCATGAGATTTGAGATCGCGCATCGGTCATCTCCTGGCAAAGTCGTTCAGAGCAGTTCGGCGGAGGTCGTTTGCGAGCAGGGTGGGGAGCGCGTCGATGACGCTCTGTGTACCCTGCTCGTTCTTTGTCGTGGGTGGCCGGCTCGTTGCTTCAGCCGTGCGCCGTGGTCCCGCGCGCCTGTCCTTCTGCCTGCGGGAGCCTGACGGCGAAAGCGCCAGGGCCGAGCAGAGCCTGCACGATCAGGAGCGCCGTCCACAGCGCCGGAAACTCCCATCCGCCATTGGCGTTGGAAAACAGCCAGCCATTGGGCAGATGCACGATCAGCGCGCCGATCATCAAAGGAATGAGCGTGAGGGACACGACGCGGGTGAGAATGCCGAAGATCAATGCGAGGCCCCCGCCGATCTCCGCGGCCACGACCACATAGGCGAGCAGCGACGGATAGCCGAGCGACTCGAAAAATTTCGCCGTTCCCGGCAATGTGAACACGAAAATTTTGAGCAGCCCATGCGCGAGAAACAGCGCGCCGAGGGTCACACGAAGCAGCAGAGCGGCGTATTCCGCATTACGAACATTGGTCATTGTCTCGATCCTTTCTTCACGATTTGAATGGCTGCCGGCGCCCGGGAGCCGGTCCCGAGTTCACGCGGCGTCGACGAGAACGATCTCGCTGTCCTCCAGCGCTGTGACGCGTAGGATTTCGACATCGCTGATGGCGGCGCCGTCGCGGGCGTTCACGCGCAGATCATCGATCTGCACGGCGCCGCTCGCCGGCACGAGATAGGCTTTGCGCTCGCGGCCGAGCGTATATTCCGCCGTCGCGCCGGCCTCGAGCGTCGCGCCGAGGACGCGCGCATCGGTGCGGATCGGCAGCGCGTCGCCGTCCTTGTCGAAGCCGGAAGCGAGCGTGACGAAACGGCCCGAGCGCTCGCCCTTGGGAAAGGGCCGCGATCCCCAGCCAGGCGCGCCGCCGCGCGTCGTCGGCAGGATCCAGATCTGAAAGATCCGGGTCGTCTCGTTCTCGAGATTATATTCGGAATGGGCGATCCCTGAGCCCGCGCTCATCACCTGCACATCGCCGGCCGTGGTGCGGCCCTTGTTGCCGAGACTGTCCTGATGCGTGATCGCGCCCTCACGGACATAGGTGACGATCTCCATGTCGCGATGCGGATGCGTCGGAAAGCCGGAGTGCGGCGCGATCGTGTCATCGTTCCAGACGCGCAGATTGCCCCAATGCATCCGCTCGGGATCGTGATAGCCGGCGAATGAGAAATGATGCTTGGCGTCGAGCCAGCCGTGATCGGCGCCGCCGAGGCTGTCGAAAGGTCTGAGTTCGATCATTTGCAATCTCCCGTCGCGTGATCGGTTGCTGTCGATGGAGACGGATTTAAGGGTTGCGCGCCTTTCTGTTCAGTCGGATAATTTTGGTCGAACTATTCGAGAAAGTTGAAAAGTGAGCGATCCAAGGACGCCCAGCCTCGACCAGCTGACCATTTTTCTAGCCATCGTCGACGCCGGCAGCTTCGCCGGCGCTGCGCGGCGACTGAATCGCGCCGTCTCGGTCATCAGCTATGGGATTGCCAACCTCGAGGCGCAGCTCGGCATAGAGCTGTTCGAGCGCGATGGAACGCGCAAGCCGCGGCTCACTGTGGCCGGGCGCGCGCTGCTGGCGGAGGCGCGGGCGATTTCGCGCGGCGTCGATGATTTGCGCGCCAAGGTCAAAGGCCTGCTCGAGGGGCTGGAGGCGGAGGTCGATCTCGCCGTCGATGTGATGCTGCCGACCGAGCGGGTAGGGGCCGTGCTGCGGGAATTCGCGCAGCATTTCCCGACGGTGCAGCTGCGGCTGCATATGGAGGCGCTCGGCGCGGTCACGGCGTTGGTGCAGGGCGGCGCGGCGATGATCGGCGTGTCGGGGCCGCTCGCGCTCGGCGTCGAGGGGATAGAGAGCATCGCGGCCGGATCGATTGCGCTGATCCCGGTCACGGCTCCCGATCATCCGCTGGGGCGCATGGCGCGCATCCCGCCCGGCGCCGCACGCGAGCATACGCAGCTCGTGCTCACGGATCGCTCGCGCTTCACCGAGGGACGCGATTTCTCTGTGATCAGCCCGCGCAGCTGGCGGCTCGCCGATCTCGGCGCCAAGCACGCTTTGCTGCGCGAGGGCGTCGGCTGGGGCAACATGCCTTTGCATATGATCGCGAGCGATCTGGCGTCGGGCGCGCTGGTGCGGCTCGCCATGCCGGATCATCCGGGCGGCCTCTATCGCTTTTCGTGCATTTGGCGGCGCGAGACTCCGCCGGGACCGGCCGCCTCGTGGCTGGTCGATCGCTTCGTCGCGCTCGGGGCGGCCGATTTGCCGGTCGAAGGGCTGAGCGACGTTTGATCGGGATCTCATTCTCGAGAAAACCTCGTCAACCCTTTGCCGGCTCGCTCGATGAGGGATGAAGCGCGCAGAGGATGGTTCCAAGCAGGATCAGCGCTCCGGCCAGGAACAGCGGCGCCGCGAGACCGCTATGGACGACGAGAAACGCGCCGATCCCCGCGCCGAGAAAGATTGCCGCGACACTGCCCAGGCGCCGAGGCCAATTGGCGTTGGCGCCGCCGGCGAGCGGCGAATCCGCGGCGAGTCCGGTCAGCGTCAAGGTCAGAACGGTCGTGGTCAGATCGGGAATCTTGAGCTGCCGAATGGTCGCGTTGCGAAAACCCATGGCGACGGCGGTGAATGCGATGATCGCGTAGATCGTGATCGCCGAGCGCGGGCTCGTGGCTTCGACCCCGAAGGCCATGACCGCGCTCGCCCAGATCAATAGCGCCTCGATGATCGCGGCCGCGGTCAGCCAGCGACGCAGCGGCAGGCCGACATGCGCGCGACCGATGCGTCCGGCGCCGAGCGCGCCTAGCAGAAAGGCGGAGAGGGCGACGAGATAAGGAATCGGCTCGAAGGCAGGCGCCCCTGTCGCGGCGAGGCCGAGGAAGACGATATTGCCGGTCATATTCGCGGTGAAGACCTTGCCGAGGCCGAGCACGCTGATCGCATCGACGAGGCCGGTCGTGACCGACAGCAGCAACAACAGCCACGGCAGCGGCGAATGCGTGGGATCGCCTATGAGCGGCTTTCGGTCGCGCTTGCCGAGGTCGAGCATGGCGATGAGGGCGAAGCCCGCGACGAGCCCGAGATGCTCGAAAAAAGCGTTCGTCGCCGCTATGCGCTCCGGCCCCTGCATCGTCCAAAAGGGATTGGCGATGAAAGCGGCGAGCAAGGTGAAAATCCCGAGCGCCGCCGCTCCGAGCCACGCCAATCGATCGAGAAGAATGAGCGCTGGACCGATGAGCTCGACCGCGATCGTCAACGCGGCGAAGAGGGTGGGCGGATGCAGTCCGAAATGCGCCTGTTCCGCCACAGCGCCGGGCCAATCCAAAAGCTTGCTCACGCCGCCGAGCAGATAGGCCGCGACGAGCAGCAGGCGAATGAGGAAGCTCGTCCATCGCGACGAGAGAATCGCCGCGATGGGCTCGGAGCTCGCGCTCATCGCGCGCGCGCCTGATGGATTTCGGCGATATAGCCGCCTGGAAATTCGACGAACGCCGCCCGTCGATCTCCGGCGTCATAGGGCTGCGCGACAATTCTTGCGTCGGCCGCCTTCGCCTTGGCGAGCGTCGCTTCGAGGTCGCTCACCTCATAGCCGGTGAAATCGCGGCCCCACGGCCAGGGCAATTGTCCGTTGGAGACCAAAAGCGTGAGCTTGCCATAGCCGGAGGCGATGCGGACGCGGCGGATCGTCTTGTCCGGCTGACCGACTTCGCTCCCGGGCGCCGACTTCTCGTCGGAGAGGATGCGTCCATGCGCGAAGCCGGTCCAGCGACGGATGAACTCATCGGCGGCGTCGGCGGTGAGATAGACGCGGTTTTCGGGGATGCTCGTCAGCGGCGCATAATTCGGCTTGGCCGTATGCCAATAGAGCTGCATGTTCACGCCGCCCGGCCATTGCACCACGACGTCGCGGCCGATGGGGTCGGGGAAGGTTTCGATCAGCCGTATCGCCCCATTGCGTCTCGCCGCCTTCACCGCGGCGTCTATGTCGGTGACGAGATAGCCCGTGCGCTCGGCCCCGAAAGGATAGGGAACGGGCGTGAGAAAGCCGAACACGGAAATCGTGCCCGCAGGCGTGAGCACGAGCTGCGATTTGGTGAGGCTGGATGTGGGCGTAACCTGGAATTGGCCCTGCTTGCTGGTCTCGCCGCCGAATGTCGCGACGAAGCTCGCGACGAATTTGTCGAAGTCCGCCGCTGCGACATAGACATGAGTCGTGTCATATTGCGGCCCAACGGCGAAGTCGGTCGCGGCGCGCGGCCGGGCGGCGGCGGGAGCCGCTGTGGTGATGGCGGCGCCGAGACCGAATGCGGCGGCCGCGACGAGGAATTTGGTTCGGCGCATATTTGTCTCCAATTTCGGAATCGACATTCAAACCGCCCAGCAGCCGCAACCGAAAGCGCCCCAAAAGCTCCGCGCATCGGCTGTCGGAACTTGCGCCCCGAGCGCGGCCGCATGGTCGTGCCCATGTACGGCGCAGGCGGAAACGCAGCCGCAGGCGGAGACTAGCCTCCGCGTGGCGTCGGGCGCGCGGCGATAGCCGCCGAAAGAGGCGACGGGCGACCAATCTGGCATGGCTTTCGGCAGCGCGGGCGCGAGCGTGGCGTAATCGCCTTCGCCGTGAACGATCTTGCCGCCGAGCAGCGTCAGCACGGAACGTATGTGGACGATCTCGCTTTCGGCGACTTTGAAATAATCATCGGACAGCAGCGCGAGATCGGCGAGTTGCCCCACTTTGATTTCGCCCTTCTTGCCTTCTTCGTTCGAGAACCAAGTGTTGGCTTCGGTCCAGAGGCGCAGCGCCGTCTCGCGATCGAGACGGTTGCGCGCGGGATAGAGCGTGAGGCCGCCGAGCGTCCTGCCGGTGACGAGCCAGGAGAGCGAAACCCACGGATTATAGCTTGCGACGCGCGTCGCATCGGTGCCCGCGCCGACCTTCAGGCCGGCGGCCATCATGCATGTAATCGGCGGCGTCGCCTCCGCGGCTTTGGCGCCATAGCGCTCGACGAAATATTCGCCCTGAAACGCCATGCGATGCTGAACGGCGACGCCGCCGCCCAGAGCCGCTATGCGGTCGATGTTGCGCTCGCTGACTGTCTCCGCATGGTCGAAAAACCAATTCAAGCCCGCGAGCGGAATATCTTTGTCGACCTTCTCGAATACATCGAGCGCGCGGCTGATCGTCTCGTCATAGGTCGCATGGAGCCGCCAGGGCCATTTGCGTTCGGCGAGCAGGCGCACGACCGGCTCGAGATCGGCTTCCATGCTCGCCGGCATGTCGGGACGCTCGACGCGGAAGTCTTCGAAATCGGCCGCGGAATAGACCAGCATTTCGCCGGCGCCATTGTGGCGATAGAGATCGTCGCCATCGCCCGGCTTCACCTTCGTCGACCAATTCGCAAAATCGGCGAGCTCTTCCCGCGGCTTTTGCGTGAAGAGATTATAGGCGATGCGCAGCGTCAGCTCGCCGTCTCGATGCAGCGTCTCGATGATCTGATAGTCGTCGGGATAATTCTGGAATCCGCCGCCGGCGTCGATGACGCTGGTGACGCCGAGCGAATTCAGCTCGCGCATGAAATGCCGGGTGGAATTCAGCTGATAATCATGCGGCAGCTTCGGACCCTTGGCCAGCGTCGAATAGAGAATCATGGCGTTGGGCCGAGCGAGCAGCAGTCCGGTCGGATTGCCGGCGGCGTCACGAACGATCTCGCCGCCCGGCGGATTCGGCGTGTCCTTCGTGTAGCCGACGACGCGCAACGCCGCCGCGTTCAGCAAGGCCCGATCATAGAGATGCAGAATGAACACCGGCGTCTCGGGCGCCGCGGCGTTGATCTCGTCCAGAGTCGGCAAGCGCTTCTCGGCGAACTGATGTTCGGTGAAGCCGCCGACGACGCGCACCCATTGCGGCGGCGGCGTGTTTTCCGCCTGCTTCTTCAGCATCGCCATCGCATCGGCGAGAGTCGGCACGCCGTCCCAGCGCAGCTCCATATTGTAGTTGAGCCCGCCGCGGATCACGTGAATATGGCTGTCGATGAGGCCGGGCACGAGCCGCCTGCCGCCAGCGTCGATCACATCCGCGTCGGGCGCCGCCGCGCGTATCTCCGCCTCGGAGCCGACGGCGAGAAATTTGCCGTCACGGATCGCGACGGCGCGGGCGACGGGATTGGCGCGATCGAGCGTCGTCACCTCGGCGTTGACGATAATCAGGTCCTTGGCTTTCATTTCGAGCCTCCGGTGGCGCGAGCCTGTCATTGATGGATATCGACGCGTCCGCGTCAGCCGTCGCGGTCCCTATTCGTGGGGAGCGGCCCCAGAACATGCTGCGAGCAATCATGGCGAATGAAGCGAGTGAGCTCGGCTCGATCGGCGATCCGTTTGGCGATCGGAACGATCTGCTCGCCGAGCAATATTCCGGCGAGCCCGACGAGCGCGACGACCGGCGGCGCGGGGGAGCGGACGCCGAGCAGGCTGTAGATGACGCCGATCAAAAGTCCGGCGCCGAGGGATAGGAGATAAGAGCTCATCGCGTTTCGCTTCCTGCTTCTCGTGAGCGTGACGGGCGCGTCGGGGCGCGAAGCTGAATAGCGAGCGCCGCCGCGCTGAACGCCATCCCCAAGACGGCGACCGCCGGCCATTCGCCGAGCCGCCAAGCGATCATCGCGCTGAACGAGCCCCCCGCGCCGCCGAGGAACATGGTCGTCATGAACAGAGTGTTGAGCCGTCCGCGCGCGTCGGCGCGCAGCGCATAGATCACATGCTGATTGGACACGAGCGCCGCCTGCATCGCCAGATCGAGCGCCAGAACGCCGGCGACGAGTCCTGCAAGATCGCTCCAGAGAGCCATCCCCGCCCAGGAAGCCAGCGCGAGAGCCGCGCCCAGGCGAACGATCGTGGACGGTCCGCGCGCGTCGGCTAGGCGTCCGGCGAGCGGCGCGGCGATTACGCCTATTGTTCCGACCACGCCGAACAAGCCGGCGGAGCCGGCTCCGAGCCCGAGAGGCGGCGCTGCGAGCCGTAACGCCAGCACGGTCCAAAAGGCGGAAAAAGCCGCGAACAGGAAAGCTTGCGTGAACGCGGCGCGCCGTAGCGCCGCCAGATCGCGCCAGAGGCGCCGCAGAGAGCCCATCAGCTCTGGATAGGGGAGGCGCAGCTCGCCGCGCACATCGGGGAGAATGGCCTGGAGAGCGAGCGCCACCAGCAGCATCGTCGGAGACGCGGCGAGGAACATGGTGCGCCAGCCGAATTGTGCGGCGACGAAGCCGGCGAGCGTGCGACTCAGCAGCACGCCGAGCAATAGTCCCGACATCACCGCGCCGATGGCGGCGCCCCGCCGCTGTGGCTGCGCGAGCTCCGCGGTGAGTGGAACGAGCTGCTGCGCGACGCTCGCAGCGAAACCGACGAGCGCCGAAGCGATGGCCAGCGTGAGCGCATCGGGCGCCGCGCCAGCCAAGACCAGCGCGATCGCGAGCAGCACGAATTCAGCGACGATCAGCTGCTTGCGCCGCGTGACGTCGCCGAGCGGCGTGAGCAGGAACAATCCCGACGCATAGCCGAGCTGCGTCAGCACCGGAACGCTCGTCGCCGCGCCAGGGCCCAGCGACGCCTCGATCAGGCCGAGCATCGGCTGGTTGTAATAAATATTGGCGACCGCGAGCCCGGTGGCCGCGGCGAGCGTGAGCAGCAAGCCGCGGCTGAGACGCTCTGCCGCGATCTCGTCAGAGCCGCCGAGCGCGTCCATGCTAGACCGCCGGGATGGGCGCGAGCGTGGGACCATGCGAGACGCGCTCCGGCGCCTTGTGCACCATCGTATAGGCGTAATCGACGCCCATGCCGTAAGCGCCGGAATGCTCCTTCACGATCGACATGACGGCGTCATAGCTTTCGCGCCGCGCCCAGTCGCGCTGCCATTCGAGCAGGACCTGCTGCCAGGTCACGGGCACGACGCCCGCCTGAATCATGCGCTGCATGGCGTAGTCATGCGCTTCCTTCGACGTGCCGCCGGAAGCGTCGGCGACCATGTAAATTTCATAGCCGCCTTCCAGCATGGCGCAGAAGGCGAAAGAATTGTTGCAGACCTCTGTCCACAGGCCCGAGACGACGACCTTCTTACGTCCATTCGCGGCCAGCGCGTCGCGGACCTTCTTATCGTCCCAGGAATTCATCGAGGTGCGCTCGAGGAGCGGCGCCTCAGGGAAAACGGCGAGCAGCTCGGGATAGGTATGGCCGGAGAAGCTTTCCGTCTCGACGGTGGTGATCGTCGTCGGAATCGCAAACACCTTCGCCGATTTGGCGAGGGCTACGGCGTTGTTCTTGAGCGCCTGCCGATCGATCGACTGAACCCCAAAGGCCATTTGCGGCTGGTGGTCGATGAAGATCAGCTGGCTGTTCTGCGGCGTCAGCAATTCGAGCTTAGCGGTCATGTCGTTCTCCAATTGTGGATTGCGGATTTGGGCGGCGCCTCGCGCGTCAGCGCTTGATGAACGCGAGCACGTCGTGATTGAATTTCTCTGGGTCGGTTTGGGCGAGGCCATGCGATCCGCCGGGATAGACCAGAAGCTCGCCCTGCGGCGTCAGCCGAACGGCCTTCCGTGCCGAGGCCGCGAGGGGAACGATCTGATCATCATCGCCATGGATGAACAATGTGGGGATCGTCATCTTGGCGAGATCGGGCGAATAGTCGAGCTCGGAAAACTCGCGGATGCAATCGTAGAGCCCCTTCAGCCCGCCCTCCATTCCTTGCAGCCAGAAGGCGTCCTCTAGCCCCGCGCTTCGCTTCGCGTCATCTCGGTTATGGCCATAGAAAGGAACGGCGAGATCCTTGAAGAATTGCGATCGATTGCTCGCGACGCCAGCGCGCGTGCTGTCGAACACGTCCATCGGCAGACCTTCTGGATTGGAGGACGAGGCGAGCATGATTGGCGGCACGGCGCCGACGAGCACGGCTTTAGCGACGCGACCGACGCCATGGCGTCCGACGTAGCGTGCGACCTCGCCGCCGCCGGTCGAATGCCCGACGAGAACGGCGTCGCGCAGATCGAGGAGCTCGAGCAGCTCGGCGAGATCGTCCGCGTAGCGGTCCATCGTATTGCCGTCCCAGACCTGCTGGGAGCGGCCATGGCTGCGACGGTCGTGCGCCACGACGCGATAGCCGCGCATGCCGAAGAACAGCATTTGCCCTTCCCATGCGTCGGCCGTCAACGGCCAGCCATGCGAGAATACGATCGGCTGGCCGTCGCCGAAGCTCTTGTAAAAAATTTCTACGCCGTCGGATGCGGTGAAGTAGCTCATGCTCTCGGCTCCTCGGCTGCCGTGATCGGAGGCGCATTGCGGCTCATCGCGCAACTTTTTCTGAGAAATGCACGAGCCGTTCTGGCGATGCCTTCCTCGTCGCTCGCTTGAAAGACTAAGTCCGGGCCGGCGCCTCGGTCTTGAACATTCGGCGTGGCCTTATAACGATCGTGCTCGGCGGCTCGGCACGATCCCGACGTTCAGGCGCGGGCGGCGGTGCGATTATTCTTCGACGCTTTCAAGCGATACGCGTTAGCGCACAGCGGCGTCGGGGGCGCGCGATCGGAGGTCGAGCGCCCGCCGCTACGGCTCGCCCGGGCAGGGCTTGCGCCGGCCGGAAGGCGCCGATTTGGCCGCTCTCTTCTTCCACCAGATATACACTCCCGTCACGGAGAGCATGGCGATGACCAGCCCCAGGATGCAGACGAAGATGCGATAGGGTAGGTCGAAGACGCGCGCCATATGCAGGGCGGCGAGCCGATTGGTGACGGTGTCGCCGCTGCGCAGCCCCGACGGCAGGCTCAGCGTCACCAGCTCGCCCGTATAGGCGTCGAAGAGAACGGAAGTCGTCGCAGTACGCTCGCCGATATCCCGGCTCGACCGCACGCGATATTGGATGAGGCCCTTGGCCGGCTTGTAGTAGAGCGCATCGGCGCGCTCGCTGGAAAAGCCACCGGAAGTCGCCCTGATCCGCGGCCGCCATGACCGGTTGCGTTCCCGCGTCGCCGGCGGCCGTTCGATGGCTGCATGGTGCCCACTACTGTTCAGGAATGGCGCACCGGACAGGACAAAACTACGAACTCGTATGTAATTGAGATCGATTTATAATTTCTTCCTGTTGGAGCCCCGCCTTCGGGTTTCGTATTGCAAAACGCGCTACAGTGCTCTATATTGCTAGCATATGGAGGTTTCTCATGCCCCGAGTTGTTGAGCGCAAGGAGCATCCGGTTTCGATGCGGCTGCCCGAAGCTGACATCGCCATCATAGATCGGGCCGCGGCGTTGCGCGGCCGTTCACGCACCGATTTCGTACGTGACGCGGCCGTACGAGCGGCCGAGGATGTACTGATGGAGACGGCGCCCATTCGGATGAGCGCCGCGGGGTTCAAGGCCTTCACGGCGGCATTATCCAAGCCCGCCGCCGCGGTCCCCGAAATGGTTGAACTCTTCAGGCGTGCGGCCCCGTGGGAGACCAGCGGTTCAAAGACCGGGAACTAGGGCTTGGCGATCTCCGATCCTGAATTATTGACGGCAGCCCATGATCTCGTTGGGTTCTCCTGTGGCAAGCCGTCACTTGATCGCTGGCTCAAAACCCGAGCGCTATCCAATCAGGAGAAAGGCTTTACGGCCGTTCTCGTCGTCCATGAAGCCAATCGTGTGATCGGTTATTATGGTCTCGCGCCAACGGCAATCGTGCCTTCAGTGCTGCCGCGATCTGTCCGAACGGGCCAGCCGCCCGACCCTGTCCCCTGCCTGCTCCTGGGACAACTTGCAACGGATCAGAATTGGACCGGCAAGGGCGTTGGCACCGGCCTGCTCAAGCATGCATTGCAACGGTGTGTCACGGCCGCAAGTCTCATTGGAGGCCGCGCCTTGATCGTCAACGCGGTTGACGCCGAAGCTGCTGCCTTCTGGGCGCGACGAGGCTTCATTCCCTCAAAAGACGATCCACTGATCCTCTTCAGATCGATCGCTGATATTGCGGTATCGCTTCGCTAGGTTATCTTATCGGATCGCCTGAGGCAGAGATACGGCACACCCGACCGTCGCAAAGCGCCAGTTGCAGCACTTCCAAGAAAGGTCAAGACCATTGCGATAGCAGGGGCGCTGGCGAACGGGAGCGTAGGAATTGGACCTCGATCGAACGACCATTATTGCTGGACTAAAAATTAAGGTTATTCGCGATGCTATTCGTGAAATGGTCCGCCACGACATGAATGACAGCGGCTGGACTGTGACCTCGTTAGCCGATCATATGAACATCTCGCCAACTCATGCGGAGTGGCTAAGCGAAATACTGGTCGAGCAGAAAATCCTCGAAAGAAAGCCGCCGCTATCGTGGGACAAGGACCCGGCTCCTCAAATTCGCTACGCCCTCGGCGAATATGGCACGAGGTTTACGCTGGCTCGCATGCTCAAGCGCATCGACCGCGCGAAAGTCGACAACATTATTGCTGGGCTCTTGAAACGAGTCGCTCAGATCAACGCCAATCGAGAGCTTTGTTATTTCGTGAACGAAATTCGATTGTTCGGCAGCGCTATCGATAACGACGCCGAGACCTTCGGCGATGTCGATATCGCCTATGACCTCGGCCGCAGAAAACGACCGCCAAAATACAAGGATTGGCACGATTGGGCGCACAAGCGATGGGAGTCGGCTGGTCGCTCCAATCTCAATTTCATGCAGCAACTCTATTACGCAGAGCACGAAGTCTTGCGATTGCTCAAGGGGCGCAATCAGTATCTGTCCATTCACAACTTTGATGACCTAGTCGGCATCGGCGCCGATAGTATCCGCCTCTTCATTCTCCCCGAGAGTCAAATCGAAGCGGAGGGCGGGATGTCTGGCAAGGGGCTGCATCAGGCGCGAATGATCAGCGCAAGGGAGCGCGCCGAAAAGAAAGAGCAGCTAGCTGTCAAAGATCCTTCCGCTGTTAGCACGGAACAGTCCCCTGAGCAAATCAAGCAACGGATGATCACCGCCGTGCAATCGCTCGCATTCGATCTGCTTCATGCCATTGATGAACCATCGCCACCAGAGGCGCTCGAGCAAAGCATCGCCGTCGCGCACCAAAGAATTAAATATTATCGCGAACTGAACGCACCGGATCGTATACCGGATCTCCTTCGTGAGGTCTTATCGGTCGATATTATCGAACAAAAGTCCGATCCAAAAATATTCGTGTTCTCCGAGGATCGCGAGCGCATGGCGAAGGACGGGACGGATAAAGCAACGGCAGCACACAAGCAGATCACGCACGCCGTAATCCAAAAACTCAAAAGCCGTGTTCTCGGCCATTCACACTATAGATGTGATGAAAGTTACACCCAGATCGAGAAAGCTTTTCGATTGAAGCGCGAGGCCGACTACGACAAATACGAATATCGGCGCACGCGTCCTGGGATAGAGTTCTATAGCGCAGACTTTCTTTCCGACACCGCAGTTTCCACGCTCCGCAAAATCACAGAAGGCAATGACGAGCGGCTCCACAAGCAAGCGGTCAACACATTAAGCAAATATGGCTTCATAAAACCGTTCCGCAAGAAATGGCGCTTAACCGCCAAGGGCGAACGCGCGATCAAATACCACGCTGAGAAAGATGCCTTCCATACGAATAATAAAGGCGACGGAGATCATGCAACTGCGGGGCCTTGATAATAGAGCAAGCATCGTACGGCATCGTAAGATATCGTAGCTTGGCGCGATGGATAATACAAAATTGCGAACACCTATGTGATTGAAGTAGTTCTTTCGCCATTATGGGGGTATACACTTCGATCTCGGCGGTATTACCAACGAACGGTGGAGGCCGCCGCATGTAACAGTCTGCTTGTCGCGCGGGCTGGGACCCATTCGTGCCGGCGCGCTGCTCCATTTGGTGACGCGGACTTGACTGTAGCCAAAAACACATATTATGTGTTTAATACACCATATACGGATGTTTTCATGAAAAATCTCAAAGTGATCCGCGAGCGACATGGTCTCACGCAGAGTGAGTTGGCAAAGCGTATCGGCACCACTCAGCAAACGATCGCGAGGTGGGAGAGCGGCAAAGCAGAACCAAGTTTGGCAGCGCTGCGAGACTTAGCAGTCTGTCTGTGGACTTCTGTCGACCAACTGCTTGGACGTAAGCCAATGCTCCAACATCAGAATACGAATCCTTTCACCTGGATATCGGGAGACAAGAGCGGGTATTGGGGTAACATCGGCATCCATCTGCCGAGCAGAGATCACTCCATTTGGTACCCGATTTCGATCTCGACCATGGAGCAGGTGTTTGCCGAACTTCAGAGTGTCGAACCGGGCACATGGATTTCGTTTCAGACATTAAACAATAAGATGGTGGTCGTTCGACCATCGCAGGCGCTTGCTTTGACTTTTCTAGATGAAGCAGAGGACAGCATAGAAGGCGATTGGGAAGTCGGGCCTGATGACGTGGAAGGCTGGCCTGAGGAGGTCTATGCTTGCCTTAATCACTTGATATGGGATGAACTCGGTGACCAAGATAGCGAGGATGAGTTCTCCGAAACACTTATCTCCGTTGGAAAGTCACTAATCGAAGAACACAAACTCGATTCGGATAAGCTGAAAGCGATATGTCTAGAGACGCGTATTGTCTACAATAGTGGAGCAACTCGCAAGCTTTACGCGTCACCCGAGCGCTTGGCCAGCGCAATGTTCGATTTTGATTTGGGTGTAGAGCACACAGGCTCTAAAATGCTTCATCTTGACGACGAAGGTGGTGACCACAGTGTGTTTTTATCGTTAGATCTCATTTCTCTGCTGGAGTTTCCTCTGCTGGAGTTGAAAAAAGGTCTTGAGCAGGAAATCGATGAATTGAATGACGACGACGAGCCTGTTGACGGCGCGGGAGAGAAGGGGGCCGCAAGCCAAGCTTCGTAAAAAGTCAAGCCATTGAGCGCAACCCGGAGAGCGGCGAACAAGGCTCGTCAGCGCTTGCGACGCTGCAGTTGGCTCCGACCCCAGATCGGGCAAGGAGTTCGAATCCTCATTGGTGAAATGGCGCGCCGGACAGGACAAAGATAAGAAACATCTATCTAATTGAAATATCGCTATAAAATCTGAAGACAGCCGAAAGCTGTGAGCCGCTTTACCTTTGGCTACGACCGTAAGTCGGCTCCCCCAGATCGCCCAGCGTCGCTGAACGCGCCCTTAGCGGTCATCCAATCAGCACGCCCGACGGCCGGAACTCGACCCGGCTCTAGCTCTTGCCGCCGCGCGGATCATTCGCTACCGAAAAGCCTAAGCGATGTGTTCACTGATATTCTAAGCCGATGCGTACCGAAGCACAGCGGCTAGGCTGCGACCGGAAACGATTTTCCCGGCGCCAGCCCTTCATCCGAATCGAGCGAAGACCCGATGTCCGAAACTAATTTCGTTCGTCCAAGCCGCGATGGCGACCAGTTCCATTATCTGTGGGCCGCACGCCGTTGCCTACTTCTCCTTTCGCCCGACGCCAGCCTGAAGGCGGTCACGATCGAGGGGTCCTCTCCATCAGAGGCAGCGGCGGCGGACCGCATTACGACCGGCGAAGAGCTGATCGACGTTGGCGAGTATTACGGGAGCGAAAGTCTCGAACAGGCAACACTGATTCGGTACATCCAGCTCAAGCACTCAACACTGAGAGCTGATGAAGCTTGGGCGCCAAGTGGGCTCGGAAAGACGCTGACGGGATTCGCCGAGCGATTCAAAGCCCTTCAACAGCGCCTTCGAACAGAACACCTGGACGGCAAGCTAGAGTTCTGGTTCGTTTCTAACCGCCCGGTCAACTCCGACTTTCTCGAAGCTATTCATGACGCCGCCGAAGGCACCGCAGCGGCGCGGCACACCGACAATCTCAAGAAGCTTGAGAGGTTCACAGGTCTCAGCGGCACGGCGCTCGCGGCCTTCTGCAAGCTGCTTCGGCTCGAAGGAGGTCAGGAAGGAGTGTTGGATCAACGAAACATACTGGCCCAAGACGTTAGTTACTACCTTGCTGATGCAGACGTTGATGCGCCCGTGCAATTGAAGGAGCTTGTGACCAAAAAAGCTCTCTCCGTGAGTGCAGAGAATCCAACTGTCACGAGAATGGACGTGCTTCGGGCGCTCAAGACCGACGAGAGCCGCCTGTTTCCTGCGCCGTGCTTCATCAAAGACATTGCGAACGTAGTCCCGCGTGAGCAAGAACCAGAGCTCAACCGGGCGATCATGCAGGCGGACGATGTTCCGGTCATCGTTCATGCTGCCGGCGGAGTGGGAAAGTCGGTTTTCGCAACGCGCATCAACTTGGCGCTGCCCGCAGGCTCATCCAGCGTTCTCTACGATTGTTTTGGCAATGGCCAGTACCGCAGCGCCAGCGGCTATCGGCATCGCCACAAGGACGCTCTGGTTCAAATTGCGAATGAGCTAGCTGCCAAGGGGCTGTGCCACCCGCTCATCCCAAGCCCTCACGCCGAACCATCGGCCTACGTGAGAGCCTTTCTTTATCGTCTAACGCAAAGCATCACCTCCCTCAGGGCCGAGAATGCGCAAGCGCTTCTCTGCATCGTCATTGACGCCGCGGACAATGCGCAGATGGCGGCGGAGGAAATTGGCGAAGCGCGATCTTTTGTGCGCGACCTGCTCCGAGAGCAGTTGCCGGAAGGCGTACGGTTGGTCGCCCTGTGCCGGACGCACCGGCAGGGGTATCTTGACCCTCCGCCCTCCGCTCTACGGCTTGAACTGCATCCATTCAGCCGAGCGGAAACTGCGACGTGCTTGCGCCAAGTTTTCACCGGTGCCACCGAACAAGACGTCGACGAATTCCATCGCTTGAGTTCGCAGAACCCTCGCGTTCAAGCGCTGGCCCTCGCGCGCAAGGTCTCGTTGAGCGAGATTCTCCGGGCGCTCGGCCCAAATCCCACGACGGTCGAGGACGCGATCGGCAACCTTCTTAATGACGCAATCGCGAGGCTGCGCGATGCGGTAGGGTCCATCGAGAAGGCGCAGATCGACAGAATTTGCGCTGGGCTGGCTGCGCTCCGGCCCTTGATCCCTCTATCGGTTCTGGCGTCAATGTCGGGGGTCGATGAGGCTGCGATCAGGAGTTTCGCGTTCGATCTTGGGCGTCCGCTCCTTGTTACGGGCGACACGATTCAATTCTACGATGAGCCCGCTGAGACTTGGTTCAGAGACAGGTTCAAGCCAGCGGCAGCCGATTTGGCGGCTTTCATTGCAAGCCTGAAGCCCATCGCGGCGGGTAGCGCCTATGTAGCATCCGCATTGCCGCAACTCATGCTGGAGGCGGGTCATTTTGCGGAGCTTGTGGCGCTCGCTCTCTCTTCCGAAGCTCTGCCGAGCACCAGTCCGGTTGAAAAGCGTGACGTTGAACTGCAACGCCTTCAGTTTGCCCTCAAAGCGAGCCTCCGCGCGCGACGTTACACCGATGCGGCGAAGCTGGCGCTGAAGGCCGGGGGCGAAAGCGCAGGCGATGAACGACAACGCAAGCTACTTCAAGCGAACACCGACTTAGCGGCGGTATTCATGGAGAGCGAGCGCATTCAGGAGCTCATCTCGCGGCGAACATTTGGCGCGGGTTGGGTCGGTTCACACCACGCTTATGAAGCTGGACTGTTGTCAGGACGCGGCGAGCTGCTGGGCGATGCGCGCAGCAGGCTACGAATGGCCCGCGAATGGTTGCGGAACTGGGGTCAGCTTCCGCGTGATGACAGGAAACGGGAAAAAGTGACGGATAACGACATCCTTGAGATGGCGACCGCCTTTTTCAACATTCACGGTGCCGCTAGCTGCGCACATGATTTACGCGGATGGTCGCCCCGTGAGGTTTCATTTTGCGTGGGGCGGACTCTCGCAAGCCGATTCATCGATCATGGTCGCTATCACGATCTCGATAATCTTGCAGTGGCTGCCGAGAACAACCTGTGCCTTGTACTGGCGATCACGCTGGAATTACGAGAGGTCCATAGAACGCCGCCAAAAAGTGTGGTCGAATGTGCTCTTCGTTTAGCTCGCGATCCGCGGATCAAGCTCAGCGACGGAGATCGCTGGGACAATGACGGGAGCGTCATCCAAGCGGTAACTGCGCTTGCGGAGGCAGCGCACAAGCTCTCGGTTGGTGCGACCGGCGAATTGATCTCCCTTCTTACCCGCTATCTCCCTCCTTCGCCTCCGCAGGGGCTCTCGTCCCGCTATGGGAGGACACGGTTTGCGTTGCTTCGCGCGTATGCCCTGCGCGCGGCTCTCAATGGGCAATCACTGAATTTGATCGATTTGGCGCATGATGGCCTACGAAAGGAGCTGGTAAACCCGAAACCTCATTCCGACTCTCGGGACGTACAGGAGTTTAAGGAGGACATCGGCGCCCTCTTGCCGTGGCACCGCCTGTGGGCGGCGACTTTCATCGGTCGAACGGCGCGTGCCGATCTTGCCAACGAGATCGCGGAAACGGCCGCTGCGTCTTCGAAAGCCGAAAAGATCAGCTATCGGGAGGAGTCGTTCACGTCCAACGAAGTCGCCCGAGTATGGTTTGATACGTTGTTGGTCACGGGAAGCGCTGAGGCCGCATCGCTGGACGAGCTGAATAAGTGGATCGTGGGCCTCAAGCGGCCATTATACGCGAAGACGCTTACGCACCTTGCGCGGCTAGCAGCCCGATCGCCCTCGCTCGAGGCGCACGCGCTGGAGTATGCCAGCAAAGCCTTCGGGCTGATTCGCGACGAGCGGGAAAGTGCGGAATCGAAGTCGGACAGCTATGTCGATCTAGCGCGCGCGACCTTGATGGCAAGCCGCTCCGAGGCGGTCGCGTATTTCAATCTGGCCGTAGAAGTCGCAAGCAAAATTGGCGATGAAAACCTAGATCGCTGGGGTGCGTTACTTGACCTCGCTGATCGTGCGGCCTGCAGAGACAGGCCAGATCCGGTGACGGCGTATCGGCTCGCGCGCTGCGCGGAACTTACCTACGACTACGTCGTCCGCGACAAGCATTTTGATTGGGAAGCGACCGTTGAGGCGATCGCCGGCCTATGCGGGAGCTCTTCCCTTGCGATCCTCAGCCGCTGGCGGGATCGGGATTTCGGATGGACGGAACGGTTATTGCCGATCGCTGTCAACTTCCTAGTTTCGCACGGTGAGCTCGACCCAAAGGTTGCGCTGGCGTTGATCGGCTTTCGTGCCCAGTGGGATGAGCCTCTGTTGCTCAAGAGAGCTTTCGCTGCCTGCGCGAACAAGGCTGAAAAAGAAGCCACAGCGGAATTTTGCTACCGTTACATGACGCTGGAGCAGCACAGCCTTGGAAGGTGGCGCGCGCTCAAAAACGTCTTGACGCAGCATGGCATCGCGGTCACCGAGCTTGATGCATGGATCGCCCTAAGTGAGCGCGAAGAGCAGTCAGACAAACCGACGGACAATAGCGATGACCAGGACCGCGGCGCTCTGCCAGACAGTAGTTACGAGCGCGACTGGAACGCAGTCTTCGAGGATATCGATCTTTGTATCGCTAACGACCTTTCGCGCGCGCGTCGGCGTTTCAATAATAGTGCCTTGCCGCGCTATCCTGACCGCTTCTTTGCAGAAGCATACCGCCGCGTGAATGTCGGCAAAGAGGCCGAGTTCATCGCGGCTGTCGCTGACGTAACCGATTTCGGACTCTATGATCTGCGCAGCTTTCTTGAGCTTCTTCCAGAAGCTTGGAAAAATCGGCTCGCGGTCAAGTCGGCTCTAGCCGAAACTTTGAGGGTATTCTGCCGGCGGCACTGCATGGCCGTCACGAAAAGCCGGTACTATGAGGTGCTTCCATTCAAGACCGCGTGCGAGCTATCCGGCATTCCAGAAGGCGATGTCGTCGGCGTTGTTCTATCTGGCATTGGCGAGGCGACGGAAGTCATCGGCGCGCGCCGCTTGTTCACGCTGGTCGGACTCCTCGCGTCGAAATTATCGGAGAACGAAGCGATTGAAGCACTTTCGTTCGGCCTCGATCTGTTCGATACGGTTCTTGAGGACGGCGACGGCGATGGCCCCTGGTCGCCAAAGTTCGAGCCGCCCGCTGAAATAGAGGGCTCAGTCGCCGGTTATATCTGGGGCGGCCTTGCTGCACCACGGGCAAGCTTGCGCTGGGAAGCTGCGCACGCGGTACGCGCGCTTTGCACGCTCGGACAGGCCAAGGTGCTTGGGCATCTCGTCGCGTTGGCGAGCGGAGCATCAGCCGATGCCTTTGCCGACGCCGGCCTGCACTTCTATAAGTTGCACGCACGCCAATGGTTTCTGATCGGATTGGCGCGCGCCGCGAAAGACCACCCTGGCATCGTTGCCCCATATGCCGACTTCCTGTTCAAATTGGCGTTCGCCGGTGAACCTCACGTCCTCATTCGGGCATTCGCAACGAGAACTATCGAAGCTCTGTTGGACGGCGGGTTCTTGGGATCGCAAACCGATTTACGAGCGCGGCTCGCTACCGTCAACGCATCTTCTTTTCCTCCCGTCGAATCGAAGTCCTATCGGCGCTTCGAAGACGACGAGGCTGACGGTGAACGCAAGGCCGAGGCCGACAACAACGACGATCGGTTCTATTTTGGCATCGACATGGGTCCTTACTGGCTTGCGCCTCTCGGAAGGTGTTTCGCGAAATCGCAAGCCAGCATCGAACGCGAAGCGTTGCGCGTGATCAGAAGCGATTGGAACCTCCACGGGGGCAGCCAGTGGAATGAGGATGCGCGCTACCGCCGAAAGATTTTCAGAGATAGAGAGCCCCATCATTCGCACGGCTCGTATCCGCGAGTGGACGAGCTTCGTTTCTATCTTTCGTACCACGCGATGATGGTGGTGGCCGGGAAGCTGCTTGCGGCAGCGCCAGTGCATCACGATCCCGACGATTCCGAGGATGAGTTTCGCAATTGGCTATCGAGACATGATCTGTCCCGCCGTGACAACGGATGGCTGGCGGACCGGCGCGACCCAGTTCCGCTTGAGCGGCCGAATTGGAAAGATGAAAAGGAAACGGACGAATGGCGCTGGTCAATCGTCAGGAGTGATTTTGACCAGATTCTCATCAGCACTGACGGCAGAATGAATCTTTGGGGACGTTGGACGAGACGATCGAGACATCGGGAGGAGTCGATCCACGTTGGTAGCGCGCTTGTTTCGTCAGATCGTTCGATGGCGCTGCTGAGGGCCTTGCAGAGCGCAGGCAATCCTCACGACTATCGAATTCCCGACGCCGACGACGATTTGCAAATCGACTTTGATGGCTTTCAGCTCAAAGGTTGGCTTACCGATCGATCTCGCGATTACGGATTAGATGACCTGGACCCTTGGGCGGGTGCCATCAAGTATCCGCCGCCAGCGCCCGCCGCTTACGTCACCGAGCTCATGAACCTTAATTGCGACGTTGAGCGTCGGCGATGGCATGTTGAGGGCGATCACGGCGATGTCGCGTGGTCACAAGTATGGGGGCACTTCCGCGACAAGGATGACGATGAAACGGAAGGCGAGACTGGTTCACGTTTTCAGGCGTCATTCGCGTTCGTTCTTGCGCTCTTACGTAAGCTACGCATGGATTTGATCGTGGAGGTAGAAATTGAACGGCGGCGCTGCTATTCTCGCTGGGAAAGTAGTAGGAACGATGACCTCGGATTCATTCTGCCAAGTGCACGACTCTTCCTTCTCAAATCCGACGGTAGTCTCAGCGCGCTGTGAGGCGACGCTTGAGCTCGGCAGGAAGCTGACGAGTGAGCTCGACCTCGATCGGTCCGTGGATACCCTAGGCCGGTGGATGGCTCACTATGTCGCCGAGCTGATCCAAGACGCCGAGAAAGCAAGCGACGAAGAGCGACCGGCTAAGATTCGGGCGTGCTGCGAAGTCATCATCAGCCTATGGAAACATCGTCACGAATTGCCAAACGGTAAGCGTCCATTTGAGGAACTCGAACCGATCCTGAGAGCGCTTGAAAGCCTTGATCCGGACGACAGCACGCCAAGATATTTTCGTTCGGTACGCGCTGCTGCCGACGACGCCGATATGGACGAAGAGGCGAAGTCGTGGCTGAAGCTCATCGACGGCTTGGATTATTCGGCAAGAATGCTTATTCGTTACTGCCTAACGCAAGCTGCGGAGGTTGCGCTCGATAAATCGAGGGAGTGGGGCGCACTTGCTGAGGCGGCCGGGGCAGACAATGGGGTTGAACTTCCGATAATTCGCGTCATCGTTGGTGAGAATAGCCTCTTGAAAAAGTCCGATCCGAATGAGGCCAACCGAAAGCAGTTGCAGGACCGCATCGATCGGCTGGAAGGCTTCACGCAGATGGCCAACGCGCTGGCATCGGATTTGAAGCGGCGCGTTCAGGAATTTCCAGAGGCCGAGTGATCGAACGTCCGCAAAGATCGTCTAGAAATATGCTCAGTGCGAGCATATTCTATCCGCACGAAAGCCGCCGTAGCCGACGTGCGTGTCGGCATAGCGTGTGACGCGCTCACTTTGTCCTCGGTGAGGACAAGAGGGGCGGCGAAATACTTTCGCCTCGGCAATCTCGTGCCGTAGATCGACATGAGAGCGCTGGAATTTGCGTCAATTGGCATCGCGAGGGCAATAAAAGACCCGGCTACAGCTCTTCGTCGAGTGCGAGCTCCATAGGACGAAAGCCTGGCGAACGTGCGCTTTTTGCAATTCGGCGGCCCCTTGACGGAGATCCGAAATGCATCCGATCTGCGCGTCGGATGCCCACCAGATGACCAGCGTTGCGCATTCCGCCCGTCATCCGATCGCTTACTCTTCCACGTGTCGTCGGGTGATTTTCGCGCTTAGGTCGGTGTCGTTCACAACGGTAAGCGGTGCGGCCGTGCCACACCGATCGGCTGTCGATGGCGGGGCTGGGCAGTTGACCTCTGATCGGAGCGATGGCGTCGTGCTTTTGAGGAGCGACGCCGATGACGATCGAGGACCAGCTTCGAGAGCGGTTGTGGAAGGTGGAGGCGCTGCATTTCGGCGCGACGAGCGCCGGAGAGCGCGAGGCGGCCAGCGCGGCGGCCGATCGGCTGAGGGAGAAGCTCGATGAGGCGGCGCGCAGCGATCCACCGGTCGAGATGAAGTTCAGCCTTCCAGACGAATGGTCGGTGCGTTTGTTTGTCGCTCTGTGCCGACGCTACGGCGTGCACCCTTTCCGCTATTCGCGGCAACGCCCGGGCGGAGTTGTCAACTCGTCCCTGGGCCGTGACGCTGCCGGAATTGAGCCGGCCCTTCGCCGGCGATCTGCGCAAACGCCTTTGCGAAGGCGCTGAGGGACGCATAGCCGACATCGGCCGCGACGTCGGTTATTCTTCGACCCTGCATCCAACAGTCCCATCGCCATCTGAATGCGCGCTTGGCCGAGCCAGTTCTGCCACGTCAGTCCCGTCTCGCGCGCGAACAGGCGGCGGAACGTGCGTTCGGACAGAGCGGCGTGGCGTAGGGCTTCGGTCAATGTCGCGGCGGCAAGATCGGCCAAGGCATAATCCATGGCGCGGTGGATGGATGGGTGCGCCGCGCTCGGCAGGAACAGCGGAAGCTCGCATAGCAGCCACTCGCCGCACAGGAGCGCCAAGGCGCGGAGGAAGTTGTCGGCGAGTGGATCTGTCTCGCTGGCGCCGAGCGGCCAGCGGGTCGCGAACAGGATCATCTCCCGCATCAATGGACTCGCGACCACGATCCGCACATGCCGCGAGCGATCCTCGACGGCTTCTGGTGAAAAATACAATGAGGCGCCGCCACCATCCGTGATCAGGGAGCGATGTCGCGTTCCCGCCGGTATCCAGACGGCCCGGCCTTGCGGAAGAATATGGCGACCGCGATCCGTCTCGATCTGGGCGGCCCCGCCCGCGGCATACATCAGTTGATGGTAGTCGTGCGCGTGCCAATCGTAGAGGACGTTGCAGGCGGCGCCCAGGAACGCGAAGCCGATGCCGGTCGGCCGATCGAGGCCGTGGGCGCGTATGGCGTTTTGGGTTTCGGCGTCGTCCAATGCCCGCATGGCCGCTATCCGCTCAACTATGGCCGTAGAGCGTTAGTCGGCCGGGGTGGTAATGTCTATGGTCCTGTTCGATCGAGGAGGGTGATTTGACCGTCGCCACGCACAATCAGCGCATCGTCAACCAGTTCACCCGTTGGGCCAAGCCCTTCTCCGAACTGTCCATTCATTCGGAAGCGGACGCGATGTCGCGCACGCTCCGAGCCTGCGCTCTGACGCCGGACGCGGATGTGCTCGACGTGGCCTGCGGTCCTGGCATCCTCGCCTGCGCACAGGCGCCACATGCGCGCGCCGTGACTGGCATCGACATCACGCCCGCCATGATTGAGCAGGCGCGAGCGCGGCAGGCCGCAGCCGGGCTGGAGAACGTGGCCTGGCGAATCGGTGACGCGACCGCGCTACCTTTCGAGAGCGGCGGCTTCGATCGGGTGACGACGCGCTACAGTTTCCACCATATGCCCGATCCTGCCGTCACGCTCGCGGAGATGGCCCGCGTTTGCCGTTCAGGTGGCCGCATTGTCGTCATCGACGCGACACCTTCGCCGGAGACCCAAGCGGCCTACGACGCCATGGAGCAACTGCGCGATCCGTCCCATACGAACGCGCTCACCCTGGAGCAGCTCCGCGAGCTCGGCCGGGAGGCAGGACTGCGCGAGCTGGTCGTCGACGGCTATCGGCTGGAAGCGGAGCTCTCCACGCTCGCGGATACAGCTGACATGACCGTGCTGGCGGCAATGTTCGACGCCGACATTGCTTCGGGGCAGGATCGCATCGGTGTCGGAGCTCGACGCACACACGCCGGTGTCCAGTTCTATTTCCCAGTGTCGATCGTGGCTTGGGAGCGTTTGGACGGCGCCCGATGACGGTTCGCTTTTCGACTCGCCGGGCGACTTCCGAGGATCTTCCCGCCCTGGGCGCGCTCATGGCGCTTGCCATTGACGCCTTGCAGGTGGGATTCCTGTCGCCCGAGCAGATAGCGGCGAGCCGTGCAATCATGGGCCTGGACACGAAGCTCGTCGGGGACGGGACTTCTCTCGTCGCCGAGCAGGCCGGCGCCATCGTGGGATGCGGGGCCTGGAGCCGGCGCACGACGCTCTATGGCGGCGACCATAGTCTTTATCTGCGCGACCCGGGTTCAGAATACATCTTATTGGGCTCTGCTTCACTCTAGGTGCAAAGCGACGGACGCCGAAGTGGCGGCAATTTTCCGATCTGCACACGGACCTTTGGATCTATTTCGAGCAGACGACGGAGCGGCTGATCAAAGAGTCGATCTGCTCCGATACGAGAGACGCGGAGACGGCGAGCGAGCCGAGCCTGTTGCGTTGATGGCGGATCATGCCGCCGCTTCGGCCTGGTCACGCGCAGCTTTCCAGTTCCACACGAGAAGCTCGGCGAGCCGATTGTTGGTGGTCGCGCCGGAGACCATGCGCTCCAGCACATCCGCGAGCCATGTCTCTGGATCGACGCCATTGAGCCGCGCCGTCTGAATCAGCGTCGATAGGATCGCCCATGTTTCGGCGCCGCCATTGTCGCCGGCGAAAAGCGAGTTGCGCTTGCCGATCGCGATCGATCGAATGGGGCGCTCCACGATATTGGTGTCCGGCTCGATGCGGCCATCGTCATGAAAGCGCGTCAATCCGCTCCAATGCGCGAGCGTATAGTTTATCGCCTTGATCAGCGGCGAGATTTGCGACAGCCCGTCGCGCACGGCGATCAAGCGGGCGTGGAGCGCCTCCATGATCGGCTTTGTCTCGGCCTGCCGAACCGCGCGCCGCTCGTCGGCGCTTTTGCCGCGAATGCGCTTCTCGATCGCATAGACCAGCGCGATCGTCTCGATGACCTCTTTGGCGAATGGCGAGTTGGTCGTTTTGAACACCGCGACGAACTTGCGGCGCGCATGCGCGAGGCAGAAAGCGAGTGTGACGCGGCTTTCGGCGCCCTCGTCCTTGACCAGCGCCTTGTAGGCGGCGTAGCCGTCGACCTGCAAGATTCCGGTGAAGCCGGAAAGCTGCGACGCGATCTCCTTCTTGCTGCGGCCATCCGCGAACACATAGGCGACGGCCGGCGGAGCCGGTCCCGCCCAGGGGCGGTCATCGGTCGCATGCGCCCAGAACTGTCGGAGCTTCACATGTCCGGACGCGAGCACAGGCATCGGCGTCTCGTCGCAGAAGAGCCGCGGATAGCGATGCATCACCTCCAATTGCAGATCGTAGAGCCCCTTCAGCATCCAGGCCGTCTGCTTCATCCAGCGCGCCAGCGTCTGCCGATCGAGGACGACGCCCAGGCCGGCGAGGATGGCGGTCTGACGATAGAGGGTCGAGAGCCAGCCATATTTGGCGACAGCGATATGAGCGACGAGCGTCGTCGAGACCATGCCGCCTTCGATCAACTGCGCCGGCGCCGGCGCCTGCACGACCGCGCTTTCGCAAGCCCGGCATGCATATTTGGGACGGATCGTGCGCAAGACGCGCAGCACGGCCGGCACACGGTCGAGCACTTCGCTCACATCCTCGCCGATGCGATGCATCCGTCCTTTGCAGCAGGGACACCGCGTTGTCGTCGGTTCTATGACGCGCTCGCAGCGGGGAAGGTGCTCGGGCAGCTTCCCGATATTGCGCCCGGCCTTTTTGCACGGCTTCTTCGCGGCTTCCTCGGACGCCGGAATGTCGTCGTTCGTCGCCGCCGTCTTCCGCGTCTCTTCGTCTCGATTATCCGAAAGGTCGAGCGCGAGCTGTTCGGCGCCCAGCCTGGACAAGCGCTCGGAGCGCGCGCCGAAAATCAGGGCTTTCAGCGTCACGATCGTCGTCTTCAGCGTCTCGTTTTCCGCTTCGAGCGCGAGCGCCAGCTCCGTCAGCAGAGCCGGGTCCGATGGAAGGGGCGTGGAGCGAAGCGCCATGACATGAATGTACCACCGCGCTCGCTGACGCTCCAGCGAATACAGCAATATCACGCAGTTTTGTTCGGCCTCTTCACCGTCTTCAGCGTGATGCATCGCGAACTGCGTCTGCGTCAGAGATACCGCACCGTCTTGCGCTGGCGGCCAGGCGAAGCCGCTGTCCTCCAGCCATTTCGTCGCCAGAACTGTTCCCGAGCCGTCGAATAGCAAAAACTTCAAGCGGTCTTTGCGCTTGGCGCGGAACACATAGACGTCGCCATTGTAAGGATTGCATTTCAAATCTTCCGCCACCAGAGCGACGAGTCCATGCACACCTTTGCGGAAATCGACCGGTCGCGTCGATACGAACACGCGTCGCTGCGCGCCGATGGAGATCATCGCGAACGACGCAGCGCCGAAATCACCGCATCGACCGTCGCGCTGTCCGCGCCCATCGGCACACGGACCATCGCATCGGCGATCGAGACCTCGATCGTGCAGGGCGCGACAGAGACCGCGTCGCGCTCCTCGACGCATCTCACGCGCACCGCAGCGAACAGCGCTTCATGCTCGGGTGTGCTTCGCGCCTCCCAGGCCTGCCGACGCCAGACGGTCAACAGCCCACGGCTTACGCCATTGCGTCGAGCGACGTCCGAAATGTTGGCGTTCGGCTCCGCGCTTTCCGCGACGATCCTGGCTTTATCCTCGGACGTCCAACTGCGCCGGCGCCGGCCGCCGGTGATCAGCTCCACCCGTTGATAAGTCCTGCCTTCATGCATGGCATCAAGCATGGAATGATCCATCGCCCAACCCTCCTCATGACCAAATCACTCGAGGAGGATCGCGCGCCGCTCGAAGTTTTTCGAGGTGGGACGCATGTACCGCTTACTCACAACGCGCGTGGTGCGCGAGTGGATTGCCGGCGCTTCATGGGGATACCAGGGGCCGATCAGCGCTCTGGCGTTCAAGACTTCGGTCGACGACCCGCGCCGGTTACGCCGCTCGAAGACCGTTGGCGCTATCTCGGGCCAACGGCGCGACAGTGGCAGTCGGGAACGTCGATCGACGTTTCCGGCGACATCTCCAAGGGCGGCGACGGCGAGTCCGACACCCGCTCTATGAAGCGGCGAATATCATGTTAACGCGCTTCAAGGGCTTCAGCAGCCTCAAGGCCTGGAGCCTGAAGATCGCCAAGAAGCGCGGCCACAAGCGCGCTTGCGTGGCGGTCGCGCGGACGCTTTCGGTCATCATGCATGCGATGTGGCGCGACGGTTCGATGTTCCGGTTCAAGGCAGCGGAGACGCAGGACAAGCAGCAAGGCAAGCGCGCGCCGAAGCTCCTCGCCGCCACCGCGTAAGAACGAAAATCGACGCGCCAACGGCGCGCCCGCGACGCTTCGAATGTGAGGAATCCGCGCGAGCGGAGAACGGTTCTGATGCAGACCAAGGGCGGCGGGAAGCACGATATCTTGCCTGTGGCGCGCTCGCGCGACCACGCTCTAGTGCTTGTGGATGATGCCCCGCGATCCCGATGCGGACATGTGCCGCGGCGTTTCAATGACGCCGCAGAGCATGGAGAAGTGCGTGGCGCCTCAGAGCTGCGTTCGACGCCGGAGGGCTCCTTACTTGTCGAGACTGATCGATTACGCCGTCCACCGACAAAGCGCATCTTTGCGCGCGAGACCACGCTTGCCTACGATTGACCGATGGAGGAAGATATGGGGACGAAAGGCCCGGGACGGCGCCCAATTAAGACGGCAAGATAAAGCGAACTGACGTTCGCACCTCGCCTCGCTCGTAATGGGTTGTCTGCACATTGGTTTTTGCAGCCTACAAATGCGC
The DNA here is from genome assembly GCF_009936375.1 of Methylosinus sp. C49. Lineage (GTDB taxonomy): Bacteria > Pseudomonadota > Alphaproteobacteria > Rhizobiales > Beijerinckiaceae > Methylosinus. The sequence continues at coordinate 3,004,171 of NZ_AP022332.1, read as the reverse complement.
AGGCATGGTGCCGCGCGATGCGCGGTGGCTTCCGCCAGAATCGAATTCGTTCGTATTTGCAGCATGATAGAGACGGGCGTTCGAGAGGCACGACGTGGCATGCCTCGCCGTTTCTACGCTACAGCCGGCATTTTTGCGCTCGCCTGCGATCGGAGTTCGCAGGCCATTGCGCAGACCGATTTCGGCGCCGATCATCTCGGAATGGCGAGCGACGACAGAGACGATTTCCACATTCGACCCGGCCGATCCCGAGCTGGCGGAAGGAGCGTCAGTCCGCGCTCGCTTTCCTTCGTCCGGCAGGTCGAGATCGCCGTCCGAAAGGCCGGCGGCGATCCCAGCCGGATCGGCCGAGGTCCGGCGTCGGCGGACGGCCGGAAAGGAGAAGGAAGCGGCCGGTTCAACGCGCGGGGACGAGGCGCGAAGGTGGCGGCGTCGCTGCCGAGAGACGGCGGCGGCTGGCGGCGCGACTCTGCCGGACGGTTCCGATCGCGACGTGTCGTCGTGAAGGCGCGGGTCGTGAAGCTCAACCCGCAACGCGGAACGCGGTCCAAAAGTGCGCGGCGCGATGAGCAAGGCCGTCGACGCCCATCTTCGCTATCTCGAACGCGATGGCGTCACTCGCGACGGTGAGAAGGGCCACGCTTATTCGGCGATCGAGAATGAGGCGGACGGCCGCGCCTTCGTCGAGCGCGGCCGCGACGATCGTCATCAGTTCCGCTTCATCGTCGCGCCGGAGGACGCCGGCGACATGGCCGACCTGCGAGGCTTCACCCGCGACCTCATGCGGCAGATGGAGCAGGACCTGGAGACGGGCCTCGACTGGATCGCCGTCGACCATCACAACACCGGCCATCCCCACACCCACATTATTGTCCGCGGCGTGCTCGACGGCGGCCGCATCCTCAATATCGCAGGCGACTATATCGCTCACGGCGTTCGTCACCGGGCAAGCGAACTCGTCACGCTGGAACTCGGCCACCAGAGTGAGATCGAGCTTCAGACGAAGCTCGCGAATGAAGTTGCGGCGGAGCGGCTGACGCGGCTCGACAAGATGCTTCGCGCCGAGCAGCGCGAACAAGGCGTCATTGATCTCAGGCTCGGGGAAGGCGCCTCCTATCTTGTCCGAGAGAACCGGGCGCTGCTGCTCGGTCGCGTGCGGCGCCTGGAACGCTACGGCCTCGCTGCCGAACTTGAGACGGGGCGGTGGGCAATTTCCGACCGTGCGGAGCAGATGCTGAAAGAGCTCGGCGTTCGCAACGAAGCGATCGAGACCATCCGTCGGGCGCTAGCCGGTCACGGTCTGGCGGACGAGCGCGGCGTCGCGCAATATGCTTGCCACGGGGAGACTGGAAAGGAGCCGATCGTCGGCCGGGTGCTGGCCAAAGGGCTGGCCGGCGACGAGATGGGCGAGCGGGTCTATCTCATCGTCGACGGCGTCGACGGACGAGTCCATCATATGGAGTTCGCCGATCCGACCCGCATCGAGGAGGTCGGCCGAGGCATGATCGTCGAAGCCGCGCCCGCCTTTTCCGGTCCGAGGCCCGCCGACCGCAACATCGCCATCGTTGCGGAGAAGGACGGGGTCTACCGACCGAGCGCTCATCTTGAACGTATCCGCGAGAGCTTCGAGCGGCAGGGCAAGGACCCGGACGCATTCGTCCGCTTCCATGTCCGCCGGCTGGAGGCGCTGCGCCGGGCCGGGCATGTCGAGCGCGTCGACGCGGATCACTGGCGCGTCCCGAAGGATATTGTCGAGCGCGGCCAAAGTTATGATCTGGCCCAGGGTGGCGACGGACTCCGCGTGCGTACGCTCTCGACCTTCGACCTCGAACGGCAGATCGCGAGCGACGGAGCGACATGGCTCGACCGCGAACTCGTCGCCGACAAGCAGACTTCGTTAGTAGAAGCGGGCTTCGGTCGGGACGTGAAGAATGCGCTCCACCGGCGCGGAGAGCGGTTAGTGGAAATGGGCCTCGCCAAGGATAACGGAAGATCTATCTCCATTCCGCGCAGCGCTATCGCCACGCTGGAGCGGCGGGAGGTGGAGCGCGTCGGCCGGCAGATGGCCGCGGAGCGCGGGCTGTCGTATTCGCCGAGCGGGCCGGGCGAATATGTGTCGGGGCGGCTGGCTGGCGTCGCCAATCTCGCCAGCGGGCGCTTCGCGATGATCGAGGACGGCCTTGGCTTCCAGCTCGTGCCTTGGCAGCCCGTTCTCGAAAAGCGCATCGGCCAATATCTCTGCGGCGTTCACCGTGACGGCGGCGGCATCGAGTGGAACCTCGGCCGGAAGCGCGGGCTGGGGCTGTAACAAATGCTCTGAGCTTTGTAGAGCTGCGGCCGCGACCTGCCCCGATGCAAACGATCGGGATTGTCGAAACGCGACGGCTCGTGATAGGTTACATGTAACCTATAGGAGGCTGATCGTGACCCCAGCAGCGAAGCCCAAGCCCTCCCGCGTCAAGGTGCGCGATCATCGCGAGCGCCTGCGCGCCCAAGGGCTGCGCCCTATCCAGATTTGGGTGCCGGACGTGCGCGCCGCTTCCTTCCGGGCGGAGGCGCATCGCCAGTCGCTCGCCGTCGCTATGAGCCCCCATTCTCTCGATGACCAAACGTTCATCGATGCGGTGTCGGTCCTCGACGTCGATGACGACGGTAACGAATGAGACGCGGCGACATCTGGACTGTTGCCGGCGGCAAGGACTACGCGGGCAAGCCGCGCCCTGTGGTCATCCTACAGGATGACAGTTTCGACGCGACGGACTCCATCACCATTTGCGCTTTCACGACAGACGAGACGGACGCGCCTTTGTTCCGTCTGCCGGTGAAGCCGAACGAGCGCAACGGATTGCGTGTGGCCTGCCGCTTGATGGCGGACAAGGTCACCACGGTTCCGAAATCGAAGATCGGCGCACATATCGGGCGCTTGGACGAAGAGGACATATTGCGTCTCAACCAAGCGGTGCTCGTCTTCCTCGGTCTCGCCGTGTCGCCGAGACCTCGGCGCGCACGGCGATCATGAGTTGGCCGTCATCCGTTCACCGTCTCGATGGCAGTGCGTAGGAAAGCGCATCCCGGAGTAAAATTAGGCCATTCTTGTTCGAGATCGAGCGCGCGATCCTGCCGGGATGTCGCGAGCGCGTGCAAATCCTCTCGATCCTCGCTGCGTCGGCGCCGATCGCCGCGTCGCGTCGACGCGGATTCGAGCTCGGTCGAACATCGATCGAGAAGCCCACCGAGAACTCGAAGCCTGGACTGTCACCGATGATTGGCCCGAAGATGTCCCGGTCACGCGCGCCGAAGTCGATGTAATCGAGGCGTGGCTCGGGGACTTGTTCGACCAACGATTCGGACCACGTCGATGAGGGGGCAGACACCGGACGGTTGTCCTATTGTGCCCGGTCGACGGCATTCCCGCTATTTTTTCAGCCGCACGCCGGCGCCGCCGCCATTCTCGGGAATGAATTCGACGCCGGCCTGCTCGAGAGCGGCGCGCATGCGATCGATCGTCGACGGCTTGACCTGCTCGCCACGCTCGAAACGAGTCACGGTGTTGGTGGAAACTTCCGCCAAATCGGCAAGTTCGATGACGCCGAGATTCAGAGCAGCTCGGGCCATTCGGCATTGGACGGGCGTCATGCAGGAATCGCTATATTATGGCGAATTTTGTTGATCGGCGAGTCGTTCGGGTTATGATGGACCCATCTCTGACCAGAGAGCGGCCGAGCGGGATGGAGCTAACACCTCGCCCGGCCTGACCACAACCCGGCTTATGAGGAGCTCGGATCATGGCTGACCCCGAGACTATCACGAGTGCGTCTGCTTTCACCCGAAGGACTTTGTTGGTTGCGAGCGTCGGCGCCGTCGCGCCGGCGCCTTTCAAGGGAATTGCGAGCGTCGACTCGTCTCATACGATGGTCGTCGATCCGGCAACGTCCCTGTGGACGCGATGGAAGACCGCCCAGGACATCACCGACGTTCTCTGCCAGAAGCAGCAAAGCTTGGAAACCCAATTGATGCAGATGATCCGCGCGTCAGACGGCGTCGACGATGCCGAAGGCGCCGAGGCGGGCTGCGCCATCGAGGAAGAAATCTATCGTGCGCGCTGGGCTGCCGCAGATTTGGCCGTCGGCTACTCCGAAGCGAAAAAAGACGAAGAGCGAGCCGCGGATATAGCGAGATATCTCGCCGATGCGCTGGCGGCCACGCCGGCGTCGACCGTCGAAGGCGTCGCGGCCAAGCTCCACGCTGTGCTCCGCGAGGGCGAATGGTGCGAGAACTGCCCCGAATTTCCCTGGCCGCAGGTCCGTTCGGCGCTGTCCGACTTGATCCGTATCGGTCGCCTCGATTCGTTTCCGAAGTTTTGAAGCGGGCCGCACGACGGCGAGATTGCCGATCTCACAATTTTCGAGCCGCGGTCTCCGCGGCTCGTTTTGCTTCTCATTGCGGGACGATCCGGGGCGATTGTCGCTGGCGCAGCCGAAATTCCGGTGACGCCTGCGCATCTCGGGAATAGACTCGGCCGATCGATCGGACTCGCGCCACGAATTTGACGATGCCGGGAGTTTTCCCCATGTCCGATTGCACCCGCGCCGCGCTCTATCTCCGGGTTTCGACGACGCGGCAGGCGGAGGTCGACCTCTCCATCCCCGACCAGCAAGCGCAGACGAGCGCCTATTGCGCACGCCATAGTTGGCGCATCGTCGCCGAATATGTCGAGCCCGGCGCTTCTGCCATGGACGACCATCGTCCCGAGTTTCAGCGCATGATCGAACGCGCCTGCGACGACGATCATCCGATCGACGTCATCGTAGTCCATTCCTTCTCTCGCTTCTTCCGCGACGCTTTCGGCCTGGAAATGTATGTGCGCAGGCTCGCCAAGCACAATGTGCGGCTCGTCTCCATCACCCAGGAACTCGGCGACGACCCGGCGCAGGTGATGATGCGACAGGTCATCGCGCTGTTCGACGAATATCAGAGCCGTGAGAATAGCAAGCACGTCTTGCGCGCGATGAAGGAGAACGCCCGCCAGGGATTCTACAATGGCTCACGCCTGCCGCTCGGCTATTCACTCGCCGAAGTGGAGAAGCGCGGACACAGGACCAAGAAGAAGCTCGTCGTCGATCCTGTGGAAGCCGAGACCGTGCGGATGATCTACCGCTTGTATCTCGAAGGCGGGGCCGGCAAGGGGCCAATGGGCGTCAAGGAGGTGACGAAGACGCTCAATGGGCGCGGGCTGAGAACGCGACTCGGCGCGCGCTTCGGCGTCGCGTCGGTCCACAAGGTCTTGACCAATCCGGTCTATGCCGGCCGGTGGCGCTTCAACAAGCGTGAGGCCAAAACCGGGAGAGCCAAAGCCGAAAGTGAAGTCATCGAGATCGCCGTGCCGCCAATCATCGAAGCTGCCGTGTTCGACAAGGCCCAGGCGAGCCTGAAAGCAAGAGACCCGCGCGTCTTGCCTCCCCGAGTCGTCACCGGCCCCATTCTCCTTACCGGCCTCGCTGTCTGCGCTGCTTGCGGCGGCGCGATGACGCTGCGCACAGGAACCTCGAAGAGCGGCAAGGTGCATCGCTACTACACCTGCTCCACAGCCGCCCGCGTCGGCAAGACCGGCTGCAAGGGGCGCTCGATCCCGATGGACCGGCTCGATGGTCTGGTCACGACCCATCTTGCCGACCGACTATTCGGCCCGAATCGGCTGGCCGGCATCTTGACCTCCCTGGCCCAGAAGCGCGCCGCCGGCGACGACGAGGTCCGCAGTCGGGTGGAAGCCCTCCAATCGGAAATCGCCCAGTCCGAGGACAAGCTGAAGCGCCTCTATAGAATGGTCGAGGATGGCGTCACCGACATGGACGATCTTCTCCGAGATCGTCTCGCCGCGCTCAGATTGGAGCGTGAGCACGCGAAAGCCGCGTTGGAGCGGATCAAAGCCCAGTCCGCGCCGTCAATCGTGCTCGAACCGGACCAGCTCGAGCGATTCGGGACGTTCATGCGCGAAAAGATCACGGTCGGCGAAACGTCGTTCCGCAGAGCCTATATACGCAAATGGCGCGCCCGAAGGGATTCGAACCCCTGACCTCTGCCTTCGGAGGGCAGCGCTCTATCCAGCTGAGCTACGGGCGCGTTGAGGCTTCTACGTCTTCACTATCGCATGCGGGCGGGGCCTGCAATCGGGCCGGAAGGCATTTTCGGGTCGCTTTCGGCGTTTTCGCGCGTTTCGGGCGGCGATTCACAGGTCTATATCTTCATCGAATATCTCGAGCGGCAAAAGACGGCGGAAGCGAACCGCGAAACCGTCCTCGGTCGGGCGAATGACCTCGGCCTGGGTCCGCTTGCCGATCGTGATCTTCTCGCCCGGAGGGACCTGCACCTCCGTCCGCAGCGAGGCGCCGCTGCGCGAGAGATCCAGGATCTCGCAGGGGAGGGTCACTTGCGCCACGGTGAAGGTGGTGAGCCGGCGCTTGGGCCGCAAGCGCTCGTGATCGCGGCACTGGGGGGCGTTCGGCGCGGCGTGCCGCGTCAGCCAAGCGAATTGCATCGCCACATGGGCGCGCGGCTGGTCCGCAATCTCGAGGTCCACGGTGAAGCCGCCATCGAAGAGACGAATCACCGCGCCGTCGAAACGGCCCCAGCGATCGAGATCGAGCGCGATCCGATCGCCGACCGCGGGCCGGAAGTCGCTGCGCAGGGCGACGACCTCGGCCGACATGTCGATGGTGCGGCAGGCGTAACGGCGCTGGTCCGGCGGCACGCTGAAGCGGCCGTCGAAGCGCGGCTCGGCGATCGTCTCGGCGGCGCGCTGCTCCGCCCCGATTTTGGGGCGTAATTCTGGTCGTCTCACGGCCGTCGCTCCACATGCGCGGCGCTCGCCAGTCGCGCATGGACTGGGGCGCAGACGAGTTGCGGCCGCATAACGACCGTAGAATATTATTTAGTCTCAATAGTTTCTGCGTGACGGCGATGCAGCTGTCGGGGCTAGCTTACGCATGTTAGCGGCAATACGTAAATCGGGCTTGAATCGAAGCTGCGCAATTTGATGGCGTCCGGCTCCCGTGACGCCATCGCCTGCTTGCGCTAGAAGGCGGCCATGCGCGCGCTTCTTCTCATCTTTCTCGGGTCCGGCTTGGGCGGGACCCTGAGACATATCGTCAATTCCTCGTGCCAGCGCTGGTTCGGCGCGCAGCTGCCTTGGGGCGTTTTCCTCATAAATGTCAGCGGGTCCTTCCTCATGGGCCTCGCCGCCGGCTATTTCGCCTTCAAGGCGGGGGCCGGCTGGTCGCAGTCGATGCGGCTCTTCGTGACCACGGGCGTGCTCGGCGGCTATACGACCTTCTCCGCCTTCTCGCTGGATGCGGTCACTCTGATCGAGCGCGGCGACACGCTCGCCGCCGCGCTCTATGTGGGCGGCTCGGTAGGGCTGTCGATCATAGGCCTGTTCCTCGGACTCTATCTTATGAGGGCTTTGACATGACCGGGGAAGCGGCGCAGGCGCCGCAATCGACGCCCGTGCAGACGCTGATCGTCGACGAGGACGAGGCGGGGCTGCGGCTCGACCGCTGGTTCAAAAGGCGCTTTCCGGCGCTGGCCCTGTCGCATCTCGCGAAAATCTGCCGCAAGGGCGAGGTGCGCGTCGACGGCAAGCGCGTCGACACCTCCACGAGGCTCGAGCAGAATCAGAAGATTCGCGTGCCGCCGCTCAAGCTGGAGACGGTCGCGGCGCCGGCGGTGATGCGAGTGCGGCCGGAGGACGCTCGCGAGCTCGCCGGGATGACCTTGTTCGAGGACGCGCATCTCCTCGTGCTGAACAAGCCCTATGGCCTCGCCGTGCAGGGCGGCTCGGGCATGAAGCGGCATATAGACGGAATGCTCGAATCGCTGGCGGTCGGCGACAAGCGGCCGGTGCTGGTGCATCGGCTCGATCGGGACACCTCCGGCGTGCTGCTGATCGCCAAGAACAGGCGCACCGCCGCCGATCTCGGGGAAATCTTCCGCTCGCGGCAGGCGCATAAAATCTACTGGGCGCTGGTCGAGGGCGTGCCGAAGCCATCGCAGGGGCGGGTCTCGCTCTATCTCGCCAAGGGCGCGGATATGGTCGATGAGCGCTCCCGTCGCGGCGGCGAGCGGCGCGCCGCCGATCCCGCCGACGCGAGGGAGAAGATGCGCGTCGCCCGCCATGGGGACGAGGGCGCGCAGCATTCGCTGACCTATTACGCCATCGTCGACAAAGCGGCGCCGCGCTGCGCCTGGCTGTCGATGAAGCCCTTGACGGGCCGCACGCATCAGCTCCGCGCCCATGCGGAGGCGATCGGCTGCCCGATCTTCGGCGATCCCAAATATGGTCACAGGCCGGAGGACGAGGTGCGCCGCCGCGATCCGATGCGCGCCATGCCCGCAGAGCTCGAGCCCAAGCTGCATCTTTTGGCGCGGCGGCTTATTCTGCCGCATCCCAAGGGCGGGACGCTCGACGTCACCGCGCCGCTGCCGCCGCATATGAAGAATAGCTGGGCGTTTTTCGGCTTCGATGTGGGGCAGGACGATCCCATATTGTCCGCGCCGGACGCGTGAGCCCCCGAGACGCCTGAGGAGAGCGCAATGTCGAAGGAAAGCGAAAGTCTCGCCGACGGCCTGTTCGTGCCCGATGAGGAGCGCAATCCGCTGCGCAATGCGGTGCAGAGGGGCGCCCGGCCGGAGCTTCCGAAGCGGTTCTACCAATCGGCCAGCGTCGGCGAGGCCGAGGGCGGCTATGCCGTCCTGCTCGACGGGCGGACGGTCAAGACGCCGGCGCGGCGCATTTTGACGACGCCGTCCTCGACGTTGACCAACGCCCTGGCCGAGGAATGGGCGGCGCAGGGCGAAAGGCTCAATCCGACATCCATGCCTTTGACGAGGCTTGTAAACTCAGCGATCGACGGGGTCGCCGACCGGCTCGAGGAGGTCGCCACGGACGTCGCCAAATATGCGGGCTCCGACCTCGTGAGCTATCGCGCCGCGGAGCCGGCCGGCCTCGTCGCGGCGCAGGCGGAAGCGTGGGACCCGCTGCTCGCCTTCGCCAAGGAGCGGCTCGGCGCAGAGCTCGCCGCGACCTCGGGCGTGATTTTCGTCTCCCAGGCGCCGGAGGCGACGGCGGCGATCGCCGCGGCCGTGCGCGCCTATGCGGGGCAGGGGGCGGAGGCGCCCTTCCGCCTCGCGGCGCTGCACGCCATGACGACGCTCACCGGCTCCTGCCTCATCGCGCTGGCCGTGGCGCTGGGCGAGATGGAGGTCGAGGCCGCCTGGGCCGCCGCCCATGTCGACGAGGACCATCAGATCGAGGCCTGGGGCGCCGACGCCGAGGCCATGGAAAGGCGGGCGCGGCGATTCGCGGAGATGAAGGCCGCCGCCCGGATCATCGAATTCTTGCCCCGCGACGCCTGATCGATGGGCGCCGACGCGCATTTTGCCGCCGGGCGTGGGCGGGCGTAAGGTCCGCTGGTCCAATCCCTTTGGTAAAGACGCGCTCGGCTCTTGCTTTGACCTATACGCTGGGTTACGGAACGCGCGGTCAGACGGCGCCCGGGGCTCCCGCCCCGCGTCACATCGCCGCCCCCGCCGCAAAAGTCGGACATCGCCATGCCGAGCCTGCTCGAACAATATTTGCCGCTCGTGATCTTCATCGCCCTCGCGGCGATCATCGCCGGCGCTCTGCTCGTTCTCCCCTTCCTGGTCGCCTTCAAGGCGCCGGACCCGGAGAAGCTCTCCGCCTATGAGTGCGGCTTCAATCCTTTCGGCGACGCGCGCATGAAATTCGACGTGCGCTTCTATCTCGTCGCTCTGCTCTTCATCGTCTTCGACCTCGAGGTCGCTTTTCTCTTTCCCTGGGCGGTCGCCTTCAAGGAGGCGGGCAGCTTCGGCTTCTGGTCGATGATGTTCTTTCTCGGCGTGCTGACCGTCGGCTTCGTCTACGAATGGCGCAAGGGAGCGCTCGAATGGGATTGATCACTCGCCAGAGCCCGACGCAGATTCCCGCCCTTGTGGCGCCCTCCGCCAAAGGGCTCGTCGATCCGCGCACCGGCAAGCCGGTGGGCGCGGACGATCCTTTCTACCTCGGCCTCAATGACGAGCTCGCCGACAAGGGCTTTCTCGTCACCGCGACCGACGATCTCATCAATTGGGCGCGCACCGGCTCGCTGATGTGGATGACCTTCGGCCTCGCCTGCTGCGCCGTGGAGATGATCCAGGCGGCCATGCCGCGCTACGATCTCGAACGCTTCGGCTTCGCGCCGCGCGCCAGCCCGCGCCAGTCGGACGTCATCATCATCGCCGGCACGCTCACCAATAAGATGGCCCCGGCGCTGCGCAAGGTCTACGACCAGATGCCGGAGCCGCGTTACGTCATCTCCATGGGCTCCTGCGCCAATGGCGGCGGCTATTACCACTATTCCTATTCGGTGGTGCGTGGCTGCGATCGGATCATTCCCGTCGATATCTATGTCCCCGGCTGTCCGCCTTCGGCCGAAGCGCTCGTCTATGGCGTTCTGCTTCTGCAGAAGAAGATCCGCCGCAGCGGCACGATCGAGCGGTGATATTTCGCGCCTCCTCGGGAGCGCGCGCAAAAACGAAGAGTGCGATGCGAGCCGACGCGCCATGCGCGGTCGGTTTCTCATGACGCGAGGGTGAGAAATGAGCGCGGAACTCGAAAAGCTCGGCGAGAAGGTCGCTGCGGCCCTGCCGGGCGTGGTCAAGAGCCTGAAAATCGCCTATGGCGAGCTCACCGTGGAAGTGGAGCGCTCGCGCTGGCTCGACGCCGCGCGCGTGCTGCGCGACGATCCCGAGTTTCTCTTCGTCAGCTTCACCGACATCACCGCGGCCGATTACCCGGAGCGCGATCTACGTTTCGATGTGGTGCTGCACCTTCTCTCGCCCAGGCATAATCAGCGCATCCGCGTGAAGACGCAGACCGACGAGGCGACGCCGGTCGCCTCGCTGACCAGCCTCTATCCCGGCGCCGACTGGTTCGAGCGCGAGACCTATGATCTCTTCGGCGTGCTGTTCGACGGCCATCCCGACCTTCGCCGCATCATGACCGACTACGGCTTCGACGGTCATCCGCTGCGCAAGGATTTCCCGATGTCCGGCTATGTCGAGGTGCGCTACGACGACGAGCGCAAGCGCGTCGTCTATGAGCCTCTGAACCTCACCCAAGAATATCGGAAGTTCGATTTCCTCTCGCCTTGGGAGGGCGTGCAATACGATCTCCCCGGCGACGAGAAGGCGAGCAAGTGAGAGCGCGCGTCATGACCCTTCGCGCCGCTTCCGACTCTCGTCATTCGCTCTTCCACCGCCTGGGATTGTCACGATGAACGACCAGAGCCTCCGCAACTTCAATCTGAACTTCGGCCCGCAGCATCCGGCGGCGCATGGCGTGCTGCGCCTGATTCTCGAGCTCGACGGCGAGGTGGTCGAGCGCTGCGATCCGCATGTCGGCTTCCTGCATCGCGGCACCGAGAAGCTGATGGAGGCGCGAACCTATCTGCAGAACGTGCCCTATTTCGATCGGCTCGATTATTGCGCGCCGATGAATCAGGAGCACGCCTTCTGTCTCGGCATAGAGCAGCTGCTCGAGGTCGAGGTGCCGCGCCGTGGCCAGCTGATCCGCGTGCTCTACGCCGAGATCGGCCGACTGCTGTCGCATCTCCTCAACGTCACCTCGCAGGCCATGGACGTCGGCGCGCTGACGCCGCCGCTGTGGGGCTATGAGGAACGCGAGAAGCTCATGGTCTTCTATGAGCGGGCCAGCGGCGCGCGCATGCACGCCAATTATTTCCGCCCCGGCGGCGTCGCCCGCGATCTGCCGGATCGGCTGGTCGAGGATATCGGCGCTTTCTGCGACCCGTTCCTGAAGGTCCTCGACGATCTCGACGAGCTGTTCATCGGCAACCGCATCTTCAAGCAGCGCAACGCCGACATCGGCGTCATCTCGCTCGAGGATGCGTGGAAATTCGGCTTCTCCGGCGTGATGGTGCGCGGCTCCGGCGCGCCCTGGGATTTGCGCAAGGCGCGTCCTTATGATTGCTACGAGGAGATGGAGTTCGACATTCCCGTCGGCAAGAATGGCGATTGCTACGACCGTGCGGTCATCCGCATGGAGGAGATGCGCCAGTCGACCTCCATCATGAAGCAATGCGTCGATAAGCTGCTGAAGGCCGAGAACCGCGGCCCGGTGGCGACGGTGAACAATAAGATTTGCTCGCCGCCCCGCGCCGAGATGAAGCGCTCGATGGAAGCGCTCATCCATCACTTCAAGCTCTACACGGAAGGCTTCAAGGTGCCGGCTGGCGAGGTCTATGCGGCGGTCGAGGCCCCCAAGGGCGAATTCGGCGTCTATCTCGTCTCCGACGGCACCGACAAGCCCTATCGCTGCAAGCTGCGCGCGCCCGGCTTCGCGCATCTGCAAGCCATGGATTTTCTCTGCAAGGACCATTTGCTCGCCGACGTCTCGGCGATCCTTGGTTCGCTCGATATCGTCTTCGGGGAGGTCGATCGCTGATGTCCATACGTCGTCTCGCCGAAGAGCAGCCCGCGAGCTTCGAGTTCACGCCCGAGAACAAGGCGTGGCTCGAGGCGCAGATCGCCAAATATCCCGACGGCCGTCAGGCCTCCATGGTCGTGCCGGCGCTGTGGCAGGCGCAGAAGCAGAACGACTATTGGCTGCCGCAAAAGGCGATCGAGAAGGTCGCTGATACGCTCGGCATGCCCTACATTCGCGTGCTCGAGATCGCGACCTTCTACACGATGTTCAATCTCGAGCCGGTCGGCAAATTCTACGTCCAGCTCTGTGGCACGACGCCTTGTATGCTGCGCGGCTCCGACGAGCTGATCGCCGTGCTCGAGCGCCGGGTCGGCCCGCAGCGCCATGTGAGCGCCGATGGGCTGTTCTCCTGGCTCGAGGTCGAGTGCCTCGGCGCCTGCTGCAATGCGCCGATGGTGCAGATCAACGACGACTATTACGAAGATTTGACGGCCGAGAATTTCGAGAAGCTACTCGACGATCTCGCCGCCGGCCGGCCGGTGAAGATCGGCTCGCAGACGGGCCGCGTCTCCTCGGAGCCGGCGGGCGGACTGACGAGCCTGACATCCTTCTACGGCGACGGCGCCAAAGCGCAGGCGGAGTGAACGACAAATGCTCGCCGACAAGGATCGCATCTTCACAAATCTCTATGGCATAGGCGACAAGAGCCTCGCCGGAGCCCGCTCGCGCGGCGCCTGGGACAACACCAAGGCGCTGCTGGAGCTCGGCCGCGACAAGATCATTCAAGAGGTCAAGGATTCGGGGCTGCGCGGACGCGGCGGCGCCGGCTTCTCCACCGGCCTCAAATGGTCCTTCATGCCCAAGACGCCAGACCCCTTGCGTCCCTCCTATCTCGTCATCAACGCCGACGAGTCGGAGCCGGGCACCTGTAAAGACCGCGAGATCATGCGCAATGATCCGCATACGCTGATCGAAGGCGCGCTGATCGCCTCCTTCGCCATGGGCGCGCACGCCTCTTACATTTATGTGCGCGGCGAGTTCATCGCGGAGCGCATCGCGCTGCAGAAGGCGATCGACGAGGCCTATGAGGCGCGGCTCATCGGCAAGGACAATATTCACGGCTATCCCTTCGATCTCTACGTCCATCACGGCGCCGGCGCTTACATCTGCGGCGAGGAGACGGCGCTGATCGAGAGCCTCGAAGGCAAGAAGGGCATGCCGCGCTTGAAGCCGCCGTTCCCGGCCAATGTCGGCCTCTACGGCTGCCCGACGACGGTCAATAATGTCGAATCCATCGCCGTAACGCCGACGATCCTGCGTCGCGGCGCGAGCTGGTTCGCCGGTATCGGCAAGCCCAACAACACGGGCACCAAGCTCTTTTCCATCTCCGGCCATGTGAACAAGCCGTGCAATGTGGAAGAGGCCATGTCCATTCCCTTCCGCGAGCTGATCGATCGCCATTGCGGCGGCGTGCGCGGCGGCTCGGACAATCTTCTCGCCGTCATTCCGGGCGGTTCTTCCGTGCGCCTCGTGCCGGCGGATCAGATCATCGACTGTCCGATGGATTTCGACAGCCTCGTGAAGCTCGGCTCTGGCCTCGGCACAGCGGCCGTCATCGTCATGGACAAGTCGACCGACATCATCCGCGCCATCGCCCGCATCTCCTATTTCTACAAGCACGAGAGCTGCGGCCAGTGCACGCCTTGCCGCGAAGGCACGGGCTGGATGTGGCGTGTCGTCACCCGCATGGCGGAAGGCCGCGCCCACAAGCGCGAGATCGACATGCTGTTCGACGTGTCGAAGCAGATCGAAGGCCATACGATCTGCGCGCTCGGCGATGCGGCGGCTTGGCCGATCCAGGGTCTCATCAATCATTTCCGTGGCGAAATCGAGAAGCGCATCGATCGTTATGCGGCCAATCCGCATCCCGATCCGGTGCGCGTGGCGGCGGAGTAAGGCATTCCAATGACCAGAATTCTCGTCGATGGCGTCGAGGTCGATGTTCCGGCCGAATATACGCTGCTGCAGGCCTGCGAGGAGGCCGGCGCCGAGGTGCCGCGCTTCTGCTTCCACGAGCGTCTGTCGATCGCCGGCAATTGCCGCATGTGCCTCGTCGAGGTGAAGGGCGGCCCGCCCAAGCCACAGGCCTCCTGCGCCGTCGCCGTGAAGGATCTGCGTCCCGGACCGGACGGCGCGCCGCCGGAAGTCTTCACCAAAACTCCGATGGTGAAGAAGGCGCGCGAAGGCGTGATGGAGTTCCTGCTCGTCAATCATCCGCTCGACTGTCCGATCTGCGATCAGGGCGGCGAATGTGATTTGCAGGATCAGGCGCTCGCCTTTGGCGGCGACAGCTCGCGCTATGCCGAGAACAAGCGCGCGGTCGAAGACAAATATATCGGTCCGCTCGTCAAGACGGCGATGACCCGCTGCATCCATTGCACCCGCTGCGTGCGCTTCACGGCGGAGATCGCCGGCACAAGCGATATGGGCGCGATCGGCCGCGGCGAGGATATGGAGATCACCACCTATCTGCAGACGGCGATGACGTCGGAGCTGCAAGGCAATGTGACCGATCTCTGTCCCGTCGGCGCGCTCCTGCCCAAGCCGCAGAATTTCCGCGCGCGTCCGTGGGAGTATCAGAAGACCGAGACCATCGACGTGCAGGATGCGCTGGGCTCGGCGATCCGCGTCGACGCCCGCGGCCGCGAGGTGATCCGCATTCTGCCGCGCCTCAACGAGGCGGTGAATGAGGAGTGGATCTCCGACAAGACCCGACAAGTCGTCGACGGATTGAAGGCGCAGCGCCTCGACCGTCCCTATATTCGTGAGAATGGACGCCTGCGTCCGGCCAGCTGGCAGGACGCGCTCGCCGCCGTCGTTGCCAAGACCAAGGCGACGAAAGCCGAGAAGATAGGCGCGCTCGTCGGCGATCTTGCCGCGCTCGAGGAGATCTACGCGCTGAAGCTCCTCGTCGAGGGGCTCGGCAGCGTCAATCTCGACGCGCGCCAGGACGGGACCAAGCTCGATCCGCGCTTCGGCCGCGCCTCCTATCTCTTCAACGCCACCATCGCCGGCGTCGACGAGGCGGATTCGCTGCTCATTATCGGCTCCAATCCGCGCAAGGAAGCGCCCGTGCTCAATGCGCGCATCCGCAAGCGTTGGCTGAAGGGCGGCTTCCCCATCTCGGTGATCGGCGAGCAGGCCGATCTGACCTATGATTATGATTATCTCGGCGCCGGTCCCGACGCTCTGGCGCGCTTCGTCGAAAGCGCGGCGACGGGCTCCGCCAAGCGCCTCGTGCTGATCGGTCAGGGCGCGCTGGCGCGTCCCGACGGCCGCGCCATTCTGGCGCTCGCCGCTCAGGCCGCCAAGAAGCACGGCGGTCTGTCGGACGGCTGGAACGGCTTCAGCGTGCTGCATACGGCGGCGTCGCGCGTCGGCGCGCTCGATCTCGGCTTCACGCCGGGGCAGGGCGGCCTCGATGCGGCGGACATAGCGAAGGCTGGCGCGCTCGACCTTGTTTTCAATCTCGGCGCCGATGAGATCGCGATCGAGCCGGGCGCCTTCGTCGTCTATATCGGCACGCATGGCGACAAGGGCGCGCATCGCGCCGACGTCATTCTCCCGGGCGCGGCCTATACGGAGAAGTTCGGCCTCTATGTGAACACGGAAGGCCGTGTGCAGGAGGCGCTGCGCGCGACCTTCCCGCCGGGCGACGCCCGCGAGGATTGGGCGATCCTGCGCGCGCTCTCGGGCGCTCTCGGCGCGCCGCTGCCCTTCGACTCGCAAAAGCAGCTGCGCGCCAAGCTCGGCGAGGCGCATCCGCATCTCCTGCGGCTCGATCAGATCGGCTCCGCCTCGGCGGCCGATCTCGAGGCGGTGGCGCTGCAGCCGGCGACCGCGTGGAAGGACGATTTCGCGCCTGCGATCACGGATTTCTATCTCACCAATCCGATCGCGCGCGCCTCCGCCACAATGGCGGAATGTTCGGCGCTGGCGCTGGATCGACTGAAGCAAGCGGCGGAATAGGAGCAAGGACGTGATCGACGGCTGGCTGCTGAACCTTCTCCTGATCATCGTGAAGAGCGTCGTTCTGACGGTCGTTCTACTGGTCTATCTCGCCTATGCGATCTACATCGACCGCAAGGTCTGGGCCGCCGTGCAGCTGCGCCGCGGACCCAATGTCGTCGGCCCTTGGGGCTTGCTCCAGAGCTTCGCCGACATGCTCAAATTCGTGCTCAAGGAGCCGGTGATCCCGGACACGGCCAATAAGGGCGTGTTCCTGCTCGCGCCTTTCGTCACGGCCATGCTCGCCGTCGCCGCCTGGGCGGTCATCCCCGTCAATGACGGCTGGGCGGTCGCCGATCTCAATGTCGGCATTCTCTATATTTTCGCCATCTCCTCGCTCGGCGTCTATGGCATCATCATGGGCGGCTGGGCGTCGAACTCCAAATATCCCTTCCTGTCGGCGCTGCGCTCGGCCGCGCAAATGGTGTCCTACGAAGTCTCGATCGGCTTCGTCATCATCACCGTTCTGCTCTGCGCCGGCTCGCTCAATCTCACCGAGATCGTGCGCGCGCAGGATTCGCAATATGGCGTTCTCGGCTGGTATTGGCTGCGCCTGCTGCCGATGTTCATCATCTTCTTCATCTCGGCGCTGGCCGAGACGAACCGCCCGCCCTTCGATCTGGTGGAAGCCGAGTCGGAGCTGGTCGCCGGCTTCATGATCGAATATTCGGCGACGCCCTACATGCTGTTCATGCTCGGCGAATATGTGGCGATCCTGACCATGTGCGCCTTGCTGACGATCCTCTTCTTCGGCGGCTGGCTGCCGCCGGTGAATATCGCGCCCTTCACCCTGATCCCCGGCGTGATCTGGTTCGTCCTCAAGGTCACATTCTTCTTCTTCTTCTTCGCCATGGTGAAGGCCTTCGTGCCGCGCTATCGCTACGACCAGCTCATGCGGCTCGGCTGGAAGGTGTTCCTGCCCATCTCGCTCGTCATGGTCATCGTCGTCGCCGGCATTCTGCAATTCGCCGGCTCGGCGGGCGCGAACTAAGGGAGTGAGGTCATGAAGCTCGATTCTGCGGCCAAGTCGCTCTTCCTCAGCGAGTTCATCGCCGCCTTCTTCCTGTCGATGCGCTATTTCTTCAAGCCGAAGGCGACGCTCAACTATCCGCATGAGAAGAACCCGATCTCCCCGCGCTTTCGCGGCGAGCACGCGCTGCGCCGCTATCCCAATGGCGAGGAGCGCTGCATCGCCTGCAAGCTCTGCGAGGCGATCTGCCCGGCGCAGGCCATCACCATCGAGGCCGGTCCGCGCCGCAACGACGGCACCCGCCGCACGACGCGCTACGACATCGACATGGTGAAATGCATCTATTGCGGCTTCTGCCAGGAGGCCTGCCCGGTGGACGCCATCGTCGAGGGGCCGAACCAGGAGTTCGCCGTCGAGACGCGCGAGGAGCTCTACTATAATAAGGAGCGCCTGCTCGAGAATGGCGCGCGCTGGGAGCGCGAGATCGCGCGCAACATCGCGCTCGACGCGCCTTATCGCTGAGAAGCAACGAGAGCCGGACGCAACGAGACGCTCGAGAGAGGACGACAAAGTGGCTGTGGCATTCTTCTATCTTTTCTCGGCGGTGCTGATCGCATCGGCTTTCGCGGTGATCGTCTCGCGCAATCCGGTTCATTCAGTGCTCTATCTCATCCTCGCCTTCGTCAATGGCGCGGGGCTCTTCCTGCTCGCCGGGGCCGAATTCCTCGCCATGATCCTCGTCGTCGTCTATGTCGGCGCGGTCGCTGTGCTGTTCCTCTTCGTGGTGATGATGCTGGACGTCGATTTCGCCGAGCTGCGCCAGGGCTTCAGCAAGCATCTGCCGGTCGGCGCGGCCGTCGGGGCCGTGGTGCTCGGCGAGCTCGGGCTGCTCGCGCTCGGCTGGCAGAGCGCGCCCGGCGCGAAAGAGGCCGCCGCGGCGCCGATCGTCGCCGGCGTCTCCAACACGGCGGCGCTCGGTCAGGTGCTCTACACCAAATATTTCCTCTTCTTCCAGGCTTCGGCGCTGGTGCTGCTCACCGCCATGATCGGCGCGATCGTGCTGACGCTGCATCATCGTCCCGGCGTCAAGCGGCAGAAGATCGAGGAGCAGAACGCGCGCACGCGCGACAATGTCATCGAGATCAAGAAAGTGCCCTCGCGGGCGGGCGTCTGAGGGGATCGCAGCAATGGTCGTCGACCTCACCCATTATCTCGTCGTCTCGGCGATCGTGTTCACGCTCGGCGTCGCCGGCATCATCCTCAACCGCAAGAACATCATCATCATCTTGATGTCGGTGGAACTGATCCTGCTGGCGGTGAACATCAACCTCGTGGCCTTCTCGGCCTCGCTCGGCGATCTGACCGGCCAGGTCTTCGCTCTGTTCATCCTCACGGTGGCGGCGGCGGAGGCGGCCATCGGCCTCGCCATTCTCGTCACCTATTTCCGCAACCGCGGCACGATCGCGGTCGAGGACATCAACTCTCTGAAGGGCTGAGCGCCGATGATCCAAGCAATCGTCTTTCTGCCGCTCATCGGCTTTCTCATCGCGGGCCTGTTCGGACGGCGCATCGGCGCGCGCGCGTCCGAGCTCGTGACGACGACGCTGCTGTTCATCGCCTGCGGCTTTTCGTGGATCGAGTTCTTCGACGTGGCGCTCGGCCATGGCCATGCGAGCGCGCCGGTGCTCGCCAATTGGTTCACCTCGGGCAAGCTCAGCGTCGATTGGGCCTTGCGCGTCGACTCGCTGACCGCGGTGATGCTCGTCGTCGTGACCAGCGTCTCGGCGCTCGTGCATTTCTACTCGATCGGCTACATGCACGAGGATCCGGATCGTCCGCGCTTCTTCGCCTATCTGTCGCTCTTCACCTTCGCCATGCTCTCGCTGGTGACGGCCGATAATCTCGTGCAGATGTTCTTCGGCTGGGAGGGCGTCGGTCTCGCCTCCTATCTCCTGATCGGCTTCTGGTATCAGAAGCCTTCGGCCAACGCCGCGGCCATCAAGGCCTTCGTCGTCAACCGCGTCGGCGATTTCGGCTTCGCGCTCGGCATTTTCTTGGTCTTCCAGCTCACCCAATCCCTGAGCTTCGAGCAGGTCTTCGCCGCCGTTCCCGGCATAGCCGGCCATAAGATTCATGTGTTCGGCGCCGATTTCGACGCGCTGACGCTGGCGACCTTCCTGCTCTTCATCGGCGCGATGGGCAAATCCGCGCAATTCCTGCTGCACACATGGCTGCCGGACGCGATGGAAGGCCCGACTCCGGTCTCCGCCCTCATCCATGCCGCCACAATGGTGACGGCCGGCGTCTTCATGGTCGCGCGCCTGTCGCCGATCTTCGAATATGCGCCGGACACCCTCGCTTTCGTCACGCTGATCGGCGCCATCACCGCCTTTTTCGCGGCGACGATCGGCCTCGTGCAGAACGACATCAAGCGCGTCATCGCCTATTCGACCTGCTCGCAGCTCGGCTATATGTTCGTGGCGGAAGGCGTCGGCGCCTATTCGCTCGGCGTGTTCCATCTCTTCACCCACGCCTTCTTCAAGGCGCTGCTGTTCCTCGGCGCCGGCTCGGTCATCCATGCGATGCATCACGAGCAGGACATGCGGAACATGGGCGGGCTGTGGAACAAGATTCCCTTCACCTTCGCCATGATGACGATCGGCACTCTGGCGCTGACCGGCGTCGGCATTCCGGGAACCGAGCTCGGCTTCGCCGGCTTCTTCTCCAAGGACGCCATCATCGAGGCGGCCTTCGCCGCCGGCGAGCATCGCAGCGTCGCCTATCTCGCCTTCGTCTCGACGGTGGTGGCGGCGGGCCTCACCTCCTTCTATTCCTGGCGACTCGTCTTCCTGACCTTCTTCGGCAAGGCGAAGGCGTCTCATGCGGACGCTCACGCCGCGCATGGCCACGACGATCACGCGCATGCGGATGCTCATGGTCACGACGATCATGCGCATGGCGATCACGGCCATGGCCATCATGTTCCGCACGAGTCGCCGATCGTCATGCTGATCCCGCTCGCCGTTTTGGCGGTGGGCGCGGTGGCGGCGGGCGCCCTGTTCATCGGCGATTTCGCCGGCCATGGCTATGACGAGTTCTGGAAGGGCGCGCTCTACACGGGCCACGACAATCACATTCTCCACGCCATGCATGAGATCCCGCATTGGGTGTCCTATGCCGCGACGGTGATGATGATCCTCGGCTTCCTCGGCGCGCTTTTCGTCTATCAGCTGGCGCCCGGCACGGCGCAGAAGATCGCGCACGCATTCCCGCGGCTCTACCGTTTCCTGCTCAACAAATGGTATTTCGACGAGCTCTATGACGCGATCTTCGTGCGTCCCGCCTTCGCGCTCGGTCGGCTGCTGTGGAAGGGCGGCGACGGACGCATCATCGACGGGCTCGGCCCGGACGGAATTGCCGCGCGCGTCGTCGACGGCGCCCGCCTCGCGGTGAAGCTGCAGACTGGCTATGTCTATCACTACGCCTTCGCCATGCTGATCGGCGTCGCGGCGGTCGTCACCTGGTTCGTCGCAGGAGGTCTGCGCTGATGTTCGGCTTCGGCATTCTCACCGGCCTCACTTTTCTGCCGCTGGTCGGCGCGGCCTTCATCCTCACGCTGAAGGGCGAGAGCGAGGCGACGCTTCGCAACGCCAAATGGGCGGCGCTGCTGACGACGATCGTCGTCTTCCTGCTGTCGCTCGTCGTCTGGGGCCGTTTCGACACGGCGAGCGCCGCTTTCCAACTCGTCGAGGAGAGGGCATGGTTCGGGTCGGGCCTCACCTATAAAATGGGCGTGGACGGCTTCTCCATTCCCTTCGTGCTGCTGACGACCTTCCTGACGCCCTTCGCCATTCTCGCCTCCTGGGAATCGGTGAAGTTCCGCCTCAAGGAATATCTCGTCGCCTTCCTCGTCCTCGAGACGCTGATGATCGGCGTGTTCTGCGCGCTCGATCTCGTGCTCTTCTATCTCTTCTTCGAGGGCGGCCTCATTCCGATGTTCCTCATCATCGGCATTTGGGGCGGCAAGCGGCGCGTCTACGCCAGCTTCAAATTCTTCCTCTACACGCTCGCCGGCTCGTTGCTGATGCTCATCGCCATTCTGGCGATCTACGGCAAGACCGGCACGACGGACATCGTCACTCTGCTCGAGACGAAATTCCCGCCGTCGATGCAGATTTGGCTGTGGCTCGCCTTCTTCGCCTCCTTCGCGGTGAAGATGCCCATGTGGCCGGTCCACACCTGGCTGCCGGACGCCCACGTCGAGGCGCCGACCGCGGGCTCGGTGATCCTGGCGGCGATCCTGCTGAAGATGGGCGGCTATGGCTTCATCCGCTTCTCTCTGCCCATGTTCCCGGACGCCTCGGCCTATTTCGCGCCGCTCGTCTATGCGCTGTCGGTGATCGCCGTCATCTACACATCGCTGGTCGCGCTGGTGCAGGAGGACATAAAGAAGCTCATCGCCTATTCGTCGATCGCACATATGGGCTTCGTCACAATGGGCCTGTTCACGCTGACGACGCAGGGCGTGCAGGGCGCCATGTTCCTGATGATCTCGCATGGCTTCGTCTCCGGCGCGCTCTTCCTCTGCGTCGGCGTCATCTACGATCGCATGCATACGCGCGAGATCGCGGCCTATGGCGGCCTCGTCAATCGCATGCCGCTCTACGCCGTCACCTTCATGATCTTCACCATGGCGAATGTCGGCTTGCCGGGCACCTCCGGCTTTGTCGGCGAGTTTCTGACGCTCACCGGGGCCTTCGTCGCCAATAGCTGGGTGGCGCTGTTCGCGACCTCGGGCGTCGTGCTGTCGGCGGCTTACGCGCTGTATCTCTACCGTCGCGTGGTTTTCGGCGCGCTGGAGAAGCCGTCGCTGCAGACGATCAGCGATCTCTCGGCGCGAGAGCTCGTCCTGTTTGTGCCGCTCATCGCGCTGACCCTCTATTACGGCGTGCGGCCGCAGCCGATCATCGACGCCTCGGCGGCCGCCGTCGCCAATCTCCTGCAATCTCACACGGCCCTGGCCAATGCGGCGCATGTCGTCGCCCAGGCCGCTCAATGATCGGTCGCTGACGATGTCGTTCTCAACCGCCCTCGCGCATCACTTCCTGCCAGAAACCATCCTCGCCCTCGGCGTATTGGCGCTGATCCTCATCGGCGCCTGGCGCGGCGCGCGCGCCTTCGGCCTTGTCAACGAGGTCGCGGCGGGGCTGCTCGGCCTCGCCATTCTGGCGCTGTTCTTCGGCCAGACGTCGGAAGCCTCGCTGTTCGAGGGGGCCTTCGTCGACGACGCTTTCGCGCGTTTCGTCAAAGTGCTGACGCTGGTCGGCTCGCTCGTCACCATACTGATGTCGCGCGATTATCTTCAGCGCGCCAAGCTCGGCAATTTCGAGTTTCCGGTGCTCGTCGTGCTGTCGACGATCGGCATGCTGCTGCTCGTCTCGGCGGATAATCTCATCGCGCTCTATCTCGGCATAGAGCTGATGTCGCTGGCGCTCTATGTCGCCGCCGCCTTCGACCGCGACGACGCCCGCGCCTCAGAGGCCGGCCTCAAATATTTCGTGCTGGGCGCTCTCTCCTCCGGCATGCTTCTCTATGGCGCCTCGCTGCTCTACGGCTTCTCGGGGACCATCTCTTTCGACGGCATCGCCAAAGCGATCACCGGCGCGCCGTCGCTCGGCGTGATCTTCGGCCTCGTCTTCGTGCTGGCCGGCCTCGCCTTCAAAATGTCGGCCGCGCCCTTCCATATGTGGACGCCGGACGTCTATGAGGGCGCGCCGACGCCTGTCACCGCCTTTTTCGCCTCGGCGCCGAAGATGGCCGCCGTGGCGATCACCGTGCGCATCGTCTTCACCGCCTTTCCGGGCATTGTCGGGCAGTGGCAGCAGATCGTGATCTTCCTCGCCATCGCTTCTATGCTGCTCGGCTCCTTTGCGGCGATCGGCCAGACCAGCATCAAGCGCCTGATGGCCTATTCCTCGATCGGCCATATGGGCTTCGCCCTGGTCGGCCTCGCGGCTGGCAATGAGGCGGGCGTGCGCGGCGTCGCCATCTATCTCGCCATTTATCTGGTGATGACGCTCGGCGCCTTCGCCGCCATTCTGCAGATGCGCGTCGAGGGGCGTCCGGTCGAGAAGATCAGCGATCTCTCGGGGCTCTCCCGCAATAATGGGACGGCGGCCTTCTTCCTCGCCATGCTGATGTTCTCGCTCGCAGGCGTGCCGCCGCTCGCTGGCTTCTTCGCGAAATATTACGTGCTGCTGGCGGCGGTGGACGCCGGGCTCTATCCGCTCGCCATTGTCGGCGTGCTGGCGAGCGCGATTTCCGCCTTCTATTATCTTCGCGTCGTCAAGGTGATCTATTTCGACGAGCCGGCGCCGGCCTTCGATCAATCGCCTCTGTCGCTGCGCGCGGTGCTCGCGGTCTCGACCGTGTTCCTGCTCGGCTTCTGGCTCTATCCGGCTCCCGTGGTCGAGGCCGCGACGGCCGCCGCCAAGTCGCTGTTCTGAGCCCGATGGAGGGCGTGAGGCTCGGCGACCACGCGCTCTCGCGCGGGGTTCGTCTCGAGATTTACGACGAGATCGACTCGACCAATGACGAAGCCAAGCGTCGGGCCGAGTCGGGTGATTTCGGTCCCTTGTGGATCGTCGCCGCGCGCCAGAGCAAGGGCCGCGGCCGCCTCGGGCGTAGCTGGAGCTCGATGAGCGGAAATCTCCATGCGAGCCTGCTCGTCTCCGGCTTTGGGCCGGCGGCGCTCGCGCCGCAGCTCGGCTTCGCGGCCGGCCTCGCGACGATCGGCGCATTGATCGAGGCGACCGGCGCAGTCGATCGGCTCGCGCTCAAATGGCCGAACGACGTGCTGCTCGATGGCGAGAAGCTGGCGGGCATTCTTCTCGAAGGCGTTCAGCCGGCGGGGCAGGGGGCGCCCTTCGGCTGCGTCATCGGCATAGGGGTCAATTGCGTCGCCGCGCCGAACGATCTGCCGTATCCGGCGAGCGATTTGTCGCGTTTGGGCGGCCCTTCGGCCGGCGCGCTCTTTGCTTTGCTCTCCGACAAGATGGCGGACGCGCTCGCTCTCTGGGCGAGCGGCGCCGGCTTCGCGGCGCTTCGCGAGCGCTGGCTCGGCCATGCTGCGGGATTGGGCGGGGAGATCGAGGCGCGTCTTCCGCGGGAGACGATCGCAGGACGATTCGAGACCATCGACGCCGACGGACGCCTGATTATTTCGACCCGCAGCGGCCGTCGCGCCATAGAAGCGGGAGACATCTTCTTGCCGGCCCTCGCGGCGGCCCGGCCCGAGCCGGAGCGTGGCCGATGAATGAGGAAGTGAGCGAATTCGTCTTTGCGCCTTTGGGCGGTCTCGGCGAGATCGGCATGAACGCCGCTCTCTATGGCTTCGGCCCGCCCAAGACGCGCAAATGGCTGATGGTGGATTGCGGCCTCGCCTTTCCCGGCCCGGAGCTGCCGGGCGTCGATCTGCTGATGCCGGACGTCACTTTCGTCGAGAAAATCCGCCGCGATCTCGTCGGACTGGTGATCACCCACGCCCATGAGGACCACATAGGGGCGCTCTCCTTCCTCTGGCCAAAGCTCGGCTGCACCGTCTATGCGACGCGTTTCGCCGCGAGCCTGCTGGAGGCGCGTCGTCTGCAGGAGGCAGGCTCGCCCAATATAAAGGTCGTCACCGTGGCGACGGGCCAGCGTCTCGATATCGGCCCCTTCGACGTCGAATTCGTCGCCGTCGCGCATTCGATTCCCGAGGCCAATGCGCTCGCGATTCGCACGCCGGTCGGCCTTGCGATCCACACAGGCGACTGGAAGATCGACCCCGAGCCCGGCGTCGGGCATCGCATCGACGCCGCGCGGCTGACGGCGCTCGGCGACGAGGGCGTCGACGCGCTCATCTGCGACTCCACCAATATTCTGCGCGAGGGCGACAGCTTCTCCGAGAGCGATGTGGCGCAGACGCTGCGCAAGCTCATCGGCGACGCCAAGGAGCGCGTGCTGGTGACGACCTTCGCCTCCAATGTCGCGCGCATCCGCGCCGTGGCGGAAGCGGCGCAGGCGGCCGGGCGCAGCGTCGTCGTCGCCGGCCGCGCCATGGAGCGCGTCATTCAGGTTTCGCGGGAGTGCGGCTTTCTCGATGGGCTGCCGCCGTTTCTCTCGCTCGACATGTTCACGGCCCTGCCGCGCGACAAGATCGTGGTGCTGGCGACCGGCAGCCAGGGCGAGCCGCGCGCCGCAATGGCTCGCGTCGCCGAGAAAGAGCATCCGGTCATCAAGCTCGTCTCCGGCGATACGGTCATCTTCTCCTCGCGCGCCATTCCCGGCAACACGCGGGAGGTGCATCGCGTCGTCAACAAGCTCTGCGACCAGGGCGTCGAGGTCATCACCGATCACGACCATCTTGTCCATTGCTCCGGCCATCCGCGCCGCGGCGAGGTCGCGCAGCTCTATGATTGGGTGCGGCCGCGCATATCGGTGCCGGCGCATGGCGAGGGGCATCATCTCTCCGTCCACGCCGCCTTCGCCAGGGGCAAGGGAGTCGAGACGACGATCGGCGCCCGCAATGGCGACATTGTGCGCCTGTTTCCGGGCGCTCCGGCTATTGTCGGCAAGGCTCCGACAGGCCGACTGCTCAAGGACGGCGACGTGCTCGTCTCGGAAGATGACGGCGCGGTGCGCGAGCGCGCGCGTCTGAGCTTCTCCGGCGTGGTGTCGCTGGCGCTCGCCATCGACAAGCGCGGCGATCTCGTCGGCGATCCCGATGTGCTGATCTCCGGCCTGCCGAAGAAGGGGCGCGACGGCGCGGATATGGGCGAGGTCGTGGACGACGCCATCTTCCGCACCTTCGACAATCTGCCGCGGCAGAAGCGTCGGGATTTCGACGCCGCCGCGACGGCGGTGGAGCGCGCAGTGCGAGCCAGCGTCAATGCGGTGTGGGGCAAGAAACCGCAAGTGCATGTATTGATCATCGAGGCGTGATGACGCATTTAGGTCTCTGGAGAAATTTCAGGGAAACGTCATGATCGGACGCTTGAATCATGTGGCCATCGCCGTCTCGGACCTCGCGGCGGCGACGGCGACATATAAAAATACGCTCGGCGCAAAGGTCTCCGAGCCGGAGTCTCTTCCCGAGCACGGCGTCACGGTCGTCTTCGTCGAGTTGCCCAACACCAAGATCGAGCTGCTGCAGCCGCTCGGCGAAGCCTCGCCGATCGCCGGCTTCGTCGCCAAAAATCCGGCCGGCGGCATTCACCATCTCTGCTATGAGGTGGATGATATTCTGACGGCGCGCGACCAGCTGAAAGCCTCCGGCGCGCGCGTGCTGGGCGATGGCGAGCCGAAGATCGGCGCCCATGGCAAGCCGGTGCTCTTCCTGCATCCGAAGGATTTCAACGGGGCCCTGGTGGAGCTTGAGCAGGCCTGAAAGAGCGAGGGCGGGAGCCCGAGCGAAGGGTCGAGGAGCGCGGATCTTGCCATTCACGACGCCGCTCGCCGTAGCGATCTACCTGACGATCTGGTGGATCGTGCTGTTCGCGATCCTGCCTTTCGGCGTCCGCTCCTCGGAAGAGGAGGACGACACGCCGACGGGAGGGGATCCTGGCGCGCCCGTGGCCCCCAAGCTGTGGATCAAGGCCGTCGCGACGACGATCGTCTCGACGATCTTGTTCTGGCTCTTCGTGCTCTATGTGAAATGGATGGCCTGAGGAGCGATCCGCTCGAGCCGGGGTTGACCGGCCCCTCGCCAACAGGTAGGGGTCGAGCCGCCGGGGTCACGACGAGCCGCGCGGGCGCGCCCCGCGGTTTCGAAGCGGCAATCCAGCGAGCGCGTAGCTCAGTCGGTAGAGCATCTGACTTTTAATCAGAGGGTCATGGGTTCGAGTCCCATCGCGCTCACCACAAAAATCGACAAAATCAAAAAATCGCCCCGCGGGGGCGGCGCGGCAGAGAAAGTCTCCGCGGGCCCGATTGATCCGCGCCGCTCCGCCGAAACGGCGAAATGACCGTTCCGAATCGCTTCGGCCGAGGTCGCATCCCCATAGCGCGCGCTGATTTCGGCAAATCGCCTCGCCGAAAGCCGGCCGTTCTGGCCGCATTCGCTCGGTGGCTTTTCCCACATCTTCGCGGCCCTTCGCCGACTAGGCTTTCGATCATCGGAAGTGCTGGACGATCTCGACGAGACGTTCTGAGGCGGAAGGATCGACGACGATGCAATATACCGAACTGAGGGGCGTCAGCTCGCATTACAGCAATGAGGTCGGCACGAGCGGGTTGCGGACAGAACCGCTCATTTGGTCGCGCATTCAAAATAGGCTGCGAGCGGCGATATTGGAGCTGAAGATAGTGGAGATCGAGCTGTCGACCCCCGCTAATGTCGGAACCTCGATGAAGGATCGCATCGGCGCTTTCGAAAAAAGCTCGAAACGGCAGAAGTTCGAGATGCAGAGGACAAATCTGCAAAAGAGTATCGGCGAGCTGCGCTCTTGGCTCTCGAAAGAAGGCGCCTCGGCCGATGCGGACGGCAATGTCGAAATGGCGAATATGGGCGCGCTCAAGGTCATCTATGACACGACGGCGGCGCAGCAGGGGTTGACGCGCGTTTATGTCAATGGCGGGCGGCTGTTTCTCGACCCGCTATTCCGCAAGCCCTTCAGCACGAAATCAATGGTCACGCATTTTTCCGGCCTCGGCAAGGGCGTCTTCGTGATGAGCCAGGAGGGGAATATTCACATCCACTCCCATATCGTCGGCCATTACCACCATTCCTCATTGCTGGGCGGCGGCGCCGTGGCTTGCGCCGGAGAAATAGAAGTCGACAATGGCCTCATAAAGTGGTTGTCGAACAAAAGCGGCCATTACATTCCTGATTACCGTCATCTTCATCAGATTTTTCATCAGCTCAAAAAGAAGGGAGTCGGTCTGCATTTTCCGATTTCAGTCTTCGGCTATGCCGACGGAAGCAGCCC
This sequence comes from Methylosinus sp. C49, assembly GCF_009936375.1. Lineage (GTDB taxonomy): Bacteria > Pseudomonadota > Alphaproteobacteria > Rhizobiales > Beijerinckiaceae > Methylosinus. The sequence goes on along the minus strand of NZ_AP022332.1, from coordinate 2,975,661 downwards.
TACGACCGCGAAGAAATTCGACTCCGCGCAGCAGTTTCTCGACGAGATGAAGACGCAATATGAAATCGACTATGAGAATCTGAAGCTGCTCGCTTATTGGGAGCATCTCGTCGATTCCAAGCTGGGGGAGCGCGGCTGGCGATATAGGGACGAGAGCAAGGGCGAGAAGGTCGGCGTCTATGCCATCGCGAGCAATCATATGGTGCCGCACAAGGAGGCGCGCGCATGGCTGAAGCTCAAGGGCTATCGGCCCGAGACGACGATTCTCGCAGATTGATCCCGCTAAAGCGATCTGGCGGCGCGAGACGGCGCCGCCCGCGCTGATATTTTTGCGCGACGGCGCCTCGTTGCGCGTCGCAGAGGGAAGTGCTAGAACAAAAAAAGAACAGCGCGTGAATTGTGGACAAGGCGGCGGAACGCCTTCGCGTCCGCGCGTTTCGGACTAAGGTGCCGCGAGCATCATCGAGGCGGAGAAGCGTCATGGCGGTCAATAAGGTCATTCTGGTCGGCAATCTCGGCCGCGATCCAGAAGTGCGCACGCTGCCTTCGGGGGACCGGGTCGTCTCCTTTTCCGTGGCGACGACGGAATCCTGGCGTGATCGCAACACGGGCGAGCGCAAGGACCGCACCGAATGGCACAATGTATCGATCTTCAACGAGAATTTGGGGAAGGTCGCCGAGCAGTACTGCCGCAAAGGCTCCAAAGTCTATCTCGAGGGCCAGCTGCAGTCGCGCGAATATCAGGATAAGGATGGCGTGCAGCGCAAAGTCACGGATGTCGTGCTGCAACGCTTCCGCGGCGAGCTTCAGCTGCTCGACAGCAAGGGCGGCGGCCGCAGTGATGGCGATTACGAAGGCGGCGGCGGTTCCTATCAGTCGAGCGGCGGCGGCTCCAGCTTCGGCCGCTCCTCGCCGATGGAGCGCGCGCCCGCCGAGCGCTCGCCGGCGCCGGCCGGCGGCGGACGTCTGTCGGATCAGCTGGATGACGACATTCCGTTCTGAGGCTCGGCGGCGCGGGCGGAAAACGGTACGCGAGCCTTAGACGGCGCGCAGAGCCTGCTCGCTCTCCTGCGAAGCGGGGGAAGGCTGGGGCGGGGGGCGCTGTCGGCTCTCCAAATCTTATGAGCCCCGCGAGCGCAGTCCGTTCGTTCGGAATTCCCGCGACTGCGGCCGCGCGCTTTTCTGACCTGTGCGCCGGCCTTCGCCGGCCTTGCCGGTCCCCGCCGGTTGCCAGCCCGGCACGAGATGATGCTTGCCGGGGCCGATGAGATCGGCGCGGCCCATGGCTTTCAGCGCCTCGCGCAGCACCGGCCAATTCTCGGGATCGTGATAGCGCAGAAAGGCCTTGTGCAGGCGGCGCTGGCGCAGGCCCTTCACGGCGTCGACCTTTTCCGACGCGCCGCGCCGCACCGGCTTCAGCGGATTGAAGCCCGAATGATACATGGCCGTCGACAGCGCCATGGGCGAGGGCAGATAGGTCTGCACCTGATCGGCGCGATAGCCGTTCTTCTTCAGCCATAGCGCCAGATTCATCATGTCTTCGTCGCTCGTGCCCGGATGCGCGGCGATGAAATAGGGGATGAGGAAATATTGCTTCTTGGCCGCCTGCGCCGCGGCGTCGAACAGACGCTTGAAGCGGTCGTAGGAGCCAATGCCGGGCTTCATCATCTTGGAGAGCGGGCCGCTCTCCGTATGTTCGGGCGCGATTTTGAGATAGCCGCCGACATGATGCTCGACCAGCTCGCGCACATAGGCCGGACTCTTCACCGCGAGATCATAGCGCACGCCCGAGGCCACCATCACTTTCTTGACGCCGGGAATTGCGCGCGCCTTGCGATACAGCTGGATCAGCGCGTCATGGCTGGTCTCCAGATTCTTGCAAATATCGGGATAGACGCAGGAGGGCCGCCGGCACAGCGCCTCGGTCTCGCGATCCTTGCAGGCGAGGCGATACATATTCGCCGTCGGCCCGCCAATGTCGGAGATGATGCCGGTGAAACCTTCGGTCTTGTCGCGGATCGTCTCGATCTCTTTCAGGATCGAGCCTTCCGAGCGCGATTGAATGATGCGGCCCTCATGCTCGGTGATCGAGCAGAAGGAGCAGCCGCCGAAGCAGCCGCGCATGATCGTCACCGAATGACGGATCATCTCCCAGGCGGGAATCGCCTGCGTGTAGGAGGGATGCGGCGCGCGCGCGAAGGGCAGATCATAAACGCCGTCCATCTCCGCCATGGTCAGCGGAATGGGCGGCGCGGTGAGCCAAATGTCGCGCGTTCCATGACGCTGTGTCAGCGGCCGCGCATTGCCCGGATTGCTCTCCCTATGCAGCACGCGCGAGGCGCGCGCGTAGGATTCGGGATCATTGGCGACCTGCTCGAAAGCGGGCAGGCGGATAACGACACCTTCGCTCTGCGCATCCTTGCGCATGCGGCCTTCGTCGGGCTCGTCGATGTCCTCGGCCGAGGCCTCGAGCCAGCCCTCCGGCGTCGCCTCGCGCGTGAAGGCGAGGCCGCGGATATCGGAGAAATCCTGCGCCATGCCGCGCTTGGCGATGCGATGCGCCACCTCGACCAGCGCGCGCTCGGCATTGCCATAGAGCAGCAGATCCGCCTTGGCGTCGAAGAGGATGGAGCGGCGGACCTTGTCCGACCAATAGTCGTAATGGGCGATGCGCCGCAGCGACGACTCTATGCCGCCGAGCAATATGGGCGCATCGGGAAAAGCCTCGCGGCAGCGCTGGGCGTAGACGATGACGGAACGGTCCGGCCTTTTGCCGCCTTCGCCGCCGGGCGTGTAGGAGTCGTTGTGCCGCAGCCGCCGGTCGGAGGTGTAGCGGTTCACCATCGAATCCATATTGCCGCTGGTGACGCCGAAGAAGAGATTGGGCTTGCCGAGCGCGCGAAAGGCGGAAGCGTCGCGCCAATCCGGCTGGGCGATGATGCCGACGCGAAAGCCCTGCGCCTCCAGCAGGCGGCCGATGATGGCCATGCCGAAGCTCGGATGGTCGATATAGGCGTCGCCGGTGACGAGGATGATGTCGCAGCTGTCCCAGCCGAGCGTGTCCATCTCGGCGCGCGACATGGGCAGAAAAGGGGCGACGCCGAAGCGATGCGCCCAATGCTTGCGATAGGAGAACAGCGGCTTGGCCGCGCCTCTTGTTTCGGCGGCTTTCGTCATGGTCTCGTGAATATCATGGAAGGCGGGCCGGATGCGAGAATGCGCTGCGGCTGGATTCGCCTTTCATTCGTCTGCGATCGACAGCGAAGCTTCGAAATTCTGTCCGCCGTAAAAAACGCCGACGATCGTCACGACTTCGGCTTCGACGGCAAAAGCGATCGTCACGCGCCGACGAAAGCCGATCGTCCGCAGGCCCGGCCGTAAATCGTCACGACGTGTCCCGCGCTCGGGGAAGCTGCGGAGATTTTCGCAATAATCGACGATCGCGCCGGTGAAACGCTCGGCCGCCGACGGAGTCGCCCGCTCAGCGATCCAGCGATAGGTGGCGAGGAGCTGCGCCTCGGCTTCGGGCGAGAAAATGACGTTATAGGACCCCATCAGCGGGTCGTCTTCGTCGCCCGCTCATGCTCGGCCGCCAGCGCCGCGCGAACATCGGCGGGAGATCGTCCGCGCGATGGGTCGGTCTTCATCCTGTCATAGGCCGGCGCGACCTCCTGCGACAGCCAGTTCTCGACCGCGCGGTCGCGCGCCAGCAGGGCGCGGAGGCCGTCGCGAATGACCTCGCTTTCGCTGGCGTATTCACCGGACGACACCTTCGCCTTGACCATTTGCGCCATTTCAGTCGGCAGCGTCACGCTGAATTGCTGGGTGCTCCGCATTGGCTTCCCCTGATAATGCTCAATAGGATTTAACACCATCGGCGGCCGCGCGTCGAGGTGGAGGCGGCCACGGCATCGGTTACACGATCTTCGCGAACGCCGCCGCTCCGGCCTTGCCCGGCGCCTCGCGCGTGGCCTGCGGCGCGCGCAGCGCTTCGGCGAGGGCGCCTTGCGGATCGGCGGCGCCTTCGAAGATCGCCTCGACGCATTTGACGCAGAGCGTCACCTTGGCGTCGGCCAGGCGGTAGAAGACCTGCTTGGCGGCGCGGCGCGTCTCCACCAGCTCGGCGCGGCGCAGCTCGGCGAGTTGCTGGCTCAAGGCCGGCTGCTGTATCGCCGTCGCGGCCTCGATCTCGCCGACCGTGTGCTCGCCGGCGAGGAGATAGGACAGAATCATCAGCCGCTGCGGCTGCGCGAAAATCTTCAGCCTTTCGGCGGCCTCATTGGCGCGCTCGCGCGATTGGTAGAGTGCGGTCATTTGCCTGAATCTTTGCATGTCCGATAGAACCAGCTGTCGGTCGCGCCGGGCGCGAGCGCGTCTTGCGCGGCGTTGGTAGGCGGCAGCAGAAGATCGCCGCCGGGCATCCAGCCCTCTGGCGTCATCACCTCGCCAGAGGCCGCCTTTTTCAGCGCCGTGACGAGGCGCAGCATCTCCTCCACCGAACGGCCGACCGTCAGCGGATACCAAGTGAGCGCCCGCACGATTCCCTCCGGGTCGATGTAATAGGTCGCGCGCATCGCCGAGGAATCTCGGGCGGTCTCGTCCAGCATTCCATAGGCGCGACCAATGGTCATGGTCGGATCCTCGACGATGGGGAAGGGGACGGTGACGCCGAAAAGGTCGCGAATCGCCCGTACCCAGGCCAGATGCGAATAGAGGCTGTCGACCGAGAGGCCCAGCAGCGCGCAGCCCACTTCCTCGAAGCGCGGCGCGGCGCGCGCCAGCGCCACGAATTCGCTGGTGCAGACCGGCGTGAAATCCGCCGGATGCGAGAAGAAGATCAGCCAGCGGCCGCGGAACTGATCGAGACGAATGTCGCCGCCGGTGGAGCGCGCCTGAAAAACCGGCGCGAGATCGCCGACGCGCAGCGCGCGCACGGCCGTCGTCGGAGCCGAAGTCGGTTCTTTTTCCATGGCTTTCAAATGCCCCCATTCCGAGCTTGACACAAGCAGACTATACGATTACATAAATAATGTAACCATGAAATTAAATGGGAGGTTGCCATGACGGATGCAGCGCTAGAGCGGGCTAGGGAACAGATCCTCGCCGCCGCGAAACGGCCGTCTATTCAGGTCGAGACCTTCTTCGACGAGCCGACTTTTACAGCGTCTCACATCGTCTACGATCCGACGACGCGCCATGCGGCGATCGTCGACAGCGTGCTGAATTTCGATGCGGCGTCCGGCCGCACCTCGACCAAAGGCGCGGACGAGATCGTCGCTTACGTGAATCGTGAAAGTCTGACGATCGACTGGCTGCTGGAAACCCACGCCCATGCCGACCATCTCTCGGCCGCGCCCTATTTGCAGACCAAGCTCGGCGGCAAGCTCGCGATAGGCCGCGAGATCACCACGGTTCAAACCGTCTTCGGCAAGGTCTTCAACTTCGGGACGGAGTTCGCCCGTGACGGCTCGCAGTTCGATCATCTGTTCGACGATGGCGAGACTTTCGCGATCGGCGAGATTCCGGCGATCACGCTGCATGTGCCCGGCCATACGCCCGCCGATGTCGCCTATGTGATCGGCGACGCGGCCTTCGTGGGCGATACGCTGTTCATGCCCGACTATGGCACGGCGCGCGCCGACTTCCCCGGCGGCGACGCCCGCGCGCTCTATCGCTCCATCCGCAGGCTGATGGCGCTGCCGGACGAGACGCGGCTGTTCCTCTGCCACGACTACAAAGCGCCGAACCGCGATGCCTATGCCTGGGAGACGACGGTCGGCGCCGAGCGCAAGGGCAATGTGCATGTGCATGACGGAGTCGGCGAGGACGCGTTCGTCGACATGCGCACGCATCGCGACGCGACCTTGGACCTGCCGCATCTGATCCTGCCGTCCGTGCAAGTGAATGTGCGCGGCGGTCGCCTGCCGCCGCCGGAGGACAATGGCGCCCGCTATCTGAAGCTCCCGCTGGATGTCTTCTGATGACGCTCGCCACTTCCATGGCGCAGGGCCTCGCCGGCGGGCTGATGATCGGCGCGAGCGCGTCGATCATGCTGCTCGGCGCCGGGCGCATCGCCGGCGTCAGCGGCCTCTTCGCCCGCACGATCGGCCTCACCAAGGCCTGCGGGCCGGATGGTCTGGCGGCGGGCTTCGTTCTCGGCCTGCCGCTCGGCGCGGGAGCGCTCGTTCTTCTCTCCGGGCCGATCGAGATGCGCTTTCCGCCGCTGGCGATGCTGCTGATCGGCGGGCTGCTCGTCGGCTATGGAACTCGGCTCGGCTCCGGCTGCACCAGCGGCCATGGCGTCTGCGGCCTGTCGCGACTCTCGAAACGCTCGCTGGTCGCGACGGGAGTGTTCATGAGCGTCGCGGCGGCGACGGTGGCGGCGATGAATGCTGCGGGGCTCGCATGGTGAACAGATCCACTCTTCTCGGCCTTCTCAGCGGCGTGATCTTCGGCGTCGGCCTCGCGGTCTCGGGCATGGCGAATCCGGCGCGCGTGCGCGGCTTTCTCGATGTCTTCGGCGCCTTCGATCCGACTCTCGCCTTCGTGATGATCGGCGCGCTCGTGCCAATGGCGATCGCTTGGCGCGTCATGCGCCGGCTGGAGCGTCCGCTCGCCGCCGAGAGCTTCGATCTGCCGCCGACCTCGCCGATCGACGCGCGCCTCGTTTTGGGCGCGGCGATCTTCGGTCTCGGATGGGGCGTCGCCGGCCTTTGTCCCGGTCCAGCGCTCGCCGATCTCGCCCTCGCGCCGCTCGAGGCCGCGCCCTTCGTCGCGGCCATGGCGCTCGGAATGGTTCTGCAGCGCCTCACCGCGCAGAAAATGTGAAAGCCGAAACGCTCGAACGAAAGGCACGAGTCATGACCAGGAATGTCGGAACAATAGACCGCATTTTCCGTCTCGCCATCGTCGCCGCCATTGCATTGGCCTATTGGCTCGGCGCGCTCTCCGGCGGCCTCGCCATCGCGCTCGGCGTCGTGGCGATCATCGCCTTGGCGACCAGCCTCGTCTCCTTCTGCCCCGCCTATCGTCTCTTTGGAATCTCGACCTGCGAGCGCGTCTGAACCGACGCGTTCCGCCGGTCGCGGCTTCTCCCCGACACACACCTAAAAAAGCGAACAAAAAAAGAGGAACGCACCGTCATGAGCTTCACGAAACTGTCGTCCGTTTTCTCCGTTTCGCCGCAGATCTCCGAAGCCGATGTCGAGCGCGCCGCGCGCGACGGATTTCGTCTCGTCATCGATTGTCGTCCCGACGATGAGGAGCCGGGCCAGCCCAATTTCCGCGACGTCGCCGAATGGGCGGCGAAGCATGGGCTCGCGGCCAAGCATGTTCCGGTGACGCCCTCGAACATAGACGATGTGTCCGTCGCCGATTTCGCCAGCGCGCTCGCGACTGCGAGCGGTCCCACGCTCGGCTATTGCAAGAGCGGCAGGCGCGCGAGCGCATTATGGGCGCTGTCTCAGGCCATGCCGCTCGGCGCTGAAATTGTTCTCGCCGCGGCGAAAGCTGCCGGCGTCGATCTCGAGCCGTGGAAGGCGCGCATCATCGCGCGTGGCGGCGCGCCGACCGGCGACCGCGGTCCGGGCTCTTATGATGTGGTGATCGTCGGCGGCGGCAGCGGCGGCGTCGCCGCGGCGGCGAGCCTTTTGAAGCGTCGGCCCTCGCTCTCCATCGCCATCGTCGAGCCGGCCGAGCTTCACTATTATCAGCCCGGCTTCACCCTCGTCGGCGCCGGCGTGTTCCAGCCGGAAGTGACGAAGCGTCCGATGGCCTCGGTCATCCCCGACAAGGCCGTCTGGATCAAGAAGTCCGTCGCCGAATTCGCGCCCGATTCCGATGAGGTCGTTCTCGACGACGGCTCGCGGCTGCGCTATCGCGCGCTCATCGCCTCGCCCGGCATAAAGCTTGATTGGGAGGCTATTCCCGGCCTCGTCGAGACGCTCGGCCGCAATGGCGTCACCTCTAATTATCGCGCCGATCTCGCGCCCTACACGCATTACCTCGCGCAGACTCTGCGCGGCGGACGCGCATTGTTCACGCAGCCGCCCATGCCGATCAAATGCGCGGGCGCGCCGCAAAAGGCGATGTATCTCTCCTGCGACGCATGGCGCCGCGCCGGCGCGCTCTCCGACATCGAGGTCGAGTTTCATAACGCTGGCCCTGTGCTGTTCGGCGTGCCGGCCTATGTGCCGGCGCTGATGGAATATGTGAAGCGCTACGGCATCGATCTGCGCTTCGAGTCGAAGCTCGTCGCCGTCGATGGGCCGGCCAAGATCGCGACCTTCGAGGAGAAGGACGCCAATGGCGCGATCATTCGCGTCGAGCGCGATTTCGCCATGATGCACGCCGTGCCGCCGCAGCGCGCGCCGGAGTTCGTCGCCAAAAGTCCGCTGGCCGCGGAGAGCGGCTTCATCGCCGTGGATCCCGAGTCGCTGCGCCATACGCGCTACGGCAATGTCTTCGCGCTCGGCGACGCCGTCGCGACGACCAACGCCAAGACGGCGGCCGCCGCGCGCAAGCAGGCGCCCGTCGTCGCGATCAATGTGCTCTCGGTTCTCGACGGCAAGGCGCCGCATGTCGGCTATGACGGCTATGGCTCCTGTCCGCTCACAGTGGAGCGCGGCAAGATCGTGCTCGCCGAGTTCGGCTATGGCGGCAAGCTGCTGCCGAGCTTCCCCAAATGGCTGATCGACGGCACGCGTCCGTCGCGCGCCGCATGGTTCCTGAAGGAGCGGCTGCTGCCGCCGATCTATTGGAGCGCGATGCTCAAGGGCCAGGAATGGCTCTGCGCCCCGCATATGATCGAGAAGGGCGAGCAGCCCGCCGAGTGACGAGCGCGTCCGACAGATCGCTTCGCGCAATCTGCGCCGCATCCTTCTCCCCGCTCGCGGGGAGAAGGTGGAAATTCGCGACATGACGAGGGCGATGTGCAACTCGAGCTCATTCAATATGTGATCGGCGCCGGCTGCGGCGCCGCCATCGGCTTCACGCTCGGCCTCATCGGCGGCGGCGGCTCGGTGCTCGCCGTGCCGCTGCTGGTCTATGTCGTCGGCGTGAAGGATCCGCATGTCGCCATCGGCACCAGCGCATTCGCGGTCGCCGTCAATGCGGCCTTCAGCCTGTGGAACCATGCGCGCTCCGGCTCGGTGAAATGGCGCTGCGGCGGCATATACGCCGCGGCCGGAATGCTGGGGGCCGTCGTCGGCTCGACGATCGGCAAGAGCTTCGACGGACAGCGGCTGCTGTTTCTCTTCGCGCTGGCGATGATCCTGACCGGCGTGATGATGCTGCGCGGCCGCGGCGCCGCGGGCGACGCCGCTGTCGAATGCACAGTGGAGCGCGCGCCGCGCGTCGCCTCCTTCGGACTCGTCACGGGATTGTTCTCGGGCTTTTTCGGCATAGGCGGCGGCGTCCTCGTCGTGCCCGGCCTCGTCGGCTCGACGGGAATGCCGATGATCAACGCCGTCGGCACGTCGCTCGTCGCCGTCACCGTCTTCGGAATGACGACGGCGGCGACCTATGCGTTCTCGGGCCTCATCGATTGGCTGCTCGCCATCGTCATCATCGGCAGCGGCGCGGTGGGAACGCTGATTGGCGCGGCATTGGCGCGGCGCCTGTCCAAGAACACCGGACAGCTGACCATCGCCTTCGCGATCGTCGTTTTCGCCGTCGCCGCCTATACGCTGTTCAACTCGCAGATCATGACGCGGTAAAATCTCGTTTCGACGTCGCTTCATCGCCGCGCTGCGCAAGGCGATCGACCACGAGGAAGAGACGCCGGGCCTATTGGTCCGGCGTCTTTCGCTTTGTTCATCCCATTCCGGCAGTCTTCAAAATCGTTCGCGCATCGACGAGGGCGGCTTCGACGCCCTCGTTTCTGTCGAGCGCTTCGACGAGCTGCTTGAGGCAATCGATCGCCGTCGGCTCGAAGAGGCGCTTGGTCGTCAAATTCTGCTCGCGAGATTCTTCGACGGCGCGCAGGATGGCGCGGACATGGCGCAACTTATCCGCCAGCGGCTCGCTGGTCACGGGCTTGGCGACGTCGCTTTCGGAAGGGGAGGGGAGCGGACGCCGTTGGGCGCGCTCCTGCTTCGGATCAAAATTGATCGGCGGATCGTTTTTCTTGTTCATCGTCTATTTCACTGTGTCATTTTGGCGCGGTGATCGAGAGCTCCACAACGCAAGACTCTCAATGTATTGAAGATACACAATATTTTTACAGGGACAGAGACTTCGTCGATTTCAAAATGAAACGTGCGCTCGATCCCGTTAACCTTAACGCAATCGCTATGCCTCCAAATCCCTCGAATGGAGGAGGTCTCCAAAATGCGCCAAAATCAAAAAGCGAGCGACGTCGCGATCGGCGCCGCTTCTCGACACGCATGAGCATTCAGCCATCTGAGGTTGTGTCTTGTCGGTATTTCTGCGAGGCGACGCGCTTCGGCTGATCGAGGATGCTGAGATCACGTTCGCGCCAGCGTCGAAAGGCCACGCATCGATCGCGCGGCTTTCGGCTTATAGCGAGACCGGGCCGGGCGCTGTGAAAGGCGTGTCCTATGCAGAAAATCTACAGCAAGGAGATCGTCGCCGCCCGTAAGGCGGCGCTCACGGAGGCGATCGTCGCGCTGAAGGCGCGCGGCGTCACGCCGAAGCTCGCCGCCGTCGTCTGCTCTTCCGATCCGGCGGCGCTGAGCTATGTCGCCGTCAAGCGCAAGCATGCGGAGGAGGTGGGCGCGGCTTTCGAGGGCGTCGATCTCTCCCATGCCGGCTCTTATGCCGATATAGCGGCGCATATGCGCGACCTCTGCGCGCGCCCGGATATTCACGGCGTCATTGTCGTGATGTCGTCGAAGCCCGCATTCGACGAGATCGACGTGACCAATCTCATCCCAGCGAGCAAGGATGCGGATGGGCTCTCCGTCGGCAATCTCGGCGCGCTGCTGCAGAATGGGCCGCATCAGCGCTTCATCGCGCCCGCGACGCCGCGCGCCTGCATCGCCATGGCGGAGACGCAAGGGCCGCTGGCCGGCAAGACGGTCGCCGTCATCGGCCGCGGCCGCACGGTGGGCAAGCCGCTCGCCAATATGCTGGTGAACGCCGGCGCCACAGTGACGATCTGCCATTCGGCGACGCCGGACATTCCGAAATTCTCGCGCGCGGCCGATATCGTCTTCGTCGCGACGGGCCGTCCGCATTTCTTCGGGCGCGATTATTTTGCGGATGGGCAGCTCGTCGTCGACGCCGGCGTCGGCTTCATCGACGGCAAGCTCGCGGGGGATGTGGACGCGGCGGCGCTTGAGGGGCTGGACATTCGCCTCACGGCGGTTCCCGGCGGAGTGGGGCCGCTGACCTCGGTTCTCATTCTGGAAAATCTCCTGTTGCTGATCGCCCATGCCGAGGCGGCGCATCGCTTGTGAACGATTGCGACAATCGGTCCGCTGTTTTTAGCGAAATTATGCGCCACATTGATATTCGTGGCGCCGGCCCTGCGATCCCGCCCGGGAGCTTACGGTAGATCTCCGAGGCTCGAAGGTGCGCATCCGGGAGAGCAGGGGGCGTCGCGGGGGCGCGTTTGGTCCGCAACTTGCGTGTCGCGGCGGGAAGCTTCTTGAAACGAGGGCGATCCCGATGGCGTTCACCTTTATTTGCAACACCAGCGCCGTGAGCGAAGGGGCCATGGGGCTCTTTCAGGCAGGCCGCAAGAGCGTCCTGCTGGTCTGGCCGGCCGGCGGCGAGCTCAAGGCTTTTCGCGGCCGCTGTCCACATGCCGACATGCCGCTCAACGAAGCCACTTTCGACGGCAAGACCGTGCTCTGCAATTATCACAATTGGGGCTTCGACGGCGTCAACGGCAAATGCGTGACGCATCTCGTCCGCAACGCCCTGCATCCTTACGAGCTGAAGATAGAGGGCGACGAGATCCAGGTCGATCTCGGTCCGGCCAAGGTCGCGCGCGCGCCGGCGTGAGCCGACGCCCGGCATTTTGGCAGGGTTGTTGCTTCTAATTCTGAAACAGGAGCGATAGCCGTGACCGAGACGCGAAGCATTACGACCGAGAAAGATTTCGAGCATCCGGTCGACGCAGTCTGGCGCGCCATGACGGATTCGGAATGGCTCGCCGTCTGGTTTTTCCCCAATGACATCCGGCCGGAGGTCGGACATTCCTTCACCATCTGGAGCCGCCCGATCGAGCGTTGGGATGGCGAGTTCCAATGCAAGGTGCTCGAGGTCGTCCCTGGCGAGAAGCTCAGCTTCCGCTGGAAAGGCGGCCATGAGGAACTCAAGGGCTTCGGTCACTATATGGATGTGACCGTCACCTGGACGATCTCCGCTCTGCCCGACGGCGGCACGCATTTCCACTTTGTCCAGGAGGGGATCTCCACCGAGCCGACCTCCGACGCGCTCTACGACATCATGCTCAAAGGCGCCGACAGCGTGTTGCGCAGCCTCGCCAAGCGTATTCCCGATCTCCTCGAGCACGAGCCCTGACCTTCGACGGGCATCGGACCCGTCAGGCCCGCGTCGAATGTGACTTGCGTGATCGCGGCGCTCTGAACGATGCGACGCCGCCGGGGCAAAGGCTCCGGCGGCGCCGTCGTCTGTCGATGATTTGCTCGCGGCTATGGCGCGGCGCTGCGTCGAAGCTTAAAAAGCCGGGCGCTCGTCTCGCGCACATCGACGAACCGGAGGGCAAATGGAGGAGATCGCCGCATCCATCGGCAATTACGTCGGCATTTCGGCGCCGACCGCCCGTCTCGCGATCGGTCACATTTTCGCGTTTCTGGAGAAGCGCGACGCCGCTGTCGGCGCGGAGCTGATCGCGCGCGTTCCCGGCGGCCGCGAGACGGTCGAGGCGGCGCTCGCCGCGCCGCGCCGCGGGCTGCTCGGGCTGGCGCTCGGCGGGCTCGGGGCTCTGGTCGGCAAAAATCAGAAAGACGTGGTCGAGCTGACCTCGCGGCTGACCAGCATGGGGCTATCCGCCGCGCAGCTGCAGAAGCTCGCCAAAGCGGTCTTCGTGCTCGCCGAGCAGGCGGTCGGCCGCCCCAAGCTGCAAACCATCACCGATACGATTCCGGGCTTCTCGAAGTTTCTCTGGCCGAACGGCTGACGGAGCCGCTCGCCGTCCGCCGCGTCTTGGCGGGCGCTGGCGCCGCGGCCGCAGAGCCGGCGGGCGCGGGGCGCGCCTCCTCCTGGCGGGGCGGCGTCGAGCCCGTGGCCGTCAGATCGATGTCTTCGCGCTCGGCCTTCAGCAGTGGCGAAGCCGTCGGCAATCCCGCCGGCTGCAATCCCACTTGCCGAATGGTCGGCCTGGTCTCCTCGGCGGCGATCAGGGCCGGCTCGGTCCGCGTCGCGTCGAGATAGGCGCGTCCGGCGAAGAGTGGCGCGGCGAGCGTCGCGACGACGAGGACGGCGCGTGCGAAGGGCGATTTGCGCGGCGCCGCGGGCTCGCTGGCGCGCGCGGCCGAGCGCGCCGCCAGAACGAGATCGCTGGCGGTTTGCGGCGAGGCCTTACGATATCTCTCTCCGTCCGCGCGATAATTGCGGCCGACATGAAAGCGCATGGAAATTCAGTCCTGTTTGGTCTGGCAATGGCTGTGGAGCTTAAGCGACCAATGGTTAATTTTGATTCACCGTGAGGCGCGCCGCCGGCGCCCCTACAGGCCGAGGCGTCCGGCCTTATATGACCGCTCGACCCCCATGACGCTGGAGCGGCGACGCGATGACGCCAGGAGACGCCCCGCAGAGCGTCGAGCTATCGATTTGCGATCGGGAGCCGATCCATGCGCCGGGCGCCATCCAGCCGCATGGCGTGCTTCTGGCGCTCGATCCCGACGATATGCGCATCGCCCAGATCGCCGGGGACACGCAGGCGCTGCTCGGCGCCTCGCATAGCGCTCTTCTCGGCCAGAATGTGGAGGCGCGGCTCGGCGCGGTGGCGGCGACTCGGCTGACGCGGATCGTCGCCGACGAGGGGCCGCGCTCCTGCCTCGCCTTCGAGACGGAGGCGAGCGGCGGCGCGGTCGCGCTCGAGGGCGTGGTCCACATCGGCGATCGGGTCATTCTCATCGAGCTGGAGCCGCGTCGCGACGACGTCGAGCGCGATCCGCTCGGGCTCGTGCAGAATATGCTCGCCGCGACGGCGCGCGCGGAGACCATAGAGGGCTACGCCGAGGCCATTGCGCGAGAGACGGCGAAGGCCACCGGCTTCGACCATGTGATGGTCTATCGCTTTTTGCCGGACGGCTCGGGGAGCGTCATCGCCGAGACGGCGGCGGAGGGCTGCCATTCTTATCTCGGCCTGCGCTTTCCGGCCTCCGACATTCCACAGCAGGCGCGCAAGCTCTATGTGACCAATTGGCTGCGCCTCATACCGGACGCGCGCTACACGCCGGCGCCGATAGAGCCGGCGCTCTCGCCCTCGACCGGCCGTCCGCTCGATCTCAGCTGCAGCATGTTGCGCAGCGTCTCGCCGGTGCATTTGCGCTATCTCGCCAATATGGGCGTGCGCGCCTCCATGTCCTTATCGATCGTCGTCGGCGGCAAGCTGTTCGGCCTCGTCGCCTGTCACCATCGCACGCCGCATTTCCTCGATCTGCGCCGCCGCGCCGCTTGCGAGCTGTTCGCGCAGATGATCTCGCTCGAGTTTCAGAGCCGTCTCGAGAGTGAGACGTCGAAGCGGCGCATGCGCGCGGGCGAGGTGCAGAGCCGTCTCGTCGGCGCCATGTCCGGCCGTGGCGACCTCGCCGGCGCGCTGCTCGGCGGACAGCCTAATCTGCTCGATCTGATCGAGGCGGACGGCTGCGCGGTTTGCATCGAGGGCGAATGCGTGACGCTCGGCCGCGCGCCTTCCGCGGCGCAGATCGGCGCGCTGGTCGGCTGGATTCACGAGCATGCGCAGCAGGGCGTGCTCGCGACCGACCGCCTGCCGCTCGTCTATGCGCCGGCGGAGGCCTATTGCGACGTCGCCTCCGGCGTGCTCGCCATCGCCGTCTCGCGCGCGCCGAAGGACTATGTGCTGTTCTTCCGTGGCGAGCTGCGGCAGGTCGTGCGCTGGGCGGGAAACCCGGCAAAGGCGGTGGAGGCGGATGGCGAGACGCTGACGCCGCGCGCCTCTTTCGAGGCCTGGGAGGAGACCGCGCGTCTGCAATCGCGCGCCTGGAGCGATACGGAAATCGAGATCGCCCGATCGTTGCGCTCGTCGATCCTCGAAGTCTTCGTCCATGCGCTCGATCTCGCCCTGCGCGAGCGGCAGGCGGCGCAGGCGCGTCAGGATTTTTTGATGGCCGAGCTCGAGCATCGCGTGAAGAACACGCTCTCGGTGATTCAGTCGCTGGTGCGCTTCACGGCGCGCTCCTCCGCTTCGCTCGAGGAGTTCAACGCGACATTGCAGAGCCGGCTTCTGACGATGGCGCGCGTGCAAAATCTGCTGACGCAGAGCCGATGGGAAGGCCTGTCGATCGGCGCCATCGTCGAGGACGAGCTCGCGCCGTTTCGCCGGGCGGAGGAGAACGCCTGCAGCATCAGCGGCGAGCCGATCGCCTTGAAGCCCAAGGCGGCGCTCGCCGTCAGCATGGCGATTCACGAGCTCGCCACCAACGCCGCCAAATATGGCGCGCTCTCTGCGCCCGGCGGCGTGGTGCGCGTCGATTGGCGCCGTCGGCGCGAGAAGGGCGAGGAGAGCGTGGAGCTGAGCTGGAAGGAGAGCAAAGGCCCCAAGGTCGTTCCGCCGGAGCGCTCCGGCTTTGGGCGCATGCTGATCGAGCGCACGCTGGCGATCGATCTCGGCGGCGCGGCGGAGCTGAGCTTCGCAGCGAGCGGCGTCCACTGCCGCTTGCGCATTCCTGTCTCGCAGATCGCCTTCGCCAAGGGACCGCGCGAGAGCGAGAAGCAGCGGCAAGACGCGAGCCCCGGCGAGCCGCCCCCGCGAGCCCTGTCGCATCGCCGCGTTCTGCTGGTCGAGGACGCTGCGCTCGTCGCGCTCTCCGTCCGCGAGCTGCTGGAGGAATGGGGCATGGAGATCGCGCATAGCTGCGCCACCGTCTGGGACGGCCTACGCGCGGCGCTGCGGCCCGATTTCGACGTCGCTCTGCTCGATATAGATTTGGACGGCGAGCCGGTGTGGCCGGTCGCCGACGCGCTGGTCCAGGCGCATGTTCCTTTCGTCTTCACCACGGGCTTCGAGAGCCGCATCGTGACGCCTGCGCGCTTCGCCGGCCGTCCCGTCGTCACCAAGCCCTATGCGCCGGAGGAGCTGGTGGGCGCTCTCTCGCGCGCAATGTCGCAAGAAGCCTCGACATGCGCCGCCTCGCGGCGGCAGGCGTCGCGCGCGTGAGCGCCGCGGGCGAGATCGTCTCGCCGGCGCGAGCGGCGCTGCGCAGCGCGACGCAGGCGGCGCATCTGCGGCTGCATGCGCATCCGACGCTGGCGGCGCTCGCCGCGGGAAGGATCGCGTCGTCGCAATATCTGCGCTTGCTGGCGCGGCTCTACGGATTTCATCTGCCCTTCGAGCGCGCGCTGATCGACGCCGCGCTCGGCCATGGCGTCGATCCGCGCATCGGCGCCCGCGCGCATCTTTTGACGCGCGATCTTCTCGATCTCGGCGCGAGCGGCGAATCCATCGCGCGCCTGCCCATGGCGGAGGCGCCGGCGCTGAGCGAGCCGGGCGAATGGCTCGGCGCGCTCTATGTGCGCGAAGGATCGAGCTTCGGCGCGGCCTTTCTCGCCGCCGCGCTCGATCCGCTGCTCGGCGCCGGCTGCGCGCGCGGCCGACGCTTCCTCTCCGGCGGCGAGACGGAGGATTGGCGCCTCTGCTGCGCGGCGCTGGAGGCGGGCGCGGAGCGCGGCCTGCTGCCGGCGATGATCGACGGCGCGCAGGCGAGCTTTCATGCGCTCGAGCATTGGCTCGACGATCACGAATAGGCGCGGCTCATTGCGCCACGACGGCGACGATGCGCGCCGGCCCGCCGGTGCCGCCGGAAATCTTCATCGGCAGAGCGAAGACCACCGCGCCGGTCGCCGGCAATTTGTCGAGATTATCGAGATTCTCGAGCCCGGCGGCGTCGGCGCCGGCGACGATTCGATGCACCAGAAAATCCTGCGACGGCCCATTATCGACGCTCGCCGTATCTATGCCGATGAGCTTGGCGCGGCGATCGACGACCAGCAGCGCCGCCGCCTGCGCGCCATAGCCGGGGAAATGCAGATGCGTCGCGTCGCCGGGCGCATCATCGCCGAGATAGGCCTTGCGGTCGCTCCAGCGCGCGCTCCAGCCGGTGCGCAGCAGCACGATCGCGCCTCGAGGAATGCGCCCATGCGCTTCCTCCCATTCGGCGATGTCTTCCGGCGTCAGCAAGTAATCGGGATCCGCGGCGGCCTTGGCGCTCACATCGATGACGAAGGCCGGCCCGACGAAGCGATCGACGGGAATTTCGGCGTTGGTCCAATGGCCGCGAGCGAAATGCAATGGCGCGTCGAGATGCGTGCCGCCATGCTCGGGCGAGCAAAAGCTGTTCGCCGCATAGAAATAGCCGCGCTCGGTGAGGCCATTGTGCAGCGATTTGAGCTCGAATCCCGAGGGCGACGTTGGCCAATAAATTGTCTTGGAGTCGAAGGGGTGCGTCAGATCGACGATGGTCGATTTGGAGAGATCGAGGCTCTGGCCGAAGGCCGGCGCCTCGATCATGGATAGAACTGCGGCCAGGACCAAGCCGCGGATCGGGTGACGCGCCATCGATCGATCTCCTCATGAAAGAGGAGCGATCCTGCCATGCGCGAAAGCTCCGGCTCAATCGTGTGGAGGCCGGAGCGATCCGGTCAGGGCTCCAGGCTGCGCCAGCGGAACAGCAGGCCGGCCGCCAGCCCGCCGAGCAGCGGCGCCGCGAAGAACAGCCAGAGCTGCTCCAGCGCCTTGCCGCCGACGAACACCGCCGGGCCGAGCGAGCGCGCCGGATTGACGGAGGTGCCGGTCACGCGAATGAGCGCGATATGGATGACGACGAGCGCGAGGCCGATGGCCACGCCCGCCGAGGCGGTGCCGCCATTGGTCGAGGTCGCGCCGAGGATGACGACCAGAAACAGGAATGTGCCGACGAATTCCGCCAGAAAGGCCGAGGTCGTCGAAATATTGCTCCAGCCATTCTGGCCGAGGCCGGCGACGGCGACGTCATATCCGCCTTCGCGGCCTTTCAATATCGCGTAGAGGATCGCAGCGCCTGCGATGGCGCCGAGACATTGCGCGATGATGTAGCCGATCAGATTGAGCGTCGAGAGCCGCCCCGCGGACCAGACGCCGATCGAGACCGCCGGATTGATGTGGCAGCCCGAGACCGGACCTATGCCATAAGCGAAGGCCGTCACGGTGAGGCCGAAGGCGAAGGCGATGGGCAGCACGGCGAGCGGGCCGATCCCTTGCGTCGAGCTCAGCACGCCGCCGAGCTCGCCGAGCGTCACCGAGCCGCATCCGAGCAGCACCAGAGCGCCTGCGCCGATCGCCTCGGCGACATATTTCTTCATTGTCATTTCCGCACCTGTCGTTTCGTGAAAATTCAAATCCGCATCTTGCAAAAGTCGGATCACCGTCGAAAATCAGCATCGTCGATGAACTGCAAATGAATGATCGCACGCCGCTCGATGGGAGGAAACGGAATGTCGGGCTCTTCGTCCGCTCTGACGCATTCGCTCGATGTTTCGGCGTCCGCGCAGGGGCCGCTTTCGGGCGCGCGCTTCGTCGTCAAGGAGAACATAGACGTCGAGGGCCTCGTCTCCGCCAATGGCCAGCCGACATGGGCGGCGACTCATGCGCCGGCCGCCATCAACGCGCCCGTCGTGGATCGGCTGCTCGCTTGCGGCGCGCGGCTGGTCGGCAAGGCGCATATGGACGAGATGGCCTATAGCCTGCTCGGCGCCAACGCCCATTACGGAACGCCAAAAAATCCCGCCGCGCCGGATCGTCATCCGGGCGGCTCCTCCTCCGGCTCGGCGGCGGCTGTCGCGGCGGGCCTCGCCGATTTCGCGCTGGGCACGGATACGGCCGGCTCCTGCCGCGCGCCGGCGGCCTTTTGCGGAATTTACGGATTTCGCTCCTCGCATGGCGCAATTTCGGTGAATGGCGTCGTTCCGCTCGCCGCCTCGCTCGATGTCATCGGCTGGTTCGCGCGCGATATCGATCTCATGGCGCGGGTCGGCGATGCGCTGCTGCCGCGCGATCTCACGCAAGGCGCATTCGACGAGGCCGTCTTCCTCGATGAGGCTTTCGCGCAATGCGACGCCGAGACCGCCGCCGCCATGGCGCCGGCGCGCGCCATCATCGCGCAAGGATTTTCCGAGCGAGACGCGGCGCTTGGCGAAGAGTTCTGGGCCGAGTCGCTGCGTCACTTCCGCAGTCTCCAGGCCTATGAGGCGTGGGGCGCGCATGGCGCCTGGATCGCGGCGGAACATCCGCAATTCGGCCCCGGCATTGCAGAGCGCTTCGACATGGCGTCGAGAGTGACGACCGCCGCCAAAGCCGAGGCGGACGCTTTTCGGCGCGATGCGCGCGCGCGCGTCGCCGAGATGTTCGGCGAGAACAGCCTCATCATCGTTCCGACGACGCCTTTCGCCTCGCCGTGGCTGGACGAAAGCGAGGAAGCGCTCGACGCCAAGCGCTATCGGATGTTCCGTACCTTTCTCTTCGCCAGCTTCTTCGGCCTGCCGCAGATCAGCGTTCCGCTTTCGCGGCCCGCGGGCGCGCCGCCGCTCGCGATTTCGCTGATCGGCCCGCGCTGGTCTGACCGTCGGCTGATCGCCGCGGCGCGGGGGCTTGTCGAGCTTCTGTAGCCTTTTCCGCCAGCACATTGTCGACGCCCCAGCGGAACAAGAGCGCGAGCACCGGCTCCAGCGAGCGGCCGCGCTCGGTGAGGCTGTATTCGACGCGCGGCGGCACTTCCGCATAGACATGGCGCGAGATCATGCGATCACGCTCGAGATCGCGCAATTGCTGCGTCAGCGTGCGCTGCGTGATCGTTTTCAGCAGCCGCTGCAATTCGGAAAAGCGCTTGGTTCCATCGGCGAGGCGAAAGAGGATCGACGGCTTCCACTTGCCGCCGATGATATCCATCGCGCCCTCGATCGGGCATTCGTCATATTCCACGTGCCGCTGCTTGCGCATGGGAGAGCCCTGTCTCACCTATGGGCGAAAGGCGTTTCCACCTCCCCCTCGAGGGGGGAGGTCGAGCGCGAATGCGCTCGGGAGGGGGTGAGGCCCCGAGTCTTCGCCGTTGAACCCCACCCCGTCCGGCTATCGCCGGCCGACCCTCCCCCTGAAGGGGAGGGTGGATGCGCCTTAGTATCATTTATTGCCGTATCGACATAGCTCGTCAGTATCAGCGAAATTTCTGCGTACTTCACCAAGGTGAGGCGTTTCGCTAGCTTGCGTCTCGTCTTCGACGAATGAGGAGCGCGACACGCTATGACCAACGCAATTTCTCCCGAGCTCTATTGGACCGTGCTGACCGCCGGCCTCGCCTCTGTCTTGTGGATTCCCTATATTCTGCAGCGCATTCTGGAGCTGGGGCCGATCGCGACCTTCAGCGATCCTCGGCATGAAGTGGCGACGAAGGCGCCATGGGCGCAGCGCGCCAAAAACGCCCATACGAATATGATCGAAAATCTCGTCGTCTTCGCCGTGCTGGCGCTGACGATTCAGATCGTCGGTGGCGGCACTTCCGCGACGGCGCTCGCTGCGCTCTTGTTCTTCGCCTCGCGCGCGGCGCATTATGTCGTCTACACGCTCGGCCTGCCGTGGCTGCGCACGCCGATGTTCCTCATCGGCTTCTTCTGTCAGCTCACGCTGCTCTTCGCTATTCTGGCGCGTGGGTGATTGCGTGTCCTTCGTGTCTTCGTGGCGCATCACGCCACGAAGACGAGGCCTCAATCCGATCCATGCTCCACCGACAGCAGCTTCAAAATGCGCTTGGCCAGCGAATCCCGCACGGCGCGATAAGACTCCAAAATCGTCTCGCGCGAGCCGCTGGTCGCGGTGGCGTCGAGCGTCGGCCAATAGACGACGTCGACCGCCATGGTGCGCGTGAACTCCAGCGCCTTGTGATGCGATTCCGGCGATAGAGTGACGATCAGATCGAAGTTGGAATCCTCCAAATCCTCGAAAGTGTGCGGCTTGTGGCGGGAGATATCGACGCCGAGCTCGTCCATCACGGCGATGGCGAAAGGGTCGCTCTCGCCGCGCTTCAGGCCGGCGGAGGCGAAATAGATCTCGCGGCCGAAATAATGCCGCCCCAGCGCTTCCGCCATGGGCGAGCGCACGGCGTTCTGCGTGCAGGCGAACAGCACGGCGCTCGGCCGCGATACGGGTCCGCCTCCCTCCGGCATGGGCTCAGCCCTTCCAATGCAGGGCCGTGACCAGCGTGAAGAGGCGGCGCGCAGTGTCCGAGTCGCAGTCGATCTTGCCCTTCAGCCGTTCGGCGAGCAGGGCCGCGCCTTCATTGTGCAGCCCGCGCCGGCCCATGTCGATCGCCTCGATCCGGCTCGGCGTCGCGGTGCGGATCGCGGCGTAATAGGTCTCGCAAACGAGAAAATAGTCTTTCAGCAGGCGCTTGAACGGCGTCAGCGACAAAATATGCGTGACGATGGTGGCGCCGGCCTCGTCGCGGACGTCGAAGACGAGCTTGGCGTCATGCAGGGCGATGACGAGGGCGTAAGGCCCGCCGTCATGCCCTTCCAGCGCGAAGCTGTTGTCCTCGATGAGATCATAGATGGCGATGGCGCGCTCATGCTCCTGATCGGCCGTGCCGCGCCCGATGGATGCCTCATCGAGCGTGACGGAGATCAGCCGCTTGGTCGCGCTCGTCGCCACCTCACGCCCCGCGCTGATCGAGGCGCACGGCCACAGAGCGCGCATGCGCCTGCAGCCGCTCGGCGTCGCCGAGAGCGACGGCGGCGGGGCCGATCTCCTTCAGCGAGGCGGCGTCGCACTTCAAGATCGACGTACGCTTCACGAAATCCAGCACGCTGAGGCCGGAGGAGAAGCGCGCCGAGCGCGCCGTCGGCAGCACATGGTTGGAGCCGCCGACATAATCGCCGATCGCCTCCGGCGTATAGGCGCCGATGAAGATCGCGCCGGCGTTGCGCACCTTGGCGGCCAATTCCTCGGCGTCTTCCGAGACGATCTCCAAATGCTCGGCGGCGATGCGGTCGGCGAGCGGAATGGAATCGGCGAGGCTCTTGGTCACGATGATCGCGCCATAATCGCGCCAGCTCTTGGAGGCGATCTCGAAACGCGACAGCGTCGCCAGCTGGCGCTCGACGGCGGCGGCGGCCGCGTCGGCGAAGGCAGGATCGTCGGTGATGAGGATCGACTGCGCCGATTCGTCGTGCTCGGCCTGGGCGAGCAGGTCGATCGCCACCCAATCGGGATTGGCGGTCTTATCGGCGAGCACGAGAATTTCCGAGGGGCCGGCGATCATGTCTATGCCGACGAGGCCGAAGACGCGGCGCTTGGCGGCCGCCACCCAGGCGTTGCCGGGGCCGACGATCTTGGCGACGGGGCGAATGGTCTTGGTGCCATAGGCCAGCGCGGCGACGGCCTGCGCGCCGCCGACGCGATAGACCTCGTCGACGCCGGCGCGCTTGGCGGCGGCCAGCACCAGCGGGTCGATCACCCCATGGGGGGCGGGGACCACCATCACCAGCCGATCGACGCCCGCCACTTTGGCCGGCACGGCGTTCATCAGCACGGAGGAGGGGTAGGAGGCGGTGCCGCCGGGCACATAGAGGCCGACGGATTCGAGCGCGCTCCAGCGCCAGCCGAGCTCGACGCCGGCTTCGTCCTTATAGCGCAGGTCCTGCGGCCGCTGGCGCTCGTGGAAGGCGGCGATACGGGCGTGGGCGAGGTCGAGCGCCTCGAGCGTCTCCTTCGGGACCTTGGCCTCGGCGGCGTCGATCTCGGCTTTCGTCAGCGCGATGCCGGTTTCGGCGAGGTCGATATGGTCGAAGCGCTTGGAATAATCGATCAGCGCCTCGTCGCCGCGGGCGGCCACATCCTCGATAATGCCGCGGACCGTGTCGTCGACGTCCTGGGCGGCCTCGCGCTTCGTCGCCAGCAGCGCGGTGAAGCGCTCCTCGAAATCCGCCGCCGACGCATCCAATCGCCAAGTCATGTTCTTCTCCAACCGGTATTTCCGGTTGTCATGACCCTCCCTCGCCGTCTTCGTCAAGCTCATGTGACGGACAGGCCTTCGCGGCCCAGCGCGGTCCGAGGTCCTGAAGGCGGGCCTCGACGCATTCCACATCGAGCGAAATCGCCGCTCCGCCGGCGAAAACCAGCGTCACCACGCCCCCGGGAGGCTCGGCGGCGGGCTCGAAAGTGACGGCCAGAAGGTCCAAAATCGCGTCGGGCTTGTCACGGGCGATCCGCAGATGGCGGACCCGCCGCACCCCGTCGAAATGGACGCCGGAGTGACAACGCTCGCGTTTGCCCTGCTCTGCGGCGGCCCAGTCGTAACGGCAACCGACGAAGGCGAAACGCCGCTGCTCGGGCAGGAAGGCGATGTCCCCGACCCGGACCAGCGCGTCCTGGAGCAGAGCGGAGAGGCAGGACAGGTCCTCGGCGTCCATTGCCTGGAGCCTCAGACCGTCGGACTGCGGCGACGAAGAGCGCTTGAACATGGAGCGGGCCTCCTGTTCGAGCATATGGCGAGCGCCGTTTCGCTGCGCAACCGCGTTCGAGGCGGGGTGGGGCGCCTGGACATGTTCCGGTAAAAAATGAATGAAGGAGCGTCGGGCGACGCCGCTGTCGCTATCCTTTTTACGCTCGACGACGAGGTCGGATTCCGTGACCGAAGTCGTCGATGAACGCGCTATCCTTCTTACACATGCGTATATTTCTGCGGACAGCCAATAGATTTGAGGTCGCCACGCGGGCCCACATCACCGAAAAAGGGATTACTCCGAACGGCGCCAAGATGTTTCGTATCGAGCCGCCGTCCAGAAACTCACGAACCGGCGTGCGGAAGTCCGCAAACACGGCATAGGCCGCAAGGGCCAACATTACTGAATAGCCGATATAAATATACAGCAAAAAGAACACGAGCTGTGAACGCGACAATTTTCTGCACCGTCTCAAAAAATACAAATACAAGACGTCGATGCGTCAGAATGTCACATAACACATTGAAATTGTAGATATAATAAAGTAGCTAACGATAACAGGGTAGCATGTTTCGAATGAGGCGAGGTGATTGCCGTAAGTGTATCTAATAAAAAGCGATAGCGCCAAAAGAGGCAGGAATGCGCCGAGCAATACAAGCCTTGCGCTGCTTATATATTTGTCATATACGCGCACGTGCGCCCTCGAGCGATCAACGGCGCCCTCATCGCGAGGCGCTTTTTTGCCAGCGTGACCCGAGATGCCGGCTTACGCGGCAACCATCGTCAATTCCACCCCACAAGATAAGCGCTTATAATCCCAAGAATAGGAGCGATAATGAAGATTTGAACATGCACCGCGAACTGCCATCGCATAATTAGTTTAATCTCGTCGTCATTGAATATTTTTTCCTTCTTCCACATCTCTTCAGGGTCGAAATATAACCCGCGCGACGCAACAAATTTAAACCAATATTTTTTCGCGTCGACTTGCGGAATTTTTGTCCGAAGAAAAGCTAAATTCGCATACGCAAGCCCGTAAATCAGCGCAAACGCCCATACGAAGAATCCAGCGATCTGCAGCTCGACGGGCATCTGTGTCACATTATCTCCGTTGGGCTCGGAAGTCGCGATTCGAGCGAAAAACACTAATATATTCAATAATATATTTTGATTAACAATAGCTGATCTCAGTCGTTTGTCAACGCCTGGACTCGGGTCGTCGGAGTCGTGAATTTGGCGCGAGCGCTTTTGCTCGTTCATAAGGAGTCGAGATCGAATGGGCGACCTATCCAACTCCCTCATCCTGAGGCGCTTTCTGCGGAACGCAAAAAGCCTCGAAGGATGCTCCAGGCGCTGCGGCCCATCCTTCGAGACAGCCCCTTCGGGGCTTCCTCAGGATGAGGGGATTGGGTTTGCGACGCGGATGGCCGGGGTTTCAGGCTATGCGCCCATTTTGTCGAAGCTCACGCCTTTGATCCCCGCTGTTTTGCAGGCGTCTTTCACGGACTGATCACAAAATATGCTTCTGCCCAACTCGACGACGCGGAACAGATGCGCCGAGCCTATGGTTTCGGGTTTGAAACGTATCTTTGTCCGAGGATAGACGACATAATCGACGAATCCGTTCGGCGCCGGTCGAAGCGTCAACCCCTCGATCGCTCCGCAATCGATCACATCCTTGCCGAAGAGAAATCGCGTCACCGAGCAGAGCCAATATTCGGGACCAGCGTCGCCGGACGCAAAGACGGTTTCGCATTCGCGAAATTCGCAGGCGTGCGGATCTATCTGCTCCAAAAGAGCCTTCATCGCGCGCGAGACGAACCAAAATCCGTCTTGGTTCCGTAAATCGGCCAACGCTCGTCCAGGCTTCCCTTCCAAAAGAACGCGCGGCTTTTCGAGATAGTTCGGGAATCGCCAGGGATGCCGCGGCAAGTTTCCATAGCCATCCGGCCAGGCAGGCTTGGCGAGCAGCCAATTGCCGTCGCTCTGAAGATGCTCACGATTGACGAGATCAAAGAGATATCCGCCATAAGCGTCATCGGAGTCGATATCATAATATTTCGGCAAAAGCTGCGTTCGACGTTTCATTGTTGCAACCACTGTCAGCGCGAATGGCGCGGCTCAAAACAGCGACCCCTGATCGCCCCCATTCTTGTCCTTTCCGCGCTTTTGCCGCGGAGGTGGAGCGGCGGGAGTCGGCGCGTCCCCATCCGCCTGCGCGGCGACATGGCCGTCGGAAAATTGCACATCCAGCCTTTGTCCCGGCGCGATGTCGGCCGCCTGCCGCAGCAGCGCGCCCGTCTCGTCGCGCACCAGAGCGAAGCCGCGCGCCAGCACCTGCTCATAGCCGAGCGTCTTGCGCAGCTGATCGAGCCGGTCGAGCCGCGCCTGCCGCTCGTCCAATATGCGGATGAAGGCCGAGCGCAGCCGCTGCTCGGCGTGGTCGAGCCGCCTTTGCGCGCCCTCGGCCTCTCGGCGGGAGAGGGCGAGGCGGGCGGCGAGGCCCTGCCGCAGGCGCGCGTGCAGGCCCTTCAGCCGCTCGGAGGCGCGCGCCAGCTCCGCCTGCGGCGAGTGGCGGGCCAGCACATGGGAGACGCGGGAGAGCGCGAGCCGCCTGCCATCCAGCGCGCGGCGCAGATTGCCGCGCAGCCGCTCGCCGGCGCGATCGGCGCGCTGGGCGGGCGCGAGCAGCAATTGCGTCCCAGCCGGCAGCACGCGCTGCAGCGAGGCGAGCTGCCGCCGATTGGCGTCGAGAAGCCGCCGCTCCGCCCCGGCGAGGCGGCGGGCGAGCGTCGCCGTATGCTCCACCAGCTCGGCGCGCACGGGCACGCATTTTTCTGCGGCGCCCGTGGGCGTGGGGGCGCGCAGATCGGCGGCGAAATCGATGAGGGTCGTGTCGGTCTCATGGCCGATGGCAGAGACCAGCGGAATGGCGCTCGCCGCCGCCGCGCGCACCACGATCTCTTCATTGAAGCCGAACAAATCCTCGAGCGAGCCGCCGCCGCGCGCGACGATCAGCACATCCGGCCGCGGAATCGGGCCGCCGGGGGGCAGAGCGTTGAAGCCGTCGATCGCCGCGGCCACTTCCGCGGCGCAAGTCTCGCCCTGCACGCGAACCGGCCACACCAGCACGCGGCGCGGGAAACGATCCAGCAGCCGATGCAGAATATCGCGAATCACCGCGCCGGTCGGCGAGGTGACGACGCCCACGACGAGCGGCAGAAAGGGCAGGGGCTTTTTGCGCTCGGCGTCGAAGAGGCCCTCGGCGGCGAGGCGCTTGCGCCGCTCGTCGAGCAGCGCCATCAGCGCGCCGGCGCCGGCCGGCTCCAGAGTCTCGATGACGATCTGATAGGAGGATTTGCCCGGAAATGTGCTGATCTTGCCGGTGGCGACGACTTCCAGCCCCTCCTGCGGCTTCACGCGCAGGCGCAGGAAGGTCATCTTCCAGATCACGGCGTCGAGGCGGGCGTTCTGGTCCTTGAGGCTGAAATAGACATGGCCGGAGGAATGCGGCCCCCGATAATTGGTGATCTCGCCGCGCACGCGCACATGGCCGAAGCGATCCTCCACCGTGCGCTTGAGCGCATTGGCGAGTTCGGAGACGGACAGCTCCGGCACATTCGGCCCGGCGGCGATCGGCGGGGCGGGATCGTCGCCCTCGGGGGCGGGGGATTTGGCGGGACGCTTGGCCATGGACGAGATATGGCCGATTTTGCGCCGTCCCGCGAGAGGGGCGGGGCTGCTCGTCCAGAAGATTGCGGCGGCGCATGCGCAAAGAAAAGGCGCGAGGCTCTCGCGAGCCGCGCGCCCCGAGGTTTCGGAAGAAGAGGCCGAAAGTCAGTATTTGCGGACCAGCGGGCCGGGAGGCGCCATCAGCGTCGGCGGCGGCGCCATCAACGCGTAGCGGAAGCCGAGACGAATGTCGTGCGAGGAGACGTCGAAATACTGGCGCTCGCCCGCGCAGCCGGCGGCTGCGCAGCCGATCACATTGGTCTGGAACTTGCCCATGTCGAGATAGCGATAGCCGAGCTCGACCTTGAAATTGGGCGTGACATTGTAGGCGAGGCCCGCGCCGACGGCCCAGGCGAAATTGGCGCGGCTCGAATCCCGGGCGGCGCCATAGCCGCCGGTCTGGGGGCCGTAATCGGTGAGATTGTCGAGCCAGTTCACGGCGACGCCGACGCCGCCGCCGACATAGGGCGTTATGCCCCACCAGGTTCCGAGATCGACATAGCCATTGGCGAGAAAGACGGCCGCGCGATGCTGCGCATTGTAGATATCCTGGCAGCGCGCGCCGACAAATCCGCAATTGGCGGTCCAGATGTCGGTGTAGCTCTGCGTCGAGCGATAATTGGAGGCGGTGCGATATTCACCGGTCACATCGGCGCGAAACCAGCTGTTGAACTGATAGCCGACGCCGGCGCCGATGAAGGCGCTGTCGCCGATCGAACGCTGCTCGAATTGCGGGGCGATCACCGTCACGGTCGGACTGAAGGTCGAGCGCAAATCGGAAATCTGATTGATGCCGACGCCGATGTCGCCGCGCAGATACCAGCCGCCGAAATCGGCGGGCGGCGGCGGCTCCACGATCGGCGGAGGCGGCGGCAGCAGCAGATCGGCGGCGAATGCGCCAGTGCTCATGGGGCCTGCGCTCATGGCGGAAGCGATCGCGGCCGCTATGAGGAGGGCTCTGGTCTTGCCCATAAATATCTTCCCTTCACGATAGAGGACCGCGGCGCGGACCCTTGGCTGTCGCCAATGTGAAGGAAGATTGAGCGAGAACGCTTAAAGTGGAGTTAACCTTACCGGCGATGTACCTATATGAGAGCAAGAAGAGAACAGCGAGTAGCAAATCGGCTACTCGCTGTTCTCTATTCGCTGCTCGCTCGAAACGTCACGCCGCTTCCGCCCGTGTGAGGGCGTCGCAAATTTCGTCCACGACGCTGCCGACGATCTCCAGATCGTCGCCTTCGCCCATCACGCGAATGACCGGCTCCGTGCCCGAGGGGCGGATGACGAGACGGCCCGAGCCCTCGAGACGGCGGCGGCCCGCCTCGATCGCCGCGACCACGGGCGCCTGCTCCAACGAACGCGCGCCGCGCGCCCGCACATTTTTGAGCACTTGCGGCAGCGGCTCGAAGCAGCGGCACACCTCGCTCACATTGCGATTCAGCTTCTTGACCGCGGCGAGCGCCTGCATGGCGGTGACGAGTCCGTCGCCGGTGGTGCCGTAATCGGAGAGGATCACATGGCCCGATTGCTCGCCGCCGAGATTGTAACCGAGCTCGCGCATGCGCTCGATGACATAGCGGTCGCCCACCGCAGTGCGCTCGAGATTGAGGCCGAGCCCCTGCAAATGGCGCTCGAAGCCGAGATTGGACATGATGGTGGCGACGACGCCGGGCTTGGCGAGCAGTCCCTCGTCGCGCCAGCTGCGCGCGACTACCGCCATCAGCTGATCGCCATCGATCACATGGCCGAGCTCATCGACCATGATGACGCGGTCGGCGTCGCCGTCGAGCGCTATGCCGACATCGGCGCGCATCTCGCGCACCTTGTCGCGCAGCGCCTGCGGGGCCGTCGAGCCGACGTCGCGATTGATGTTGAAGCCGTCCGGCTGGTCGCCGATGGTGATGACCTCGGCGCCGAGTTCCCATAGCGCTTCCGGCGCCACCTTATAGGCGGCGCCATTGGCGCAATCGAGCACGACGCGCAGCCCCTCGAAGCTCATGTTCCGCGGCAGCGTGCGCTTGGCGTATTCGATATAGCGGGCGCGCACGTCCTCGACGCGCTTGGCGCGGCCGAGCTCATGCGGCCCGGCGAGCCGGCTGGTCAGGTCGCGGTCGAGCAGCTTCTCGATCGCCGCCTCGGTCTCGTCGGAGAGCTTATAGGCGTCCGGTCCGAACAGCTTGATGCCATTGTCCTCGTAGAGATTGTGCGAGGCCGAGATCATCACGCCGAGATCGGCGCGCATGGAGCGCGTGAGCATGGCGACGGCCGGCGTCGGCATGGGGCCGAGCAGCAGCACCTCCATGCCGACGGAGGTGAAGCCGGCGACCAGCGCATATTCGATCATATAGCCGGAGAGCCGTGTGTCCTTGCCGATGACGACGCGGTGGCGCCTCTCGCTGTCGCGATTGAACACGAGGCCGGCGGCCTGGCCGACCTTGAGGGCGAGCTCGGGGGTGATCTTCTGATTGGCGCGTCCGCGAATGCCGTCGGTGCCGAAATAGCTGCGCGTCATTGCTTGTCGTTCTCCGGGAAACGGCGCGGGCGGCGGCGCCGGAAGGGCGAAAGAGCCGCCGCTGCGGCGCCAGTCGAACTCGAGATTATGGGCGTTTTCGGTCCAAACGCCGACCCTGTGGGCATGATCGGAAAAGGATATGAATAAATATCGTCATCCATACTGGCCGCTTCCATCGCCTTTCGCGTCCTGTGGTTAATGCGTATTCCCGGAACGCGGCCCGGAACGCGCCGCGCCGCCGCTTCGCTCTGCGCGTGGACGGGGCTATGCTCGCGCAAGCTAACATGATCCGGGGGGCTCGATGAAGGTCGTCATCTATCATAATCCAGCCTGCGGCACGTCTCGCAAGGTGCTGGCGCGGCTGAAGGAGGCCGGGCTCGAGCCCGAGATCGTGCAATATCTGAAAACGCCGCCGGACCGAAAGACGCTGAAAGCGGTGCTGAAGCAGATGGGCAAGGGCGTGAGGGACATTCTGCGCAAGCGCGGCACGCCCTATGAGGAGCTCGGCCTCGGCGATCTTTCCGTGAAGGACGAGGCGATTTTCGACGCGATCGAGAAGAACCCGATTTTGATCGAGCGGCCGATCGTCGTCATCGGCGACAAGGCTGTGCTGTGCCGCCCGCCGGAGGCGGTCGAAGCGCTGCTCGCGTGAGCGGTCCGACCGGCGCGGCGACGTTCCTCGTCTATATCGGCGCCGCCTTCGCCGAGATCGGCGGTTGCTTCGCCTTTTGGGCCTGGGCGCGTCTCGGCCGATCGCCGCTCTGGCTCGCGCCGGGCGCGCTCTCGCTCTTTGCCTTCGCGTTTTTGCTCACGCGCGTCGAGACAGACGCCGCCGGCCGCGCCTATGCGGCCTATGGCGGCGTCTATATCGCCGCCTCGCTGCTGTGGCTGTGGACCGTGGAAGGCGTCTGGCCGGATCGCTGGGACGCCGCCGGCGCGGCGATCTGTCTCGTGGGCGCGGCGTTGATCCTCCTCGGCCCGCGTGCTGGATAGTATGAGACACTATCTCATTGATTGCGCAGAATCACTATGATGAACTTCTGGTTGCCGGCAGTTAAAGTCCGCCTCGTGATTCGTTCGCGTGCGTAGCGGAGACGCCATCATGGATTTGTTCGTGGTACTTGTTTCGATCGGCTGCGGCTTCGGGGCGGGCTACGCCTTCCGGGAGCATATTTCGAGACGGCGCAGAATGCGTCGGCAGGGCGGCCAGCGTCTGGGGACGAGGGTTTTCTATCACGCCGTGTTCTGAGAAACACGGCCGTCGACTAAAAAAGCCCGGCCCTTTTGGGGCCGGGCTTTTCCAATTCGAGCTCGCTTCGATCACACCGGATGCGGCTCCAGACCGCCCGCGTCCGGCTCCGGCGAAGGCCGGGTGCGGCCTGTCGACGGCACCGGCGAGGGGCGGGCCGGCGGCGCCGCCGGCGGCACATCCTCGCGCACCGGGCGCTTGCCTTGCAGCAGGCCGATCAGCTCGTCGCCGGTCAGCGTCTCGAATTCGAGCAGGCCATTGGCCAGAACGTCGAGGTCGGCGCGCTTCTCGGTCAGAATGTGCTTGGCGTCGTCATAGCCTTCCTGCACCAGGCGGCGCACTTCCGCGTCGATCGTCTGCTGCGTCGCCTCGGAGAGCGTCTGCGTGCGGCCCATGGAATAGCCGAGGAACTGCTCCTGCTGCGGCTCGGCGTAAGCCACCGTGCCGAGCTTGTCGGAGAAGCCGAGCTGCGTCACCATCGCCCGCGCGATGCGCGTGCATTGCTGAATGTCGCTCGCCGCGCCGGACGTCACCTTGTCGTGGCCGAACACCAGCTCCTCCGCCACGCGCCCGCCCATGGCCAGCGCCAGCATCGCCTTCAGCTGCTCATAGGTCTGCGAGATCTGGTCACGCTCCGGCAGGCCCTGCACCATGCCCAGCGCGCGGCCGCGCGGGATGATCGTCGCCTTATGGATCGGGATAGAGCCGGGCATGTTGAGCTGCACCAGCGCGTGGCCACCCTCGTGGAAGGCGGTGAGGCGCTTCTCCTCCTCCGTCATCACCAGAGTGCGACGCTCGGCGCCCATCATGATCTTGTCGCGGGAGTCCTCGAACTCCTGCCGCGTGACGATGCGCTTGCTGCGTCTTGCAGCCAGCAGCGCCGCCTCATTGACGAGATTCATCAGATCGGCGCCCGAGAAGCCCGGCGTGCCGCGCGCGACGACCTTCAGATCCACATCCGGCGCCAGCGGCACCTTGCGGGCGTGAACCTTGAGGATCTTCTCGCGGCCGATGAAGTCGGGGTTCGGCACATTGATCTGACGATCGAAGCGGCCCGGACGCATCAGCGCCGGATCGAGCACGTCGGGGCGGTTGGTCGCGGCGATGAGGATGATGCCCTCATTGGCCTCGAAGCCGTCCATCTCGACGAGCAGCTGGTTCAAGGTCTGCTCGCGCTCGTCATTGCCGCCGCCGAGTCCGGCGCCGCGGTGACGACCCACCGCGTCGATCTCGTCGACGAAGATGATGCACGGAGCATTTTTCTTGGCTTGCTCGAACATGTCGCGCACGCGGCTCGCGCCGACGCCGACGAACATTTCGACGAAGTCCGAGCCGGAGATGGTGAAGAAGGGGACATTCGCCTCGCCGGCGATGGCGCGCGCGAGCAAGGTCTTGCCCGTGCCGGGCGGACCGACGAGCAGCACGCCGCGCGGAATGCGTCCGCCGAGGCGCTGGAACTTCTGCGGGTCACGCAGGAATTCGACGATCTCCTGCAAATCCTCTTTCGCCTCGTCGACGCCGGCGACGTCCTCGAAAGTGACGCGGCCTTGCGTTTCCGTCAGCAGCTTGGCCTTGGATTTGCCGAAGCCGAGCGCGCGGCCGCCGGCGCCCTGCATCTGGCGCGACAGGAAGATCCACACGCCGAGGAAGGCGATGAGCGGCAGGCCGTTGATGAGCAGAGTCATCAGCCAGCTGTTGCCGTCGGCCGGCGGACGCGCGCTGATGGCGACATTCTTCGCGGTCAGGCGCTGCACGAGCGACGGATCATTGGGCGCATAGGTCGAGAACGGCCGATTGTCGGAGAAGTGCCCGGTGATCTCATTGCCGGCGATCGTCACGTCGTGGACGCGGCCCTGGTCGATCTGCGTGAGCAATTCGCTGAAGGTGATATCGCGGATGGGAGTCCGCTGACCCGGCTGCTGGAACAGCATGACGAGCGCCACGACGAGCAGCCCGATGATCGCCCAGAGAGCGATGTTCCTGAAGTTTGCGTTCATGTCGAACCTTGCGAATGACGATTCCGCCGGGGCCATCCCGGAAAACAGAAGTCGTTTCTCGTAATCTAGGCGCGTCGGGAGCGATTGCCAAGAGATTGCCTCGCCGCAACGTTCTCGCCGTCTCGCGATGCGCGGTCGCCTGCGTTTCGCAGCGCGAAGAGGCGTCTCGCCGAAGATCATACGATCGAAGCGCAGTGGCTTTTTTACGGCCGTGGCGTGATTTCGGCGCGCCGCGGCGGCTCGCGCGTGATGGCGAGAGCGCCGCCGGCCAATGTCAGGCACGCCCCGCCCAATGTGACCTTGAAGCGCTCGTCGGCGGCCAGCGCCGCCGCCAGCCTTTCGCCGGCGCGCTCGAGACGCTCGAGACGTGGCTCGCCGCCGCCGATACGGGCGATCTCGGCCGCCAGCAGGCGCAGCAGCAGCTCGCGCGGCAGCTTGCGCAGAGCCGCGGCCTCGGCGCGAAACAGCCCGGGACCGCGCTCGGCCTCGAGCTCCCGCGCAGCGCGCGCGGCGGACCAGGCGAGCGCCTCCTCGGCGCGGGCGGCGCGGGCGGAAAGGCGCAGCAGCGCCTCGGCGTCGAGCCCCTCCGCCGCCAGCGTGGCGGCCAGACGGCGCAGCCGCACGCGCGCATAGGCGGGATTCTCATTGGAGGGATCGCGGATGAAAGCATGCTCCGCCGCCGCGCAGAGGCGCTCCAGCTCGCTCTTGCGAAAACCGAGCAGGGGCCGCAGCAGCGTCAGCCCGTCCACGCGCGACTCCATGGCCATGGCCGCGAGTCCCGCGACGCCGCTGCCGCGCGTCAGCCGAAACAGCGCCGTCTCGGCCTGATCGTCGGCGTGATGGGCGGTGACGATGGCGCTCGCGCCGATCTCCCGCGCCCGCTCGCAGAGCAGGCGATAACGCGCCGCTCGCGCGCGCTCCTGAATGCGGGTGGCGGGCTTTTCGCCCTCCCACCGCAAAATATGATGAACAAATCCCAAAGCCCGCGCCCATTCGCCGACCTGCGCCGCCTCCTGCGCCGCTTCGGCGCGCAACCCATGGTCGACAGTGGCGATCTCGATGCGCTTTTGCGCGCGCAATTTCCACCGCACTGCGAGCAGGGCGAGCGCGATGGAGTCCGGCCCGCCGGAGACGGCGAGCAGCAGCGCGTCATGGCCGGCGAGCGGCGCCAGCGCATGGTCTGGATCGGGAAGCGGCGGCTCAGCGGGCATTTGCGCCCGTCAGCATCGCACCTTCTTGCTTTCTTGCTGAGCGATTTCTTTCACCCGCGCCGGCGCGCCCGGATATTTCACCGCGATCTCGCCGAAGGAGGCGCAGGCCTGCTCGTTCGCGCCGATCTCATGCAGC
Organism: Methylosinus sp. C49; assembly: GCF_009936375.1. Classification (GTDB taxonomy): domain Bacteria; phylum Pseudomonadota; class Alphaproteobacteria; order Rhizobiales; family Beijerinckiaceae; genus Methylosinus. The sequence goes on along the minus strand of NZ_AP022332.1, from coordinate 2,941,178 downwards.
GATTGGCCGAGACGCAGCATGGCCTCCGGCCCCTGCGGCGACGCCGAATGCTTGGCGGTGATCTCGAGATATTTCTCCGCCGCCTCGCGATAGCGCTTCCGCAAGAAGTAGCTCTCTCCCAAGTTGAAGATCGCCTGCGGCGCCAGCCGGCTCTTCGGGTTTCGGGTGAGAAAGCCGGCGAAACCCACTTCAGCGGCTTCATATTCGCCTTGACGCAATTTGGCGACGGCGAGGTCGAACTCGTCCCTCGGCGTCTGCGGCGCGGTGGGCGTCGGCGAGAGCGCGGCGGAAGGGCCGGGCGTCGGCGGAACGGCCGGCGGGAGCGCCGGCGCGTCGAGCCGCCCATGGACGAGATCGAGGGGAGCGCCCGGCGAGCGCAGATCGGGGCCGCTTGCAGAGGCGGACGCCGGCAGCGGCGCGCTCGGGGGCGTCGAGCCGAGAGGACGCGGCGCGCCCGGCGCATTGGGGTTGGACCCGGCGTCGAAAGCGTCATTATGGCGCGTTCCGCCCGACGCGCCCGGCGCTGAGCCGGGGTCGAGAGCGTCGTTGCGCCGCGGTCCGACGGGGGAGATAGAGCTCGGGCCGGGGAGGGACGTCTCCGGCGTCGCCGCCAGGCGCGGCGCTTGCGGCGGAGGGGCGGAGGCCGCGCCCTCCTGAGCGCGCCGCAGCTGCTCCTCGAGCCGCCGCACATTATGCTGCAGCTCCTCGACCTGGCCGTTGAGGGCGCGAATCTGGTTCTCGAGCCGATCGATACGCACGCTCGAGGCGCTCGCCTCGCGGCCGGCGGCGTCCTCCTCGGGATCGCGATGGCCGAATAGCTGCGTCACATCGAGACGGCGGCCGATATTCTGGCCGATATTCTGTATGCCCTGGCCGAGCTTGTCGAGGCGAGAGCCATTATCGGAATCGGCGGCGAGCGCCGCGCCTGCGGCCATCATGGCGCCGAGGGCGGCGCCGGCGAAAATGGAGCGTGACGAAAGGGTCATGGGAGGAATCGATCGCGAGAGCGGAGCGGGACGAGGCGTAGCATAAGCCGGCTTTCGACCAAAATTTGACGAAGCCGCGGCGAGCGTCGCGCGAGATGTGGCGAAGTGCGGTCATGCTCGCTAGTCTCGCGACTGTTTCGCCGTCTGCTTCCAATGTTCGCTCGCAATGTCCGCTGGAATGACGAAGCTCCGCCACGCCGCCCGCTTCTTCGTCTGCGCGGGCGCCTTTCATGCGCCTGGCGCCGTCTCGGCGCAGGAGGCGGCGGGCGTCTGCGCGCTCGAATCCGCTGTTCCGGTCGAGATCGCGACGCCGGGCGCCGATCTCGAGCTGTGGACGATGGACGGACGCCGCTTGACCCTTTCGGGGCTCGAGCCGCCATCGGGCGCGGCCGCGCGCGAGAGCTTGCAGCGCTTCTTCGCCGAGCGTCTGCGCGCCGGCAGGCTCGTTTTCCTCGCCGCGCCGACAGCGACGCCGGGCCGCTGGGGAGCGGCCGCGGCGGGACTCTTCGTCGAAGGGGAGGGGAGCGACGCGCCGCTCGTCTCGCTGGCGGAAGCGGCGATCGGCGCCGGGCTCGCGCGCTTCCGCCCCGATCCGGCCGCATTCGCCTGCCGCAATGGGATGCTCGCCGCGGAGGAGCAGGCGCGCAGACGAAAGCTTGGACTTTGGACCTCGGGCGAGTATCACATCCTCGACGCCGGCCGGCCCGAAACGCTCTTCGGGAAGAAGGGCATGGTTCTGGTGGAGGGCGTCGTCGGCGCGATCGGCGAGGCGGGCGGCTCACTCTATCTGAATTTCGGGCCGCGCCGCGGAGATTTCGCTGTCGTGATCTGGAAACGCAATCTCGAGACATTCGCGCGGGCCGGAACGTCGCCCAGAATGCTCACGGGACGGCGAGTGCGCGTGCGAGGATTGATTGACACAGCTTTTGGACCGCGCATGGAGATCCTCTCTCCGGCGCAGATCGAGCTCCTCGGCGACGAGCGTGTCGGGTCGTCCGGCCGGCATTGACGCGCGGCCGGCGGCCGGCGCGCGTCTCTCCGCGCTCGCGGTCTGCGTTCTTCTCGGTCTGTCCGGCTGCGCCCAGCTCGAGCGGCAGGGCGAGCTGCTCAATGGCGGCGGCGCGCAACATGCGCGGCTGCCCCCCGCCGTGCCGCGCACGGTGGGCGGCGAGCAGCCCTCCACCGCGGAGCACAAGGAGCTGGTCGCGCAATTCGGCGGCGAATATCGCTTCCCTGTGGCGGAGCGCTATCTCGACGACATATTGGTCAAGCTCGCGCAGGCGAGCGACACGCCCGGCCAAGCCGCCTATCGTGTGACGATCCTCAACACGCCGGTGGTCAACGCTTTCGCTCTGCCGAGCGGCAATCTCTATGTCACGCGCGGCCTGCTCGCGCTCGCCGGCGACGCCTCCGAGGCGGCGGCGGTGATGGCGCATGAGATCGCCCATGTGAGCGCGCGCCACAGCGCGCTGCGCGCCGAGCGCGAGCGTGAGGCGGAGGTCATCAGCCAGGCCGCCGCCGTTATTCAGAGCAAGCAGAAGGGCGATGACGTGCGCGCCTCGCAGCGGCTCTCCTTCGCGAGCTTCTCGCGGCTGCAGGAGCTGGAGGCCGACGCCATAGGGGTGCGCGTGGTGGCGCGCGCGGGATTCGATCCGTACGGCGCCTCGCGCTTCCTCGCCGCGCTCGGCAAATCGGCGGAGCTGCGCGCCGTTCTCTACGGCAAGAAGAAAACGCCCGACCTCGACATATTGGCGACCCATCCCTCGACGCCCGATCGCATCGCCAAGGCGGTCGCGGCGGCGCGCCAGATCAGCGCGCCCGGCGTCGGCTCGCGTGATCGCGAGGGCTATCTCGCCGCGATCAACGGCCTCGCTTACGGCGACGATCCCAATGACGGCTTCGTGCGCGGCCGTAAATTCGCGCATCCGCGACTGCGCTTCTCCTTCGTTGCGCCGGAGGGCTTTCTGCTCGAGAATTCGAGCGAGGCCGTCTTCGGCGTGAAGGAGGGCGACGACGAGGCGCTGCGGCTCGATCGCGTTCGCGCGCCGGTCGGCAAGACGCTCGAGGCCTATGTCGAATCGGGCTGGGTCGATGGGCTCCTGCGCTCGTCGATGAAGCGCATCGACGTCAACGGCTTGCCGGCGGTGGTCGCCAGCGCGCGCGCCGGCGAATGGAATTTCAAGCTCGCCGTCATACAGATCGACGACGAGCTCTATCGGCTGATTTTCGCCGTGCGCGCGCTCGATGAAGCGGCGGAGCGACGTTTTGCCGCCTCGGTCGCCACATTCCGACGCTCGAGCTGGGAAGAATCGTTGGACGCGCGTCCGCTGCGTCTCTCCATTGTCAGCGCAGGCGCGGACGACACCGCGGAATCCATGGCGCAGCGCATGGTCGTTCCCAATCGTCCGCTCGAATATTTCCAATTGCTGAACGGCCTCGAGCATGGAGGCCGCCTCACGCCGGGCGAGAAATACAAGCTCGTCGTCGAGTGAGAAACGCTCACCGCGGATGGAACCGTCGCGCTCTGAGAATGTTGTAAGCCTTAGAATTCCCGGGGGGGCGGACGGCGGCGCCGGTTGCGTGACCGCTCGGGGATTCTCCTCAATCGAGGCATTGTCGCAGCGCTTTTACTCGATCGATCCCTTCGGTCGAAACCCTTTCGCGCGCGACTGCCACCCCGGAGAGCGAGAATGGCTTATTTGCCCGGAGTTGGACGCGAGCTCGTAAAGGCGGCGATGGATGCGCCCTTTCTCGAACGCGAGGAAGAGAAGCGTCTGGCGGTCGCCTGGAAAGACAATAAGGACACGGATGCGTTGGACAAGCTCGCCTCCGCGCATATGCGGCTGGTGATCGCGCTCGCCGTGCGCTTTCGCCATTACGGCCTGCCCGTCGCCGATCTGGTGCAGGAAGGCCACGTCGGCTTGCTGGAGGCGGCCGCGCGTTTCGCGCCGGAGCGCGACGTGCGCTTCTCCACCTATGCGACATGGTGGATTCGCGCCTCCATACAGGACTATGTGCTGCGCAATTGGTCGATCGTCCGCGGCGGCACCAGCTCCTCGCAAAAGGCGCTGTTCTTCAATCTTCGCCGGCTTCGCGCCAAGCTCGCGCATGCGCCGCAGTCGGAGGCGGGCGACGCTTTCCAGGCCATCGCCGGCGCCATCGGGGTCTCGCGCGCCGATGTCGAGCTGATGAACTCGCGTCTCGCGGGCTCCGACGTCTCGCTCAACAGCCAATTGGTGGAGGACGATTCCTCCACTTCCGCGGAGCGCATGGATTTCCTCGTCGATGATCGGCCGCTGCCGGACGAGGTGGTCGAGGATCGCGTCGATTCCGATCGTCGCGCGCGCTGGCTCGCCGATGCGCTGAAGCTCTTGTCCGAGCGCGAGCTGCGCATCGTGCAGGAGCGGCGGCTCAGCGAGAGCCTGGTGACGCTGGAATCGCTCGGCGATCGTCTCGGCATTTCGAAAGAGCGCGTGCGTCAGATCGAGAATCGCGCGCTGTGCAAGCTGCGCAAGGCGCTGACCAAAGCACAGGAGACGCCGGAGGCCACCGCCGCCGAGTAGGGCGAGGCGGCTCTCCGCGCCGAAAAAAAACGCGGCCCCGAGGGGCCGCGTTTTTTCGTCGATCGAAAGAGGAGCGCGATGTCAGGCGGCGCGCTCTTCGACGTCGTCCTCTTCGCCCTCGTCGTCGCTCGCATCGTCGCCGGCGTCCGCATCGGAGTCGCCCTTCGGACCGCCACGGCGCGGGCCCTTCTGCAGGAAGGACTCGATCAGCTTGAGCGATTCCGAATCGAGCAGCTTGCGCACGGCCGCGACCTCGCGCGCCATGCGATCGAGCGCCGCCTCATAGAGCTGGCGCTCCGAATAGGACTGCTCCGGCTGCGTATCGGACCGATAGAGATCGCGCACCACCTCGGCGATGGTGACGAGATCGCCCGAATTGATCTTGGCCTCATATTCCTGCGCGCGGCGCGACCACATGGTGCGCTTGACGCGCGCGCGGCCGCTCAGCGTGGAGAGCGCCTTGTCGACGACCTCGGTCTCGGCCAGCTTGCGCATGCCGACGGCGGCGACCTTGCTGGTCGGCACCTTCAGCGTCATCTTGTCCTTGATGAAGCTGACGACGAACAGCTCGAGGCTGAAGCCGGCCACTTCCTGAGTCTCGATCGCGATGATCTGTCCGACGCCATGCGCCGGATAGACGATGAACTCGTTCGTCTTGAACCCGAGCTTCTGCGCCGATGTCTTCGCCTTCACGGCGACGGCGGGGCTCGGCTTGATGGGGGCCGCAGCCGCGGCGCGCGCGGCGACAATGGCCTTGGGCGAAAGGGCCGAGCCCGTCGCGGCGCTCGTGGGAGCGGCGGGGGCGGGGGCTCTGGGCGCCGGCGAAGATTTGGCGGTGATCGCCTTTCCTTGTGTCGATTTTGGCACTGGAATGGTTTCGCTCGAAGCTGGAGTTGAAACGGGCGCCGTCGCATTCGGCTCGCTCGCCCCCGCATCGGGGACGTGCGCGGAGGCGGCGACGTCGGAGTGCTCGATATCGGTTTTGATCGCGCTCTGGCGCAAGGACGTTGTAATTCTCGTCTCCCCGGTTACGCCGGCCGCAACGGCGGTTGAAGTCTCATGTGAAGTTCCCTGCGGAGCCGCTTTCGAGGCCTGCGGGCGGGTGGCCTCGACCGGCGCCTCTACGCTCGGCGCAGCGATGCTTTTCGCGTGAGGCGGAGCCTCGGCGTTCTTCGTGGGCGCGGTCGCGGCGCTCTCGACGCGGCGCTCGGCTGCGCTGCGCTTGGCGTCGCTCGTATGGGCGGCGCTGGCGCGGGCTCTGGCCTTGCCGGCCGCCTTGGGCGCAGCGGCGGCGGCCTTGCCGCTTCGCGAGGCGGCCGACTGCGAGGCGCCCGAGCGGGCCGCGCTCGCCTTGGCCGCCGTCTTGGCGGCGGCGCGCGTTCTGGCGGCGGCGCCTGTTTTGGTCCCTGCCTTGCTCGCCGTCGTTCTCGCGGCGGTCGCGCTCGTTCTCGCGGCTGTCTTCCGGGCGACGCTCTTGGCGGAGGCGGGGGCTTTCGGAGCGGCGGCCTTGGCGGCAGCAGTCTTCGAGGGCGCGGAGGCCTTCGAGGAAACAGACGCTTTGGAGGAAACGGGGGCTCTAGAGGAAGCCGCGGTCTTGCCGGCTTTGCTCGCCGCTGCCTTGCTGGTCTTGCCGGCGGCGCTCGCGCTCGCGGGCTTTTTGGTCGAAGCCTCCGCCGCGACGGCCGCGGTCCGCGCCGTCCTGCTTCCCGCGCCGCGTCGCGCTCCGGCGACGGACGCCTTGCGGTTCTTTGCGGTCTTCTTGCTGGAAGAGGGCATACGCGGATACTCCTTCTGTTGCCCCGCTGTGGAGACGGGACGGGAAGCTTCGTGACCGAATGGGCTCATCGCGCCCCGGCCAGGACAGCGCCAATGACCGCGCATGCTTTGGCTGGCGAAAGTCCGACGCTTCTACAATATAGAGCCGACGTTGGCGGCGAGCGTCGCCATCTTCGCCCATTCTCGATGTCGGGGCCGGCCGCTATTTCCCTTGTGGAAATCGCGACGCTTGCGCCCCTCGCGCCCGAAAGCTAATTCTTAATGTTCCGTATATCATGTGGTACGGGAAAAATCAAAGGAAAGGCGCCGGCGCCTCTCCGCATGGTTACGAGCGGCCGCGCTGGCGCCGTTGAATCTCTTAACGATTTTGCGAGCGCGTCCGCTGTGGACGATTGCGCGTCAGTCGCCTTCGCCGGGCTCGGGCGAGAAATGCGCCTCCAGCTTGCCGGGCTTGCCGTCCCATTCCTTGGCGTCGGCGGGCGGGTCGCGCTTGACCGTCACATTCGGCCAAGTCTGAGCGTATTCGGCGTTCAGCGCCATCCACTTCTCGAGGTCTGGCTCGGTGTCGGGCTTGATCGCCTCAGCCGGGCACTCGGGCTCGCACACGCCGCAGTCGATACATTCGTCCGGATGGATCACCAGCATGTTGGCGCCTTCGTAGAAGCAGTCCACAGGACAGACTTCGACGCAATCCATATATTTGCACTTGATACAATTTTCCGTGACGACGTAAGGCATGGGGCGTCCTCGATCCGCGGGCTTGCTAGCGTTTTTGAGAATGGGTTGCAAGCGGCCTCCCGGCCCGCGCGGCGCGCATGATATCCTGCGAGGGGTTGGAAGGGAATCGGTCTATGGCGGAAATCGAATCGGCCTCGCAGGAGGTTGCAGCCTTGCCGGCGGCGCGTTGCGTGACGGCGCGGGCCTTGCTGCTCGGCGAACGAATCGACACCGGCGGGCTCGAGCGCGCCGATCTCGTCTCCACATCGCCGCTCGCCTTTCCGGCGGGGCAGGCGGGATTCGTCGTGCTCTACCGATTCGGCGTCGCCGTGCTGTTCGGCCTGTCGCCGCTCGAGGAGGACGAGATTCTGGCCAAGGTCGGCGCCCGCGTCGCCGGCGCCGCCGCGCGCCGCGACGACGAGACCCTGGTGCTCGAGATCACGCCCGAAGGCGACGACAAGACGCTGGCCAATGGGCGCTTGGCGATCAAGGACGCCTCCGGCGAGCGGCTGCTGGTGGTCGCCGACGCTCTGGCCAAGAGCGTGGCGCTCGCCCGCGACGAGCGTCGCGTCAACGCAGTCTTCGATACGATCGAGCCTTTCGCTGCCGAGCTCGCCAGCAAAGGGCGGCCGCCCTTCCGTCGCCGCGCCATGCTGGAGCTGATCGGCCAGACGCTGCTGGTGCAGCATCGCGTCTCCGGCCGCGTGGCGGTGGAGGACAAGCCGGACGTGCTCTGGGACCGGCCCGATCTCGAGCGCCTCTATTCCAGGCTCGAGGACGAATATGAGCTGGAGGCGCGTGGCCAGACGCTCAAAGCCAAGGTCGACGTCATCGGCGAGACGGCGCGGGCGCTGACCGAGATCATCGACGTCGATCGCTCCGTGCGGCTGGAGGCGACCGTCGTCGTGCTGATTCTCGCGGAAATTCTGCTGACCTTGTTCCAGATCTTCGTCCAGCGCGCGCATTGAGGGCATTGATGCCGGACGCGCGCGCGTGACCCTCGGCCAGCTCTCCATTCTGGCCGCGGCTCTGTTTCTGGTCGGCTCGGCGGAGGTGGTCGCCGGGCCGCTGATGGCCGCAATGGCCCCGGATTTCGGCGTGCCGCCGGCGGCCATCGCCTATCTGCCGGCGGCCTATGGCCTCGCCTATGCCGGCTTCGCCATCATCGCCGGGCCTTTGTCCGACCGATTCGGCCGCAAGCGGCCGCTGCAGGCTGGGCTGCTCGGCTTCGCGCTGCTCAGCGCAGCGCTCGCCAACTCCTCCAACCTTTCGGTGGCCATAGCGCTCAGCGGCCTCGCCGGCCTCTGCGGGGCTTTCGTTCAGCCCAATTCCCTGTCCTTCGTCGCCGATTCCTCGTCGCCCGAGGAAGTGGACATTCGCACGGCGCGCGTCTTCGTCGGGCTGATGTCGGCCTTCGTCATCACGCCCTCCATCGCCGGATGGATCGCCGATCGTTTCGGCTGGCGCTACGCCTATTATCTTCTGGCGTTGCTGGCGGCGCTCGCCTTCGTGGCGGTCTCGGCGGCGTTTCGGCCCGGCCGCGCGCATGGCGGCGGCGTGGTCTCCTTCGTCGCCACCCATAAGGGCGCGCTGGCGACGCCGGGCGTCGTGCGGCGGCTGGCGGCGAGCTATTTCTGGCTGGGCTCGGTCGCCGGCTTCGGCGTGGTGGTCGCGGATGTGGCGGCGCGCAAGCTGTCGCTCTCGCCCACGGACGCCGGATTATTGGCGGGCTTCTTCGGCCTCGTCACTATCGCCGGCAATCTCGCCGGGCCCCTCGTGCGCCGGTTTCTCTCCTTTCGGGCGCTGCCCATCGCCTGCCTTTCGGCCTCGGCCGGCGTTTTCGCTTTTGCCCTGCCGGCCGGCTCGGTCGCGCAGCTCGCGCTCATCGGCCTGCCCTGGGCCTTCGGCTATGGCTGCGGCGGCCCGCTGCATCACGCCCGGCTCAGCGGAATGTCGGCGCAGTTTCGCGGGACCATCAATTCCTATCACGCGAGCCTGCTCAACCTCGGCATTTTCTCGACGTCCTTCCTGTTCGGCGCGCTGGCGCCGAGCAGTCTCGCGCTCTTCTTCGCGCTGATCGGCGGAATATCGCTGATCGGCGCGTCGCTGCTCGCCGTCGCCAATCTCACCGAGCGGCGCGCGCTCACCGACCGATGAAACCCACTGCCTCTTCGATGGCCGCGTCTGTCTCCCCGGGAGCGATCCAGCGGAACGACGGCAGCTGATGGCGGGCGAAGGTGAATTGCCGCTTCGAATAATGACGCGTGTCGAGCTTGCCCTGCGTCGCCGCCTCCTCGAGCGGCAGCTCGCCGCGCAAATAACGCAGCAGATGCGGAGCCCCATGCGCGCGCATCGCCGGCAGCGCAGGGTCGAGACTGCGCGCGCCCATCGCTTCCACCTCCTCGAGCGCTCCTTTGCGGAGCATTTCGTCGAAACGCGCGTCTATGCGCCGATACAGCTCCTCGCGCTCCGGCGCGAGGAAGAAGGCGAGGCATTGCGACGGATCCAGCAGCGAGGCCATGCGCGCGCCTTGGAAAAAGGCGAGCGGCTTGCCCGTCGCCTCGAGCACTTCCAGCGCGCGCAATATGCGTTGCGGATCGGACGGCCTCAGCTTCGCCGCCGTCTCGGGGTCGTGCTCGGAAAGCCGCGCGTGAAGATATTCCGGCGTCCGGCCTTCCGCTTCGGCGCGGATTTTTTCGCGAATCTCGGGCGGGACTTGCGGAATGTCCGAAAGCCCATAGAGCGCGGCCTTGTAATACATGCCCGTGCCGCCGGCGACGACGGGCGTGACGCCCTCCTGCGCGAGCGCGCCGAGAAGACGCCGAAAATCCTCGAGCCAGCGGCCGACGGAATAATTCACCGAAGCGTCGACATGGCCGAACAGCTCGTGGCGGATGCTGCGCTCTTCCTCAAACGTCGGGCGGGCGGTCAAAATGCGCAGGTCGCGATAGACCTGCATCGAATCGGCGTTGACCACGGCGCCGCCGATGCGCCGCGCCACGGCGAGCGCGAGAGCGGACTTGCCGCTCGCCGTCGGTCCTGCGATGAGAATAGCGCGTCTCGTCATCGGTCCTTCGCAACGACAAAACGAGCGAAATGTCAAAAGCGCTTGTCGAACATGTCGCGACTTTCATCGCCGGCGCCGGCGGCCCGAAGCTGACGGTCGAGGCTGTGCGCGCTGCTGCGCCCGTCGGCGCGGTGGAGTGGCTGGAGCAGGGCGTCGCTGCGGACGTCTTTTTTCCCCTCGCGCCGGAGGCATTGCCGGAGCGGCGTCTTTCGCTTCAGACGGCTGCGCGCGAAGCCGGCGCCGATGTGATCGTCCAGCCGAAGGCGGGGCGGCGCAAGCGTCTCCTCGTCGCGGATATGGATTCGACCATGATCGGCCAGGAATGCGTCGATGAGCTGGCCGAATTCGCCGGCATTCGCGCGCGCATCGCGAAGATCACAGAGCGGGCGATGAGGGGCGAGCTGGAGTTCGAGCCGGCGCTGCGCGAGCGCGTCGCTCTGCTCGCCGGACTGCCTGTCTCGATTATCGAGACCATATTGGCCGAGCGCATCAGCTTCACGCCCGGTGCGCGGCGGCTGATCGCGACCATGCGCGCCGATGGGGCGTATACGGCGCTCGTTTCCGGCGGCTTCACCCTTTTCGCCGAGCGCATCGCCGCCGGCCTCGGCTTCAATGAGGCGCGCGCCAATCGGCTGGAGACGCGCGAGGGGCGGATCACCGGCGTCGTCTTGCCGCCGATCGCGGGCTCCGCCGCCAAGCGCGAGGCGCTCGAGGAATTGCGCGCTCGGCTCGCGCTGCCCACGGAGGCGACGCTCGCGGTCGGCGACGGCGCCAATGATCTCGACATGCTCGCGGCGGCCGGGCTGGGCGTCGCTTATCACGCCAAGCCGAAAGTGGCGGAGGCCGCGGCCGCCCGCGTCGATCGCGCCGATCTCTCGGCGCTGCTCTTCGCTCAGGGTTATCGGCGGGAGGATTTCGTCGAGGGCTGAGCCTCAGTCGCGGCCTTCCTGCGGAACGGTCGCGACCGCGAAGCGATAGCGGGCGCGGGTCGCCTCCGAGGTGAGAAAGACGGCGATGCCGACGCCGATGAAATGCGCCAGCAGCAGCGCGAAATTCACCAGCAGCACGAAGACGTCCAGCGCGCGAATGATCTTGTTGGGGTCGGTGATGGCGATTCCCGGCGGCTGCGACACTGTCTTGGCCACCAGCAGCGAGACGCTGAGCGACAGGCCGATGAAGGAGACGATCACGCCGATGAGGCCGATCGCCAAGCCGAGCGTGAGAAACCAGAAAGCCGTGAGCTTGTGGACGCCGAGATAATCGGCCTGCGCCACGGAAGGCGCCGCGCGCGTATAGAAAAAGGCGAGCGCCGTCGCCGCGCAGAGCAGCAGAAATGCAAAGAGGCTCCAATAGATGGCGTCGCCATAGCCGGACTGGCTCGGGCTGAAGGCGCGTCCAGCGGTCGAAAATTGCAACAGCACGCCGCTGGCCAGCGCTATGGCGAGCTGCGGCCAGAATTGCAGCCAGCCGAACAAGCGCAGACGTGAGGAGAGCCCCGCCGTGGGCGAGTGCTCGATCAGCACGGGTGTGAGCTTTGCTGATTCTGGCGGCGGCGTCTGTGGGGCGAATCGTGAGAATCCGCCCAAGGCGAGATAGAGGATGATCGCGCCGGCGAGCGCATAGCCGAGCAGGCGATGCGCCGCCAGCAGCGCTTCCGAGACGGTCGCTCCGCCGAGGCCGAGCGGCTGCGCCCAGGCCGGTCCCAGAATGTCGGCGAGCCTGGGGTCGGCTGCGGGCGAAACGGGTAGGGGGTGGCCGAAGACCTCCAGCGGCGCGCCGCCGAAATAGCCCCAGAGCGCGCCGGTCGCGACCAGAAGCGCGAGCGAGAGATAGGCGAGAAATTCGCAAAAGGCGGCCGCCGCGCGGCGCCCCTTCGACCAGCGCGCGGGCAGGGCCGGCGGCGGAACCGCGAGCCGCAGCACGATCTGCGCGAGCAGCAAGGCGCCGGCGAGGACGCCGAGCGCGACATGCAGCGCGAAAAGCGGGCTCGTCAGCGGCCTATCCGACTGAGCGGCGAGCCATCCGAGCGCCAGCGCGAGGGCGCCGATAAGGATGACCGAAAGGAAATTGGCGCGGGCGATGGTCGAGCGCATGGGAAAGACTGTCCAGCAAAAGAAAACGCCCGCGTCGATCTCCGACGCGGGCGATCTTTTCGCCAAATAGGGCGCTCTCGCGAAGGCGAAAGCCTGGGGCTGTCGTCAGTCCAGCGTGAGAGCGACGAAATGCGTGTCGCCCTGGGCGTTGGCGACGATCAGCAGCGCCGATTTCTTGCCGCCGTCCTTCAGCGCCTTCACCTTCTTCACCGCATCGGCGGGATCGGCGACCGGCTCCTGATTGATCTCGAGCAATATCTCGCCCGCCTGCAGGCGCTTCTCCGCCGCATCGGAGCGCGGATCGACGCCGGTGATGATGACGCCGTTCTTCACATTCTCTTTGATCTGGAAGCGGTTGCGCAGCTCGTCGGAGAGCGAGGAGAGCTCGAGGCCGAGCGCTTTTTGGGCGGCGGTCTTCTCGATATTGTCGCTCTTGGGCGAATCATTGGAGGCGAGCTTCTCGCCATCCTCGAGGCGGCCGAGCTTGATCGACTTCGTCTGCTCCTTGCCGTTGCGGAAGATGAGGACCTCGACTTCCTTGCCGACCGGCGTCGCGGCCACGAGCTTGGGTAGATCGCGCGATTCCTTGATGGCCTTGCCGTCGAATTTGACGATCACGTCGCCGGCCTTCAGCCCCGCGGTCTTGGAGGGTCCTTTGTCGTCGACGCCCGCGACCAGCGCGCCGCGCGTGGCGCCGAGGCCGAGATTTTCGGCGATGGTGTCGTCGACATTCTGAATCCGCACGCCGAGCCAGCCGCGCCGGGTCTCGCCGAACTTCTGCAGCTGCTCGATGACCGGCTGCACCGTATTGGCCGGGGTCGCGAAGCCGATGCCGACGGAGCCGCCCGAGGGGGACAGGATCGCGGTGTTGATGCCGATCACCTCGCCGTCGAGATTGAACAGCGGGCCGCCGGAATTGCCTTTGTTTATCGAGGCGTCGGTCTGGATGTAATTGTCATAGGGACCGCTGTCGATGTTGCGGTTGCGGGCCGAGACGATGCCCGCCGTCACCGAGCCGCCGAGGCCGAAGGGATTGCCGACCGCGAGCACCCAATCGCCGACGCGGGCCTTGTCGCTGTCGGCGAATTTCACCGCCTTCAGCGGCTTCTCGGGCTTCACCTTCAGCACCGCCACATCGACCTTCTGGTCCTTGCCGATCACCTCGGCCTTGAGCTTCTGCCCATCGGTGAAGATGACCGTCACCTCATTGGCGTCGGCGATGACGTGATTATTGGTGATGACGATGCCGGAGGCGTCGATGACGAAGCCGGAGCCGAGCGAGGCGGATTTGCGCTGGCGCGGCAACTCCGGGCCGCCTTGGCCCTGTTGCTGGCGGCGCTTGAGGAATTCCTCGAACAATTCGTCGAAGGGCGTGGAGGGCTGGCCTCCGGGGCCGGCCTCCTTGGACTGCCGCTTCGGGTCGACGGTCTGAGTGGCGGAGATGTTGACCACGGCGTCTTGCACCGACGCGGCCAGATCGGCCAGCGAATCGGGCCCCTTGGCGCGCGCCGGGGTCGCCGCCAGCGGGAGGGAGACGAGCGCGCCGACGAGCCCCGCGGCGAGGGCGCGCCTCAGCGCCGTGAAAAGCGAAACGGACGCGGCAGATGTCATACTATTGCTCTCCTGAGACCGGGCGGCGCCTCGAGCTGCGGCGAAGGCGCGATTTGCGTCTCGCGCGATTCGACGGGCTGCATAGACTGTCGGATGACTGCGCTCGCACTCTGCCAGCAAAGCGGCGAGAGTTGGGCGTTCGCTCAAATCCTACCTTACGTACCTTATTTTGATCGCCCTCGCGACTCTATTTCTTTTGCGGCGCCGGCGGCGCCGGCTCCTCGCCGGGCTTGCCGGCCGAGGGCGTGCCGAAAAACTTGAAGAAATCAGAGCGCGGGCTGACCAGGAAGCGCGTATCGCCCGTTTTGAAGGCGGCCTCATAGGCCTGCATCGAGCGGTAGAAGGAGAAGAAATCCGCGTCCCTGCCGAAGGCCTCGGCGAAAATTCGGTTGCGCTCGGCGTCGCCTTCGCCCTTCAGCTGATCGGCCCGTCGCTGCGCTTCCGCCTTCAGCACGATCACGTCGCGATCGGCCTTGGCGGTGATCTTCTGCGCCTGCTCGGCGCCTTGCGCGCGATATTCCGCCGCCTCGCGGGCGCGCTCGGTCTGCATGCGGCCATAGACTTTCTCGGAAATCTGCTGCGGGAGATCGACCCGGCGGATGCGCGCGTCGACCACGTCGACGCCGAACTTGCGCGCCTCGAGATTGGCCTGCTGACGAATCTTCACCATCAGCCCTGCGCGCTCGTCGCGCACGATCTGCTGCTGATTGGCCTCGCTCAGCACGCGCCGGACGGCCGAGTTCAGCACGGAGGCGAGCTGATTATTGGCGCCGGCTATGCCGCCCACCGATTGGTAGAAGCGCAGCGGATCGACGATTCGGTAGCGGATGAAGCTGTCGACCTCGAGCCGCTGATTGTCGGAGGCGAGCACCTCGAGATTGGGGCTCTCGACATCGAGAATGCGATTGTCGAGGAAGATCACATTCTCGATGAAGGGAATCTTGAAATGCAGGCCGGGCTCGGTGATGAGGCCGCGGCCGGCGACCGGCTCGCCGAATCGCAGCACCAGCGCCTGCTCCGTCTGGGTGACGGTGAACAGCGCGCCGCCTGCCGCGATCAGCCCCACGAGGGCGAGGAGAACGCCGAAGAGAGCCAGAGAACTCTTCACTTGCGGCCTCCTTGCGCCGAGGAGAAGCCGGGCAGCGGAAGATAGGGAACGACCGAGCCGCCTCCCGGCGCCTCGTCGATGATGACCTTCTCGGCGCCGCCGAGCACGCGCTCCATCGTCTCGAGATAGAGGCGCTGGCGCGTCACCGAGGGCGCTTTCTTATATTGGTCGTAGATCTGGTCGAAGCGGGCCGCCTGGCCTTGCGCTTCGGCGACCACCTGCTCGCGATAGGCCTCGGCCTCCTGCAAGATGCGGGCGGAGGCGCCGCGCGCCTCGGGCACGACGCGATTCGCATAGGCCTCGGCCTCATTGCCGAGCCGCTGCAGATCCTGCTGCGCGGCGGTCACGTCGCGGAAGGCGGCGATGACCGAGGCGGGCGGATCGACCGAGAGCAGTAGCACCTGCAGCACCAGAACGCCGCTGTGATAATCGTCCAGCACCTTCTGCATCAGCTGTTGGCTGGCCGGCTCGATGAGCTTGCGGTCGGCGGTCAGAATCTTCTGAATCTGCGACTGGCCGACGATCTCGCGCATCGCGCTCTCGGCGATCGCCTTCACCGTCGCCGGCGGATTGGCGACATTGAAGGCGTAATCCTCGGGATGGGCCGGGTCGATCTGCCAGAAGACGCGGAATTTGACGTCGGCGATATTCTCGTCGCCGGTGAGCATGAGGCTCTCTTCCGGCGCCTCGGGCGCGAGCGGGCCGCGGCGCGAGGCGGCCGGCTGCTCGCGAAAACCGATGTCCACGGCGTTGCGGTCGGTGACGGCGAGCTTGATCACCGTCCCGATGGGCGAGGGGAGGTTGTAGTTGAGGCCGGCCTGCGTCTTGCCGCGATATTTGCCGAAGATCAGATTGAGCCCGACCTCATTCGGCCCCACCGTGTAGAAGCCGCTGGCGAGCCATGCGAGCAGCGTCAGCAGAGCGAGAATGGCGATTCCGCGTCCGCCGAGGCCGGAGGGCAGCATCTGGCGCAGGCTGTCCTGACCGCGCCGCAGCAGCTCCTCGAGATCGGGTGGAGAGCCGCCGGGCGAACCGCCGCCACCCCAGGGGCCTTGGCCCCAAGGGCCATTGTCGTTCGGCTTGCGAGGGCCGCCGCCTTGACTGCTCCAGGGCATATCGTCTCTTTTTGAAAAGGGTCGTGCGCCCGAGGGCGGAACGCCGCTGATTTATAGGCGTTGCCGGGCGCATCGGCAATGAGCCGTCCGCCCCCGCCCCACGAAAAAAGTCCGCATCCTTTAAAAAGGCGCAGACGGGAAATGGTCAGTTCGGACTGACGAGCGGGTGTCCGACTCCGCCGCCGCCCGAGGCGAGGCCGCCGGCGCCCGGATAGAACACCGGCCCGGCTCGATAGGTCCGCGCGGCGCGCTGGCCGGCGCCGCCGCAGCTGTCGTCGAAGCTCCAATCTTCGCGGCCGAGCGGCTGCGGCTGGGTGACGAAATCGCCGGTGACGGTGACGAAGGTGCAGGCGGAGGCGAGCGTTCGGCACAGGCCGCCGAGAATCGAACAGACCTCGACGGCGCCGTCGTAGAGAACCACATCGGTGCGGCCGAAGACGACGCGGACGCCGAAAGCGGTGCCGCGCACGCCGATCGTCGCATTGGGCGTACGCACGACATAGTCCTTGTGGCCGGCCGGCGCGCTGACGAAGCGGAACACGCCCTTGGCGGCGCTGAAGGTCACGCCATTCTCGCCGGAATAGACGAAATTATCGAGCTTGACGCGCGAGGAGGGGCCGATCTGCAGATCGGTGCGGTCCTGGAAGACGAATTTTCCGCGGCTTTCGGCGCCGGTCAGCAGGACCTCCTGCGCAAAAATCTCGTCGCCCACAGTGAGCTTGGCGGCGGCGCGCTCGGCAATCTCGCCGCGCACGTCCTTCTCGATGGTGGCGGCCGAGCCGATCGCCGGCTCCGCCAGAGCGGGCGTGGCGAGCGCGGCCGAAACCGCGAGCGCCGCGGAAAGTCTACGCATGGGCGATCCGACCTGTGAAACGAAAAGCAAAGGCGCGCCGATGGGCCGCAATCATCACCATCTAGCCCCAGCGCGCGTCGGAGCGCAACCATCGGCGGAATCGGGATGTGGGGATAGGGGGCGCCGCGGCGCTGGCGGAGACGGAGGGATTCGAACCCTCGATAGGGCTTTACAACCCTATAACGGTTTAGCAAACCGCCGCCTTCAGCCTCTCGGCCACGTCTCCGCAGGCGCTCGATGCGCGCTCGCCGAAGCATCCGAATCTCGGCGCTCCGGCGAGCGCGAGTTGAGATATGCCAAAGCGGCAAATTATTGGCAAGGGCGGTGTTGCGCGCGAATTATTTTTGCAAGAGCTCCAGCACTGTTGCGCAATTGACACAGGCTTGGACAAAATCCGCCGATTTGGCGCCCAACGGCTCCGCCTTTGTTGACGACAATCGTAATGATCCGTAGCTATTCACCACAGACGGCGCACCTCTGGTGGCCGGTTGTCGCGGTCGGCGATCGATCGTTGGGGGCCCTGGAGGCTCCGGCGGCGGCGGATCGAAGACCCATAAATCTAACTGAGGGCCGTATGATGAAAAAGTCTTTGCTCGCCGCCACCGCGCTCGCGCTGGCCGTCTCCGCGGGCTCGGCGTTGGCTGCCGACCTGCCGTCCAAGAAGGCCGCCCCCATGCTGCCGCCCCCGCCGCCGCCGCCGGCCATGTGGACCGGCTTCTATGTCGGCTTGAACGCGGGCTACACCTGGGACGAGAGCAGCTCTGTGACGGTGGCTTCCGGCTCGCTGGCCCCCTTCAACCCGATCGTCGGCATCGCCGGCTCGGGCGTGCTCGGCACCAGCATCGACGGCTTCATCGGCGGTGGCCAGATCGGCTACAACTATCAGTTCTCTAACGTCTTCGTCGCCGGCATCGAGGCCGACATCCAGGGCGTCGCCGGCAGCAACAGCGGCGTCTCCTCGGTCGCGGCTTTCGGCCCGCTGACCTCGACGATCAGCGCTTCGAAGTCGATCGACTATCTCGGCACCGTCCGCGGCCGCCTCGGCTATCTGGTCACCCCCACCCTGCTCGTCTACGGCACGGGCGGTCTCGCCTATGGCCAGGCCAATCTGAGCAGCAGCGTCTTCCAGGCGGTCGGCGGCCTCGTCGGCACCTCGTCGAGCGCCTTCTCCGACACCCGCGTGGGCTGGACGGCCGGCGGCGGCGTCGAGTGGCTGTTCCTGCCGAAGTGGAGCGCCAAGGTCGAATATCTCTATTACGATCTCGGCACTGTCTCGACCTCGGGCGTGATCGGCTTCACGGGCATCGCCGCTCCTGTCGCCACCACCGCCACCTCGGCTCGCTTCAACGGCCATGTCGTTCGCGCCGGCGTGAACTACCACTTCAACCTGTTCAGCCCGGCCGCCGCTCCGGTCGTCGCCAAATACTGATTTGGCGGTCGCCCAATAGGGGCGAGCGAATAGAGACGAGGAGCCCGGCCTTGCGCCGGGCTTTTTGCATTTCTCGGCGTCTATCGACGTCACGATGCGGGGTCGGTCGGATTTCTCGCGCGATGGCGTGGCGGCTTTGGCGCTGAGATCAAAGACTGTCGAGAAAGCTCTCGACACGCTCGAAATAGCGGGGCCAATTCGGCGCCTCGAAGCGGCGTGCGGCGTCGATGGCGGCGAGACGGCGGGGCGAGTCCGTCATCGAGAAATCCTCGATCGCGCGCTTCCAGCCGAGCCCGTCTATGGGCGACAGAAACAGCGCGCGCTCCTGCGCGATCTCGTGAAACACGGGAATGTCGGAGACGATGGCCGGCGTTCCGAGCGAGAGCGCCTCGACCACCGGCAGGCCATAGCCCTCCGCGAAGCTCGGCATCAGCAGCGCATTGGCGTTGGAAAGCAGATGGCGCAGCGCGGCCGTGGGCAGGTCGCTGGTCCAGCGCACATGGGGACGGAGCGCCTCGCAGCGATTCAGCATGTCGACGATCTGCTCATTCTCCCAGCCGCGTCCGCCGACGAGGACGAGCTTGGGCGCCGGCCGTGGGCCAGCGGCCAGAGCGCGCCAGAGATTGAGCAGCATCAGGTGATTCTTGCGTGGCTCCAGCGTCGAGACGAGCACGAAATAATCGCAGCGCGCCAGATCTTCGTCCCGTGCGACCATGGCCTCGCCCTGCGTCGATGGCGGCGGCTCGACATGAATCGGAATGCGCGCGCCTTTGCGCGCGATCTCGCGCTCGACGCGCTCGGCGACGGCTTCGCTCGTCGTCAGCAGCGCATTGGCGTGGCGCAGGATGGTGTCGACTCGCCTGCGAAACAGCGCCTCATAGCCACGGCGGAACAGCTCCGGCCGATCGAGCGGCAGAAGATCGTGCAGGAAGAAGACGGCGCGCATGTCCGGCCGTTGCTCCAGCCATCGAAACAGCAGCGGAAACTCGCAGGCGTGCTGCGCAATGTTCAAATAGAGCGCATCCGGCGGCAGCGCGCGCGGCCCGTCATTGGCGAGACGCAGCGGCGCGCGCCAGAGAAATTGGCCGAGGGCGCTGCGCGACGCCGGGGCGGTGGCGATGGGCGCAGGCTCCTCGCCGAGCAGCCAGCCGCGGAGCCGCGTCCACTCCGTCGAATCGTCTGGCGCGAAGGCGGCGCCGACGTCGGCGACGATTCGAGAGAGGCGAGAGGGTGCGAGCGCATGCGGGCCGCGCGCGCCGTAATGCGCGCCGCAGGCAAGGCGTGGATGCGCGGCGAAATGGCGCGCGAAGGCGAGGTCGAGGCGCCCGATGCCGGCCGCGCCCGACGCCGTTCCGAGCGAGACGAGATGTGTCGCGTCATAGACGATCGGGCGCGTCATCTTCACTTCTTCAGGGCGCGCCGCTCACCAGAGCGCCGGATGGCGCGCGTAGAGCGACATTGCGGGATGATAAAAGGGATCGTCGCGAATGACGTCGCGCCAGCGGTCCCGGAAATAGTCGCGCTCTTTCGCATAGACGCTCATCGGGCGAAACTTGGCCGAGCCGCGTGACGCCGATTCATAATGCAACAGCCGCGCGGCCGGCTCGTACAGCGACGTCCAGCCGCGTTCGGCGAGGCGCAAGCAGAGATCAGTGTCGTTGAACTCGATCGGCAGATTGATCTCGTCGAAACCGCCGACCGCGTCGAACTTGCGGCGCTCCACCGCCATGCAGGCGGCGGTGACGGCGGAGCTCTCATGCGCGAGGGCGGCGCGGCCGAGCCATGATGGCGTCTGCGGCGCGACCAGCGCGCCGAAATGGCCAGCGTCCTGTCCGAGCCCTATGGTGACGCCGGCATGCTGGATGCGGCCGTCGGGATAGAGCAGCAGCGCGCCGACGGCGCCCGTCTGCGGCGCCATGGCCCTGCGCGCCAGCGTCTCCAGCCAGTCCGGGCTGACGACCACCGTGTCATTGTTGAGGAAGAGGATCACCTCGCCGCGCGCCGTGCGAGCGGCGTCATTGTTGAGGCGCGCGAAATTGAACGGCTCTGGGCGCGACAGCAGGCGCACGCGTGGGTCTTTCTTCGCCTTGTCGAAAATGGCGAAAGTCTTCGCCTCGCGGCTACCGTTGTCGACGATGACGAGCTCGAAGGACGGATGCGTCGAGAGGCGCAAAATGCTCTCGACGCAGGGACCGAGCAGATCGGCGCGGTCGCGCGTCAGTACGATGATGGAGACGATCCGCGCCGGCTCTGCGGGCGCCGGCGGCGCGACGACCGGCGGCGGCTCTGAGTCTTCGTCGCGTGTGAGCAGCCAGCGGCGCAGATGCGCGATCTCCTCACGAGCGAGGCGGAAAGGCGCGGCGCGCATCGCGGCTTCGATCGATTCTGCGGCGAGAGTCGCGGCTGCATAGAAGGCGCAGCGGCCGAAATAGGGGCGCGCCGCCGCCAGCGTCGGGCTCCAATCCGGCGTGAAGCGCGGCTGCAACCCATGCGCCGTGCGCAGCAGCTCGTCGGCGTAGATCAGCTTCGTCTGCGGCGCGCGCGCGATCTGCTCGGCGAGAGCGGCGAAGGCGTGAACGGCCAATTCATCGCCCGCGCGCAGATGCGCGACGAAATCCGCCTCCGCGAGCAGAGGAAGGAACTCGGCCTCGCTGCGCGCGAGACGCGCGGGCGAGGGATAGGATTGCCGTTCGATCGAGGCGAGCGTGCGCGCCCATTGGTCTTGCGTCGCCTCCGCGCCGGAGAGGAGAATCGCGAAGCGCGGCGCTCTGTCCGGCGCGCCGCGCGGCGCATCGAGGCCCGTCGGCTCGAAAGGACGGGCGCGGCGCGCGCGCCAATTTTCGAATGCGTCGAGCGGCTCGAAATTGCTCGCCCAATCGATCGCATTCTCGGCCTCCGCGCGATAGCCGAAGAGCGTGGGCAGGAAATAGGACCAGAGCTTCGCCGGCTTGCGGCGCCAGACCCGGGCGAGCGCCTCGAAGAGGCCGACAGGCCGCAGGCTCTCGATCGCAAAGCCGAAAGCGCCGGGCCTGTTGGTGGGACTGATGAGAATCGCGCGCGCGTCGCGGGGCAGGGCGCCGATCCAGACGCCGGCGCCGGCCACGGGGCCGGGAAGAATGCGATCGATGACGCGATCTTTGGTCACGAAGCGCAGCACCGGCCGCACAGGATCGTCCAGCAGGCTCGCCCGAAAGACGATCTCGACGAAACGACGCGCGCCGAAATCGCCCTCCACGCGCAGCCAGGGCTCCTTCGAGAGGGCGAAGAAGCGGCCATTCTCTATGGCGACGTCCTTTTGCGGAAGGAGCGCGATTGCCTGCTTCGTCAAATGCGATCCAATTCTCGATCTGCGGCCCCCGCCGGCGATCGTCCTCTTGGGGGCGAACGTCCTCTTGGGCGAGGGGCGCCGGCTTGTCAATGTCGCCGCGCCTCGCGCGATTCACCATGAAAGGGAGACTATTTCCGGGCGCGTGCGGCTCTATGTGAGCAGGGCGCTCGCCGTCGCGGGCGCGCCCTCGAGAGGCTATCCCAACAAGAGACCAGCCATGTCGCTGACGACCAGGACGCGCCCGACGCATGCCGCAGACGTTCCTCCGGCGGCGGCCGACTACAGCAAGATGCCGCTGGAGGAGGTTCTCACGCGGCTCGGCGTCGATCCCAAGCGCGGGCTTTCGCCGGAGGAGGCGCGCCGAAGGCTGAAAGCCTATGGCCTCAATGCGCTCCCGGAGAAGCGCATTCCCTTGTGGCGCAAGGTCGTCGGCTATTTCGCCGGACCCATGGCCTATATGATCGAGGCGGCGGCGATCGTCTCCGCGCTGATCGGCCATTGGAATGATTTCGCCATTATTCTCGCTCTGCTGCTGTTCAATGCGGGGCTCGAGTTCTGGCAGGATCGCAAGGCCTCCAACGCGCTGGCGGCGTTGAAGAAAGGCCTCGCGCCCGAGGCCACGGTGCTGCGCGACGGCGATTGGAGCGCCAAGCCCGCGGCCGAGCTGGCGCCCGGCGACATTGTGAAGATAAGGCTCGGCGTGGTCGTTCCCGCCGATCTGCGGCTCGTCGCCGGCGATTACGCCTCGATCGACCAAGCCGCGCTGACGGGCGAATCTCTGCCGGTCGGCAAGAAGGTCGGCGATGTGGCCTATTCCGGCAGCATAGTGAAGCAGGGCGAGATGATCGGCGTCGTCACGGCGACGGGCGGCAACACATTTTTCGGCCGCACGGCGAGCCTCGTCGCCGGCGCGGGCGCCGCGAGCCATGCGCAAAAGGCCATGTTCGAGATCGGCGATTTTCTCATCGTCGTCGCTGTCGCGCTCGCGGTGGTTCTCGTCGCGGTGAAGGTCTATCGCGATCTCGTCGTCGCCGACGACTGGAGCATGGCGGACGCCCTCTCCATTCTGCAATTCGTGCTGGTGCTGATGGTCGCCTCCATTCCAGTGGCCATGCCGGCGGTGTTCTCGGTGACGATGGCGCTCGGCGCGCTCGCGCTGTCCAAGGAAAAGGCGATCGTGTCCAAGCTCTCGGCGATAGAGGAGATGGCGGGCGTCGATATTCTGTGCTCCGACAAGACCGGCACGCTCACCAAGAATCAGCTGACCTTGAGCGAGCCGATCCTTTTCGATTCCAAAGATGCGCAGGATTGCATCCTCGCCGCCGCGCTCGCTTCCAAGCTCGAGGATCGCGACGCCATAGACACCGCCTGCATCGACGCGCTGAAGGACAAGGATGCGCTCAAAGCCTATTCGATGACGAAATTCACGCCCTTCGATCCGGTGAGCAAGCGCACGCAGGCGATGGTCACGGACGCGCGCGGTAAATCGATCATCGTCTCCAAAGGCGCGCCGCAGGCGATCGTCGATCTCGTCCATCCCGACGCCAGCGTGGCGCAGCGCGTGAAGAGCATCGTCGCCGAGCTGGCGGAGAAGGGCTCGCGCTCGCTGGCCGTGGCGCGATCGGAGGACGATGGCGCCAGCTTCCAGCTGCTCGGCGTCCTGCCCATGTTCGATCCGCCGCGCGCCGATTCCAAGGCGACCATCGCCGCCGCGCGCGCCAAGGGCGTGGTGGTGAAGATGGTGACGGGCGACGACACGGCGATCGCCATAGAGACGGCGCGCCAGCTCGGCCTCGGCGATCACATCGTCGCAGCCGCCGATATCTTCCCGAAAGATCTCGACCCCAATCATCTTTCCGTCGATGTCGTCGACGCGATCGAGCGGGCGGACGGCTTCGCGCGCGTGTTTCCCGAGCATAAATATGCGATCGTGAAGGCCTTGCAGCAGCGCGGCCATCTCGTCGCGATGACGGGCGACGGCGTCAATGACGCGCCGGCGCTGAAGCAGGCCGATTGCGGAATCGCCGTCTCCGGCGCCACCGACGCCGCCCGCGGCGCCGCGGCGCTGATTCTCACCGCGCCGGGCCTGTCCGTCATCTCCAGCGCCATAGACGAGGCGCGGCGCATCTTCGGACGCATAGAGAGCTACACCACCTATCGTGTGGCGCTGACGATCGACATCATGTTCGTCGTCGTGCTGTCGAGCGTGTTCCTCGGCTTCACGCCGCTCACCGCGGCGATGATCGTCGTCATGTCGCTGCTCGACGATGCGCCGATCATGACCATCGCCTATGACAACACGCCGGTGGAGCCGCGGCCGATACGCTGGCGCATGCCGCGATTGCTGGCGATCGCGACCATGCTCGGCCTCGTCTGCGTCATCGAATCCTTCGGGCTGCTGCTCATCGGCGTTCGCGCTCTAGCGCATGAGCCGCTGAAAGAGGCCATGCAGCTGTTCACGCCGCAGCAATTGCAGACGATGATGTTCCTGCAGCTGGTCGTCGGCGGCCATCTGCTGCTGCTGGTCGCGCGCACGCGGCGCTGGTTCTTCATGCCGCCTTTTCCGGCGTGGAAGCTTCTCTTCGCGATCGTGGCGACGCAGATTCTCGCCGCCGCAATGTGCTATTTCGGCTGGCTCGTGCCGCCGATCTCGCCGCGGCTCATCGGCATCGTCTGGGCCTATTGCATCGCCTTCATGTTCGTCCTCGGCCTGGTGCGCAAGATCGTGGCGCGCGTCGTGGACCATCGCATGAAACGGCAGGAGAAGAGCGTCGCCACCGTCGAGCGGCCGCTCGCCGGCGGGCTCGCGCTCGCGGCCCAAAAGTCCAATTGAGAGGAAAGAGCCGATGGATTGGCGCGAGAAATACGGGGTCGAGCCGGGCGGAAAGCTCCGCCTCTCCAATTACGACCCCTCGGACACGGGCAAGCACAAGTCCCATGAGGAGGCGCTGCCCAAGATCAAGGACCATGTCGAGCGCATGGCCAAGCTGCAATATCTGCTCTACGCCGACGGCTCGCAGGCGCTGCTCATCGTGCTGCAGGGGCTCGACGCCGCCGGCAAGGACGGCACCATCCGCCATTTGTTCTCCGGCATGAATCCGCAGGGCGTCTCCGTCGCCTGCTTCAAGCAGCCGACGCCGATCGAGCATGAGCATGATTTTCTCTGGCGCATCCACGCCCATGCGCCGGCCAAGGGCGGCGTCGTCATCTTCAATCGCTCGCATTACGAGGATGTTCTCGTCGTGCGCGTGCACAAGCTCGTTCCGCGGGACATCTGGTCGAAGCGCTATGACGAGATCAACGAGTTCGAGCATCTGCTGACGCGCGACGGCAATGTGAAAATTTTGAAATTCTATCTGCACATCAGCCCGGAGGAGCAGCTCGCGCGCTTCAAGCAGCGGCTCGACGATCCGGCGCGCAATTGGAAGATCAGCGAGAGCGACTACACGGAGCGCGAATATTGGCCGCAATATGTGGAGGCCTATGAGGAGGCGCTGTCGCGCACCAGCACGAAGCAGGCGCCCTGGTTCGTGGTTCCGTCGAATCACAAATGGTTTCGCGATCTCGTCATCTCGCGCATCGTCGTCGACACGCTGGACGAGATGGGGCTGAAGCTGCCGCCGACGCGCGTCGATCTGGCGCAGATCACGAAGAAATATCACGCGGCCGTGGCCGACGCGAAAAACGGAAGCTTCGGGAAGGGGAAGTAGGCGGAGGCGGTCGCGCCTCAGTCGGCCTTGCGCTGCGGGGCGCCGTCGCTCTCGTCGCGGCGGCGGAAGCGCAGCACCGCGCCGGGGGCGCGATTGCGGGCGCTGATGCGGCTGCGGCCGGTGCCGGTGAGCACATAGCGGCCGCGACTATCGTCCCACCGCATGAGATCGGCCGCTATGGCGCGCTGGCGCAGCGCCATGGTCATAGGATCCTGCACATGCGGCGGCGCGATGTCGCCATGCGCATCGACCTTCTTCAAGGCCTCGATCAGCGTGGTTTCTTGAGCGTCCGTCATCGCTCTCCGTATATGACGCCGATCGGCCCGAGGAGCAAGGATTTTGAGCGAATGGCGCAGGCGAAGGTTAGCGCCGTCTTGCCGAAAGACGGCGCTCGGAACCGGTCAGCGAGCGGCCTCGGGAAGGCGACGCTTCCACCTTTCGCCGGCGCGCAGCTCTTTGTCGAGGACCCAGCGCAGCTGAATGGGGCGGCGGACGCGGCGGCCTTTTGGCTCGCTGTCCAGGGCGACGAGCCTCTCGACGGCGACCGGCCTCTCCACAGCGACGGGCACGGCGATCGGCGCCGCGACAATGGCCGCCGCCGTGGGCGCGCGGCGTGGCGCAGGCGCCGGAGCCGCTTCAGCGATCTTACGCGGACGGCCGGGGCGCGCGCGCGCCGGCGCCGCAGCTGCGATCTCGGCCTCGATCTTCGGCTCGACGGCTTTCTTCACGCCGCGCGGACGGCCGCGACCGCGGCGGACCGGCTCCTCTGGCTCCGGCTGCGGCGCGACGGTTTCTATGAGGCTTGGCAGCACGCGGCCGGTCGTCGTTGGGCCAGGCGCGGCCTCCGCAGTCACGGGCTCGATCTTCTTGCCGAAGACGAGATCGGCCGCCTTCATCGCGGCTTCATAGCTGTCGTCATGCTGCGCCTCGCGCTCGACGACGCGCGGCGCGAAGGTCGCGAGATCGAGAAAAGCAGGCTTGGGCTCGGGCGCGGCTTCGTCGAGCGGGCCGAGGCGACCCGCCGCCGTCTTGGCGGAGCGAGATTTGAATTCCTTGACGAAAGGGCGGACGATGCGGCGCATGGGTCTCCGGCGTCGATGGGGGCGAAACGACTTCCGTCGGACGATCGTTCGTCCGAATCGGTCGGCCGGCTCCGAGTTTTCCCAGGATGAACGGAAATTCCGAACACGGGTAGAGTGGGCGAATACTTAGCCGATGTCGAGCGAAAATGCCGCCGCGGTAACAAATTTGTTACTCTACCGCACGCGGCGATAGAAGCGGCGCGACATATCTCTACTTTTTCGTGCGAATCACTTGGTGGGCGCGGCGCCGTCCAGACGTCCACGCCGCGGCCCAATCGAATGTGGGATTGAAGTCGTCCGCAGCGCCGCTAATTGCAGTGCGATACACGCGAAATCGGGAGCCGTATCATGGAGTCCTGCGAACAGCCGCTGGCGTCGATGACATTTTGCGAGGCGGTGAGCTGTGTATGGGCGAAGGGTGAAACCGCGCTCAACTCGGTGCTGCAGACGCCCGCCGCAGCGAGCATAGGCGATTGGGCGCTGACGCTGCTCGTCGGGCTCGTCCTGCTCAATCTCATCATAATGCTGTTCAGAGCGGCTTTCCCACGTCGCCGCTTCGACGAGCGCGTCCCGACTTCTCGGGCGTGACGGTCTAGGTGGGAAGAGACGAGCGGGCGGCCGAATTCGGCCTGGTGGAGCTGGGGGGATTCGAACCCCCGACCTCTGCAGTGCGATTGCAGCGCTCTCCCATCTGAGCTACAGCCCCGCTCCGAGGCGCTGGATACTTCGGCGCCTATCCGGCTGTCAATCCGCTCCGCGTCGAAATCGTTCCTCCATCCGAAATGCCTGCTCCCGACGGCTGAGCAGCAGCTTGCCCGCTGCGCCGGCTCGGGGCCGCGAGGCCGGGCGAGTCACGGCCGCGCCGGAGGCGCGCGGGGATTGCGGCGGCGGAGCAGGAAGGATAGAGAATTCTCACGAATTCGACCGTTGGAAAGCGCAACGATGCAATATGCCGTGGCCAATCTCATCTTCACGATCATCGATCTCTATTGGTGGGTCGTCATCGCAATGGCGGTCATGTCCTGGCTCATCGCCTTCGATGTGGTGAACACCCGATCGCGCGTCGTCTACTCGCTGTGGAACGCGCTGAATGCGCTGACCGAGCCGGTGCTGCGGCCGATTCGCAGCGTGCTGCCGAGCCTCGGCGGAATGGACATCTCGCCGATCATCCTGCTGCTCGCGCTGCAATTCCTGCGCAATCTCGTCGCTGGCCAGCTCGGCGGCATGGGCTGACATGGCGGAGGCCGCGGCCTGGAGCGCGGAGGGCGACGGCGTCGCCCTCTGGGTTCGGCTGACGCCCAAGGGCGGCCGCGACGCGGTCGAAGGCGTCGAGCGTCTCGCCGACGGCCGGGCGGTGCTCAAGGCCAGGGTGCGGGCGGCGCCCGAGGACGGGCGCGCCAATGACGCGCTGGTCGATCTCGTCGCCGAGACGATCGGCGCGCCGCGCAGATCCGTGTCGATCGCATCCGGTCACACGGCGCGGCTGAAAAAGCTCTTCATCGCGGGAGATCCCGCACGGCTCCTCGCAGCGCTGGAGAAGACCGGCGCGACAAGAAATGGTTGAGGCATGAGCAAGTCGAAGGTCGGAAATTTTTTCGAGGATTTCTCGCTGGGTCAGGTGATCCGCCACGCCGCGCCGCGCACGGTGACGGCGGGCGACGTCGCGCTCTACACGGCGCTCTATCTGCCGCGCTTCGCCGTCCAATCCTCGGCGGCCTTCGCCCAGGCGATCGGCTATAGAGAAGCGCCGATCGACGATATTCTCGTCTTCCATTTCGTGCTCGGCAAGACCGTGCCGGATGTCTCTCTGAACGCCATCGCCAATCTCGGCTATGCCGATTTCAAATTTCTCGCGCCCGTCTATCCGGGCGACACGCTGACGGCGAGCTCCGAGGTCATCGGCCTCAAGGAGAACTCCAATAAGGAGACCGGCGTCGTCTATGTGCGCTCCACCGGCAAGAATCAGCGCGGCGAGACGGTGCTCGACTACGCCCGCTGGGTGATGGTGAAGAAGCGCGACAAGGACGCCCCCGTCGGGCCGGAAGTCGTGCCGACGCTGCCGAAATCCGTCGCCCCCGCCGATCTCGGCAAGGCCGTGCCAGCGATCAACGTCGCCGCCTATGACAAGGATTTGGCCGGCTCGCCCTATTTTTGGGGCGATTACGAAGTGGGCGAGAAGATCGACCATATCGACGGAATGACCGTGGAGGAGGCCGAGCATCAAATCGCGACGCGCCTCTACCAGAACAATTCCAAGGTCCATTTCAATCAATATTACGAGGCGCAAGGGCGCTTTGGAAAGCGCATCATCTATGGCGGGCATGTGATCTCGCTCGCCCGCGCGCTCTCTTTCAACGGTCTCGAGAACGCCTTCCATATCGCCGCGGTGAATGGCGGGCGCCATGTCAATCCGCTGTTCGCCGGCGGCACCGTCTTCGCCTGGTCGGAAGTGCTGGACAAGGCCGAAATTCCCGGTCGCTCGGACATTGGCGCGCTGCGCCTGCGGCTCGTCGCCGCCAAGGACCACCCGCCGGCGGATTTCCCGCTGACGACGGCCGAAGGCAAGCCGCATCCTGACGTGCTGCTCGATCTCGACTATTGGGCGGTTTTGCCGCGCTGACGCAATCGGCGGCGGCCGGAGAACCGGCCGCCGCTTTTGTCTCTCCCCTGGGAGCGCAGCGGAGAGGCGTCGCTCAGTGGAGCGTCTTCAGCCATTCATCCACGTCTTTTTGAACGGCTTCCTTGCTTTTCCCGTAGCGTTTCTGCAATTCGCCTTCGAATTGGTCGCGCTTGCCCTGGATCCTGGTCAGATCGTCATCGGTCAAGTCGCCCCATTTCTCTTTGATCTTGCCCGTAGCCTGCTTCCAATTGCCTTGGATCTGGTTCCATTCCATCTTTCTTCTCCTCTGCTGGGGCGCGTCTATTTGCGAACGCCGCAGGATCGGATGACAATTCTTGCCGCTGGAGATGGTTCCATCGCCCTTCGCCGCGCTCGAGCGCGGCGCTATCTGTTCTCACATCGTGGAATGAAAGGTCGTGACATGATTTCCAAAGCCTGGATTGCGCTCGCGCTGGCTCTTTGTCTCGCCGGCTCCTCGAGCCTCGCCGCGCCGCCCGCGGCGCAGAAAAAGGAGAGCGAGGAGGCGGCTGACCCATCGCAAGGCCTTCCGACCGAGGTCGCGACCACGCATTCCATGTCGATTCGCGGCGAGAAGCTGGTCTTCCTCTCCCGCGCCGGCGCAGTGCGGCTGCGCGACGCCCAGAGCGGCGCGCCGCGCGTCGATGTGGCTTTCGTCTCCTATGAGCGCTCCGACGTCGATGCGGCGGCCCGGCCCATCGCCTTCGTCTTCAATGGCGGACCGGGCGCGGCTTCCGCCTGGCTCGGCCTCGGCGGAATCTCGCCCTGGCGCCTGTCGCTGGGCGCGGGGCCGCTGTCGCCCTCTGCGCCGCCCGTCGTCGTGGACAATGCGGAGAGCTGGCTGCCTTTCGTCGATCTCGTCTTCATCGATCCGCCGGGCACGGGCTACAGCAAATTTCTCACCGACAATGAGGAGACGCGAAAGCATTTCCTCTCCGCGCAGGGCGACGCCGAGGCGCTCGCAGTCGTGGTGCGCAAATGGCTGGCGACGCATCGGCGCATCGCCTCGCCGAAGTTTCTGGTCGGCGAGAGCTATGGCGGCTTTCGCGCTGTCGAGCTCGCTCATGCGCTGCGTGAGCGCGAGAGCATAGGCGTCGAAGGGCTGGTGCTGATCTCGCCGGCGCTGGATTTCGCCTGGCTGAACAGCCCGCGCAATCTCCTGTCGTTGGCGGGCCGCCTGCCGTCCTATGCGGCGGTGGCGCGCGACGCCAAGCAGCGCGCCGAGCTCGCCGATGTCGAAGCCTACGCCTCCGGCGATTTTCTCGTCGATCTGCTCAAAGGTCCGCGCGACAAGGAGGCGCTGGAGCGGCTCGACGCCAATGTCGCTCGCTTCACCGGGCTCGAATCGCGGATCGTGACGGAGGAGGGCGGCCGCGTCGCGCTGAAGACCTTTCTGCGCGATCGTCTGCGCGCCTCGCATCTCGTCTCCAGCGCCTATGACGGCGCGGTGACGGGCTTCGATCCGCGGCCCTTCTCGCGCGAGAGCGATTGGTCCGATCCGGTGCTCGACGCGCTCGCCGCGCCGCTCGGCGCCGCCATGACGCGGGTGACGATCGAGAAGCTGCAATGGCCGATCGGCGACGCGCGCTATGAGATTCTCAATCACAAGGTCGCGCGCGATTGGGACTTCGGCCGCGGCGGCCGCGCCAATGCGGAGTCGGTCTCGACGCTGCGCGACGAGCTCGCGCTCGACGCGCGCTTGAAGGTGCTCGTCGCCCATGGGCTCGCCGATCTGGTGACGCCCTATTACGCGAGCAAGCTGCTCATCGATCAGCTGCCCGCCTTCGGCGAGACCTCTCGCGTGCGGCTCGTGACCGTGCCCGGCGGACACATGTCCTATATCCGCGACGATTCTCGCCGTCTGCTGCGCGACGAGGCGCGCAAGACGATCGAAGGCAAATGAGCTTTTCGATGTCGAGCCGAGCGCGGGCGACGAAAAACGCGGGCGATGGCTCGGCGGGTCGCCCCGCGAGCAAAAGGCGATGAGGCGCATCAGATGTATGACGAACGGAGCTGCTAAATCCGCGCGGCTTTAACTTGGAATATTTCCAATAAGTCTCTTTCGAACAATGTCAGCAACGTGACAGGAAGCTTTTATTTCAAGACTTTCAAGAATTTGGTTCTTGTAATATTTCCAGTCTACGCATCCTTCGATTGACCCTGCCTCCTGCGGAAAATACGCATAGTGGATCATCTTACCGGCTTTGCCGGACTTGATTCCACGGGGGCAGGACAGAATGAACAACATCAAAGCGCCGTTTTCTCTGCGCAGCCTGCGGCGCGGGTCATCCGCGTCGGTCTCGCGCATCGACGGCCCGTCCGCGAAACTGTTGGGAGCCGCGGCTCTGCTGGCTGCGGGCGTCGGCGTCGCGACAGCGCAGGAGGCCACGCAGCCTCTGCCGGCGGTCCGCGTCGACGCTCCGAAGGAGAAGCCCAAGCCGGTTGTTCATGCGGCGCCCGCCGCCCATCAGGCCGCCAAGCCGCGCCGTGCGACGCGCGCTCCCTCGACGCAGCCCGCCGCTCCGCAAGCCGGGGCGCAAGGCGCCCAGAGCGCGCAGGCGGGGGCAGGGGGCGGCTCCGCGCCGGCCGACGCCAATCCCTATGCCGATCCCAAGGCGCCCTATAAGGCCGATCGGCTGTCGTCCAACAAATTCACCCAGCCGCTGTTGAACACGCCGCGCACCGTGACCGTGCTCACCAAGGAAGTGCTCGAAGACAAGAACGCCTTCACGCTGAAGGAAATCGCGCGCAGCACGGCCGGCGTCACGCTCGGCTCGGGCGAGGGCGGCAACGCCTTCGGCGATCGCTTCTTCATCCGCGGCTTCGACGCCCGCAACGACATATTCGTCGACGGCGTGCGCGATCCGGGCGTCAGCTTGCGCGAGAATTTCTACACGGAGCAGGTGGAAATCTTGCGCGGTCCCGGCTCCAGCTTCGCCGGCCGGGGCACCGCCGGAGGCGCGTTGAATATCGTCACCAAGACGGCCAAGGAGCAGGACTTCTATGATATGAAGTTCACCGGCGGTCCGTCGGACAACTCCAAGCGCGTGCAGATCGACGTCAACAAGGCGATCAGCCCGATTCTCGCCGTGCGCGTGAATGGCCTGTTCCAAGACGCCAATGTCGCGGGACGCAATTATGTCGTCGATGATCGCGACGGCGTTTCGGGCTCCGTCGTCTTCAAGCCGATCGAGAATTTCACTCTCACGGCCAATTACACGCATTCCTACCAGAGCGGCCTGCCGGACTTCGGCATTCCCTATAACCGCGCGACCAATCGGCCTTATGCGGAAGGCGTCACCTCGCGCAACACCTGGTATGGGCTGCTCAATCGCGACTTCCAGAAATACCGCCAGGACTTCGGCACCTTCACCGGCGAATATCGCGTCAGCGACGATCTGACGATCACCAGCCGTCTGCGGCAGAGCCGCTCGATGGTCGATTACATCGGCACGCTGACGCAGAGCGCGAACTGGGCTGCGGGCACGGTGAACATAGGCGCGCAGAGCCGCTATCAAGTGACCAACACGCTCGCGAGCCAGACCGATATAAATTACAAATTCGCCACTGGCCCGGTGAAGCATGAAGTCGTGCTCGGCGCCGAATACAGCCGGGAATGGCTGACGCGAACCAATTACACCAATCTTTCGTCGGAGCTGAACGGAGGCGCCGTCGGCGGCGCGCTCGTGTGCAATCTCTATCTGCCCTGCAATTCTCTGCCGTTTCTCAACACGCCGACGCGCAATCAGAATGTGACGCGCGTCGCTGTGGACACCAAGGCCGGCTATCTCATCGAGACGGCCAACTACGAAGACATCGTCATCGCCAACGCCGGCGTGCGCTTCGACGATTATACCATCACCAATCGCAACGAGGCCTATACGACCTTCGCGGCCAATCACTCGGCGCTGGTGAACTATAATTTCGGCCTCGTGCTGAAGCCGCTGCCGGAGGTGAGCCTCTACGCGGCCTATGCGACCTCGGCCAATCCTGTCGGCGCCGAGCTCGACGGCGGCGCGGCCAATTACGGCGGTCTCACCACCGCCGTGCAGATCTTCCCGCCGCAGCGCAATTACGCCAAGGAAATTGGCGCGAAATGGGAGCTTTTCGACCGCCATCTGCTCGCCACGGCGGCGCTGTTCCGCACCGATGTGACCGGCGCGCGTGAGGTGAACGGCTCGGTGACGACGGGCGACGCCGAATATTATGTGCAAGGCGCGGACATAGAGATCGCCGGCAATATCACCGACAAATGGAGTGTGACCGGCGGCGTCGTCATCATGGAGTCGAAGGTCAAGCACTCGCAGATCGTCACCAATGTCGGCCTGCCGCTCGCCAATATCGCGCATGAATCCTTCAGCCTGCTGAGCAAATACAAGTTCGGCGATCTCTTCGGCCTCGAGGCGGATCGACTCGAATTCGGCGGACAGGCGGTTTATCGCTCGAAAATCTACGGCGGCAACAATATCATCGCCAATGGCGCGACGGCGGTGAACGGCACGACGGGTTGGCCCGCGCCGACGGCGGCCAATCCCTTCGTGAATGTGCCGACCGTGCTGCCCTCCTATTGGCGCTTCGACGCCTTCCTGGAAGGCAAGGTCACCGAAAATATCACGCTCAAGGTCTCGGTCATGAATATGTTCGACCGCACCTATTACGACGCCTTCTATCAGACGGCGACGCCCTTCACGCAGGTCGCGCCCGGCCGCACCGTGCTGTTCGAGGCGCGCGCCAAATTCTAAAGACAAATCGTCGCAGGCGCCGGCTCCCTTGGAAAAGTTTCAAACAAGGGGCCGGCGCCTTTTCATTGCGCCGCAAAAAATGGAATGTGCGGAAATGCTGATCTGCGTGCCGGACGTTCTGAGCAAGGAGACGGTCGCTCAATTCCGCAGCGTCATGGACGCCGCGGAATGGGAGGACGGCGCTTCCACCGCCGGCGCGCAGCCGCCTTCGGTGAAGAGCAATGAGCAGCTGCCGCCCAATGGCGAATTGTCGCGGCGCCTCGGCGAGCGTCTGTTGCAGGCGATCGTCTCGCATCCGGGCTTTGTCGCCGCGGCGATTCCGCTACGCATCTACCCGCCCATGTTCAATCGCTATCGCGTCGGCCATCGTTTCGGCGTGCATGTCGACAACGCCGTGCGCGGCGATCCGCTGACTGGCGTGCGCATTCGCGCCGATCTCGCGGTCACGGTCTTTCTGTCCGAGCCGGAGGAATATGAAGGCGGCGAGCTCGTCGTCGACGACGCATACGACTCGCATCAGGTCAAGCTTCCGGCCGGCGCGCTCGCTGTCTATCCGGCGAGCGATCTGCATATGGTGTCGCCAGTCACGCGCGGCGAGCGCGTCGCCTCCTTCTTCTGGGCGCAGAGCATGATCCGCCAGGAGAGCGTGCGTGACGTGATCTATGATCTCGACACGGCGATCCAGCAGCTCGCGCCACGCCTCGGCGGAGACGACGAGGATGTGATGAAGCTCGGCGGCGTCTATCACAATCTCATACGCCATTGGAGCGAGGTATGAGGGTCGCGTCATGCTGATCTGCATACCCGATGTGCTCGATGCGCGGCAGGTCGCCTATTTTCGCGACGTGATGTCGCAGACCGTGTGGGAAGACGGCCGCACGACCGCAGGCTCGCAATCGAGCCTGGTGAAGAATAATCTGCAGCTGCCGCAAGACGGCGCCATCGCCCGCGAATTGGGCGATCTCGTGCTCGATGCGCTCGCAGCCTGTCCGACTTTCGTCTCCGCCGCTCTGCCGCTGCGGATTTTCCCGCCGCTGTTCAATCGCTATGGCGCGGGGCATGATTTCGGGCTGCATGTCGACAACGCCATTCGCGGCGTGCCGCGCACTTCGGTGCGCATTCGCACCGATCTCTCCGTCACGCTTTTTCTCACCGATCCCGATGAATACGACGGCGGCGAATTGGTCATCGAGGATCATTACGGCGCGCAGGAAGTGAAGCTGCCCGCCGGTCATCTGGTGCTCTATCCATCGACCAGCCTGCATCTCGTGCGAGAAGTGACGCGCGGCGAACGCGTCGCATCCTTCTTCTGGCTTCAAAGCATGATTCGCGACAACGTGGTACGTTCGTTGCTTTTCGATTTGGACCAGACGATTCAAGGTCTCACGGAGCGGCTCGGCGCGGGCGATCCGGCCTGCGTCAAGCTGACAGGCGTCTATCACAATCTCATTCGCATATGGGCGGAAGCATGAAACGGTCATATCAGACGCTAGCGATTGCGGCCTCGTCTCTCCTCCTCTCGACCTCTCTCTGTCTGGCCGAAGGGCGCGCGGACATCATCAATCGTCCGCATGATCTTTCTGTGTCGAGCATGTTCCTCAACGCCGACATCGTCGTGAAGATCGTCATGCTGGGCCTCGTCAGCGCCTCCATCGGCACATGGACGGTGCTCATCGCCAAGACGATCGAATTGCGGCGCGCGCGCGCGCGCATTCGCAGCTCGATCGAGCGTCTGCAGGAGGCGCGCGGCCTCGCGGAAGCGCGTCTCGCGCTCGGCGGCGACGATCCTCTGGCGAGCGCTCTGATCGCCGAGGCGCTGCGCGAGTTCCGCCTCTCTTCCGATCTCTCCTCCGCCGGCGGATTGAAGGAGCGCGTCGCTTCGAGCTTCGCCGAGATCGAGCGCGCCGAGAGCCTCTCCATTCGTCGCGGCACGGGGCTGCTCGCCTCGGTCGGCTCTACCGGTCCCTTCATCGGCCTGTTCGGCACTGTGTGGGGCATTATGAACAGCTTCATCGGCATATCGAAAGCGCAGACGACCAATCTCGCCGTCGTCGCGCCCGGCATCGCCGAGGCGCTGCTCGCCACCGCCATCGGCCTCATCGCCGCCATTCCCGCCGTGCTGATCTATAATCATCTCGCGCGCCAGACGAGCGCCTATCTCGAGCTCGTCTCCAATCTCTCCGGCGAGCTGCTGCGCATCGTCTCGCGCGATCTCGATCGCGGCGTCCAGCAGGCGCCTGCCGCCCTGCGCGCCGCGGAGTAACGCTCATGGCCGGCAATATCGGAGGATCGCCGCGCGGCGCGCTCGAAGAGACTCACGAGATCAATGTCACGCCCTTCATCGACGTGATGCTCGTGCTGCTGATCATCTTCATGGTGGCGGCTCCGCTCGCCACTGTCGATCTTCCCGTCGATCTGCCGGCCGCGAGCGCGGCGACGCACACAAAGCCCGACAAGCCGATCTATCTCACCATTCAGGCCGATCTGGCGCTCGCTCTGGGCGAGACGCCGGTGAAGCGCAATGATCTCATCGCCTCGCTGGATTCGCTCGCCGGCGGCGACAAGGACAAGCGCGTCTTCCTGCGCGCCGACACCGCCGTACCCTATGGCGAGATGATGGCCATTCTCGAGCGCTTGCGCTCCGGCGGCTACGCCAAGATATCTCTCGTCGCGCTCGACGCCGGCGGGGCCGCGACGGGCGGAGCTGCGAAATGAGCATCGCCGCCGATCTCGACACGGGCCGAAACAATCGCATCTGGACCGGCGCGGCGCTGGCCGCGCTGGCCGCGCATCTTCTGGCGCTCGCCGCTATTTTCGTCGTCTTCGAGATCGAGACCGACGACGACGCCAGCGGCGCCCCGGCGATCGAGATCGGCCTCGCGCCCGCCGCGCCCCATGTCGAGGATTCGCCCGACGCTCCCCCCGGCCCGCAGGCCGATGAAGCCGCCGCCGCCGCGCCGGCCGTCGCCGCCTCGCAGACCAAGGAAAGCGACGATCCCAAGATTTCGCGCGTCGAGGCCGAGGATGCCGAATACACGACCGCCGAAAAGCATGAGAAGCCGGTCGAGGATCCGACCAAGCGTCAGGCGACGCCGGTGATCTCCGCGGAGTCGGCGGCGTCCGAGGCGGCCGCGCCGCCCAAGACCGATGCGCTCGCCGAGGCGCCGCGCGCCGTCGCACCCGTCCAAGGCGCCGATAAGGTCGCGCGTGCGGCCAAGCTCACCTGGCTGAAGGCGTTGATGGCGCATATCAACCGCGCCAAGCGCTATCCGAGCGGGGCGGGGCGGCGCGCCGGCGAGGTCGCCGTCGCCTTCACGCTCGATCGGCTCGGCCATGTGGTGAGCGCGAGCGTCAAGCGCTCCGCGGGCGACCGCATTTTCGACGACGCCGCTCTCGCCATGATGAAGCGCGCCGATCCCGTGCCGCCGCCGCCTCCCGCAGTGGCGGACGAGGGCCTCACCTTCGAGGTGCCGGTTCAGTTTCGCGCGGCGGATAAGCACTGAGGACGATCCGTCGTTTCGGCGGACATGCTACACTTCGGCGACGAATCCAACCGAAGGGACGGCATGACCGGGCGACGCTTTTCGCTGCATGATCTTCCATCGCTGCATGATCTCCTGCGCGTGAAGCCACTAGAGACGCTGGCGGCGGAATCCGGCAGGCCGAGCGAGCTGCGCCGAGTGCTGGGCCTTTGGCAGCTCACCAGCATCGGTCTCGGAGGGCTGATCGGCGTCGGCATATTCGTGCTGACCGGCGTGGTGGCGGCGACGCAGGCCGGCCCTGCGGTTTCGCTCTCCTTCCTCATCGCCGGCGTCGCCAGCGCGGCGGCGGCGCTCTGCTACGCCGAATTCGCCGGAATGATTCCGGCGGCGGGCAGCGCCTATACTTACGCCTATGCCGTGCTCGGCGAGCTCGCCGCCTGGATCATCGGCTGGGACCTGCTGCTCGAATATGCGCTCGTCGTCGCTGTCGTCTCTATCGGGTGGTCTGGCTATCTGCAGGCGCTGCTCGGCCAGCTCGGCCTCGCTCTGCCGGTCTGGGCCTCGGGCGCGGCCGGAACCGGCGAGGGCAAGGTCGTCGATCTCGCCGCCATTTTGGGCGCGCTGTTCGTCGCCGGCGTGCTGGTGCTGCGCATCGAATGGGGCGCACGTTTCAACGCCGTCATGGTGGTGGTCAAGACCGCTGCGGTTCTGCTCGTGGTGGCGGCGGGCCTTCCCTATGTGAGCCTCGAGAATTGGACTCCCTTCATGCCCTACGGATTCGGCGGCGTCGTCGAGGGCGCGGCGGTCGTGTTCTTCGCTGTCTTCGGCTATGACACGCTGACCACAGCGGCCGAGGAGGCGAAGGATCCGCAACGCCAGCTGCCTCGCGCGGTTCTGCTTTCGCTGGCCGTCGCGTTGACGCTCTATGTGGCGGTGTCGCTCGTGCTCACCGGAATGGTGCGCTACGACACGTTGAACAATCCGGCGCCGGTGGCCGCGGCCTTCACCGCCGTCGGCTTGCCGTGGGCGACCTTCGTCGTCTCGGTCGCCGCGGTCGCCGGCATTATCAGTGTCATGCTGGCGTTTCTGCTCGGATGCGCGCGCATCTGCTTCGCCATGAGCCGCGACGGTCTGCTGCCGGCCTGGTTCTCGCACGCGCATCCGCGCTTCCACACGCCGCATCGCCCGACGCTCGTCATCGGCGCGCTGACGGCGATCGTCGCCGGGCTCTATCCGATCCGTGAGGTCGCCGAGCTCGTCAATATCGGAACCCTGTCCGCCTTCGTCGTCATCTGTCTTTCCATCATCGTCATGCGACGCACGCGCCCGGACGCCCCGCGCAGCTTTCGCACGCCGCTCGTGCCTTATGTTCCGCTGGTCGGCGTCGGCTTCTCCATCTGGCTGCTCTCCAAGCTGCCCGCCGCGGCCTGGGAGCGCTTCGCCATATGGATGGCTCTGGGGCTGATTTTCTATTTCTCCTACGGCCATAAGCGCAGCAAGCTCGCGCGCGCGGGCGCCGCCGGCGCACGATCGGCCGAAGTGTAGCTTGAAAATTGCGGATGCGCGCTTCAGATAATTGAAAAACAGGTCCGTGCGACCGGCTGTCGTCTCCGGCGTCGCTCGGAGGGATCGGGCTGAATGAGCGAAGTCGCTGGCGTATCCTCGGTTGTCGGGGGCAAGAACAAAATCGCCGAGCTCGAGGCCGAGCTCGCGAGCGTTCATGCCGAACTGCGCGCCGAGAAGGAGCGCTATCGCGAGCTGCGTCATCGCATCCGCAATGACCTACAGGCATTGGCGACGTTGATCTCGGCGCAGTCGCGGCGGCTCGAGAAGTCCGAGGGTTGCAGCAATTGCGCCATGCGCTTGCGCAGCGCCGTCGAGCTGCACAATGCGCTGGACGAGGACGATGACGCCGAGATCTGCATGTCCTCCTATCTCTGGGCGCTCTCCGAGGCGCGCCGCAAAGCTTTCGACGATCGCATCGTCGGAGAGACGCTCGCAGACGATGATATTTTTCTCGATTATCGCCGCGCGCAATGCGTCGGCCTCGTCTATGTCGAGGCCGTCACCAATGCGATGAAGCACGCCTTTCCCGGCGGCGCGCATGGCGAAGTGCATGGGCGCCTGCGCCGCATAGGCGACAGGCTCGAGCTGACCATCTCCGACAATGGCTGCGGCTTCGATCCGGCGAATGTCGTGCGTGGCGACGGGCTGCAGCTGATGCGGGGCCTAGCGCGCCAGCTCAAGGGCGAGGCGTTCTTCGAGCGCCTGCCGCAAGGCACGCGGGTGCGGCTCGAATTCCCCGAGCATGTGGGCTAGCCGTAGGCGATCGTTTCCCCGTTCAGCGCTCGCGCGATTCCCTTGGGGCGTCCCACGTCGGCCGATCGCGGAACGAGGCGAATGCGCCGCGTCGCGCCGGGCGCGAGATGCAGCCAGCTTTCGCCAGGAAGAAAGCGCTCATCCTCGATCGAAACGGATTGCGCGGCGATCGTCGTCGATAGAGCGAGAACGAATCCGCTGTCGTCCTCCTCTGTCTCCGCGGTCAAGC
Organism: Methylosinus sp. C49; assembly: GCF_009936375.1. Taxonomy (GTDB): domain Bacteria; phylum Pseudomonadota; class Alphaproteobacteria; order Rhizobiales; family Beijerinckiaceae; genus Methylosinus. Next base: position 2,901,330 of record NZ_AP022332.1, on the reverse strand, counting down.
CGAGCTGCGCTTTCGCCGCGCTGCGGCCGAGCGGAAAATGGAAGGCCTCGCGCTCGACGCCATTCGCGCCGATGAAGCGCACGACGGTCAAATCATGCGACGGCGGCCCGAAATTATAGGCGAGCGCCGTGTCGAAAAATCCGCCCCAGAATTCCGCGTCGCGCAATGTCGCGACGCCATGCGGCTCGACGGCGACGCTGCGGCTCGCTCTCATCACCGGCACATGGCCGTTGCGATAGCAGGCCAGCGAAATCTCGCCCTCGATACGCTGCGGGCCGTCATTGCGCAAATGCGCGAAGAGCCCGTTGACGCCTTCGTCGGTGAGCATGAGCGACAGTGGACGAAAGGCGCGCGCCAAAGCATGATAGGCGGATTTCGGCTCGCCATGCGCATCGAGAACGCCCCAGCCGGCGCCGGGCCACAGATCCTTTAGGAACCAGACGATGGCGCCATGAGTCGTGGAGCCGCCGCGTCGCCATTCGCCGATCGTCGCTTCCATCGTCTCGGCCACTGCGGCGCGCGCTATGTCGAGATAGAGCTGCGGATCGCTCTCGCGCAGCGTCGTCGGTTCGCAGCCATAGAGCAGGCGCATGTAATGTTCGGTGACGTCGCCGAAAGTCTGCGTCGCGCCCATGTCGCGCGCGATGCGTTCGGCGAAGAGTTTCGATGCGAGCGGGGCGTCGCCGAAGTCGCGGCGCAGCGCGGCGTCATCCGCGATATTGGCGAAGCCGAGACATTCGGAAGCGAAGCGCACATTGGCCCGGCGGGCGTCGTCCAGGCCGCGGCGATAGGCGCCGACGCCATAGTAATGCGAGACGCCGACATCGGCATGGAAGGGCAGGGGACCGCCGGAGGGCGAGTTCTCGACATAGATGGCGTCGGGACGCTGCTCTCGGACGAGCTCTGGCAGAGTCTCGTCGAAGAAGGGCGTGCGCCATTTGGCCTCGGCGAGGCCGAGCATGGACGCTTGCTGATAGACCTCGCTGCCGCCGCAGAGCACGGCGAGCGAAGGCGAGGATCGCGTGCGCGCCAGAAACTCCGTCGCCTCGCGTTCAGCGCTGGCGCGGAAGGCGGCGTCCTGAAACGGATAATCGAAATTGGTGAAGGCGAAATCCTGCCAGACCATGAGGCCGAGCTCGTCGCAGAGCGCGTAGAAATCATCGCTCTCATAGAGAGTGACGCCGGGCACGCGAACCATATTCATGCCGGCGTCGCGCATCGCGCGCAGCAGCGGCCCGCAATCCTCTCGGTCGCCGGCGAGCGACACGGCGTCGGCCGTCGTCCAGCAGGCGCCGCGGCAGAACAGCGGAATATCGTTCACCTGTAGCGCGAAGCCGGCGCCATCCGCGCCGCGATCGACGCGAATGTCGCGAAAGCCGGTGCGGCCGAGATCGATGCGATGCGCGCCGATCGTGGCCGAGACATCATAGAGATGCGGCTCGCCATGCGTATGCGGCGTCCACAACCGCGCGTCGGGCGGCGACAGCTCGGCGATGATGCGATTATCCGCAACGCGCGTGAAGGGCGCTTCCGTTCCGCCGCAAAAGAGCCGCGCAGGAGCATCCGTGAGGCCGGAAATTTCGAGCGCGACGCGCAGCTCGGCGCGACCATCGTGGACGGTGGCGCGCATATCCACATTGCGCAGACGCAGCGCGCCATGCTCGATCAGCTCGATCTCGCGCCAGGGACCGACCGGCGGCGTCGGCGGCGCGAAGCCGGGAAGGCGGCCGAGCGCCGTCGTGCGTATGTGGCGCAGGCCCGCCGGCGTTATCATGCGCGGCCGCCAGCGCGCGCGGCCGCTCTTCGTGGCGATCTCGCGCTCGACAGAGCGAAAGCGAATATGAAGATCATGCGCGCCTTGCGTCGCGACCTCTATTGCGTGCGCGTGGAACATATTGTCCGAGCGCAGCGCGAGCCTTCCATCGAGATAAACGTCCGCGAGCGTGGCGAGGCCGTGCAGGCGCAGCTCCGCCGGCGCAGAATTGACGAAGGAGGTCTTGTACCAGACGTCGATGGCGTCGAGCGGCGGCAGCTCTTCGAAGCGCGCGCCTTCCGCGATCAGCGTCTGCGCCAGCGTGCCGGGAACGCGCGTCGCGCGCCAGGAGGCGGCGCCGGGAATGGCGGATGGCTCCGTCCATTCGCCGGCCTCGTCGATCGCGAAAGTCCAGCCGGCGTCGAGGCGCTGGCGCTTTTCTCCTTCGACGCGCGCGCGCATCATCGGTTTCAGCGCAGCTTCGCCGAGAGACCTCCGAACAAGCCGTCATAGACGCCGGCGAGTTCGTCGAGCGTCTCGCGCGGATCATAGACGCGCTTGCGCGCAGAGGCGCGCGCCGCCTGGAACTGCATCGCCTTGGCGCCGGCCGAAATGCGTCGGCAGGCGTCCGCCTCGACGGCGAGATCGCCATTCGGCCGCAGCCAATCGAGATGGCTGCCGAGCAGCTCGAAATTGGCGCCGAGCTGGCGGAACGTGTTGAACGCGAGGCTATGGAAGAAGCATGGCGGGCGCGCTTCCAGCACATTCCACAGCGCGGGGAAGCGCGCGGCGAAGGCGTGGATCGGATTGTCGCTCGGGCGGCGCGCGAAATGCTCTCGCGCCAGTTCTTCCGCCGTTCCGCGCAAATCCGCATGCGTGCGCTCGCGGTCGAAGCGCACGAATTCGGCGTAAGGAAACAGAGCGGCGAGATCGCGCGCTTCGCCGGCGCGGCCGAAGATCGCGTCGAAGTCCTCGCCGTCGAGCGCGAAATGGCCGTCATTGTGGAAATAGTCGATCCGCCGCGCTGAAAGATCGATTTCCGTGACGCCGATCGTCGTCTTGGAGTGATCGATGCGATAGGTGACGCCGCGCGTGTCCGGCAGATGATAGCCGTCCACCTCCACCATCACCACGCGGCCGCGCGCGGTCTGACGCGCGATGTGATTGTCCAGCCGATCATAGAGCGCCAGCTCCTCGACGCGAAGGCCGTAGAGACGCTCGAGATCGGCGAGGCGCGGCTTGAAGAAGGTGAGCTGATCTTCTTCGAAATCCTGCGCCAGCGTGAAGCCGAGCATGGCCTCCGGCTCGAATCCACGCATAGCGACGAGCTCGATCATGAGATCGACATAGCAATTGGTCTGCGGCCAATCGCGCTCTGCATGATGCAGAGCGTGACGGAAATGCGGCTTCGCCGGCTTCAGCGGCGAGAGCTCCGCGTCAGAGAGAGAGAGCAGCGCGGACTGAGGTCGGCCAGCCATTGGTGTCGATCCCGTGATGTTTGAACAAGGCGAGGGCGAGGCGCTCCATTCCGAAGCCGACGCAAGCGGTGTGCGCCGTCTCGCCGGCGGCGGTCTTGATGCCCCACAGCTCGCCGAAGTGATCCTGATGATAGTTGAAGCTCTGGCAGGCGGTCGGATTTTCCGTGCTCTCGATCGGCACCAGCAACTCGAATTTCAGCGCCTGCTCGCGTTGGCTCGAGGCCATCATCCGTCCGGCGCGGCCGAAGAATGGATCATTGGCCACATCGATGTGATGCGGCAGCTCGAGCGTCTCGGCGAAGCCGCGGGCGCGTTCCAGCCAGGATTCGCGGAAGCTCGCGGCTTGCTCCGGCAAGCCGATGCGAACAAACTCGCGCATGCGGAACATTTGCATGCGCGCCGGATCCTTCGACGGCTCGTGGCGGAAGCAATAGGATTGAATGTCGAAGAGGCCGCCCTCCGGCGCGAGCGGGCCGCGGCGCGCGACGATCGGATAGAGCGGATAGCAGGCGGCGGGCGTCAGCACGATGTCGGTCGCGCCTTGCGCGCCGGTCCAGTCGCCGCCGTTGTGAATATTGTCGAGAAGGGCGAGATGATCCTTCTCGCTTCCGGCGAAGCTGTGCACCGTGCCGGCGAGCTGCGGGAAGTTCTTCATATAGCCGCTCTTCTCGAAGAGCGCGCGATTCATGCCGGGCGGAAAGCGGATGACCTCGGCGTGATCGCCTTCGGCGAGGCGCGTGATCAGCCGATCCATTCCCTCTATGACCGCCTCGAAGGCCTGCCCGCGGCCATAGAGTCCGTCGACGCCGGTTTCATGCAGAACGCCCTTGGCGAAAAGGCGATCGAGGAAGCTGTCGCAGGCCTGGCACATGGGTCAGTCTCCCAGCCGCTGGTCGATGCGCTGCGCGAGCAGCAGATTGGACAGATTGGTGAAGATGCGGTCGTTGGAGATCATCACCTGCGCCGAGAGCGCGTCGCGCATATGGCGGCCGACGCTGAAGGGCGTGTCGTTCTTGTAGCCGGCGATGCCGGCGATCAGCAGCGCATGATTGATAATTTCGATCGAGAGCTGCGACGAGCCGATCTTGATGTTGTTCATCGCGACGGCGAAGCTCATCGAATTGAGATCGTCCGCGTTCTGCTGCGCCTTGGCGAAGCGCTTCAGCCCTTCGACGATATTGGAGCGCATCAGCTGCAGCTTTGATGTCGCCTCGGCGAGACGCAGCGCGCCGGGAGCCGGGCCATTGGGATGGCGACGCGCATCCTTGCGCACGAAGGATTGCGCGCGCGACAGAGCGTCCGAGGCGACGCCGTACCACACCGCGCTCCACAGAAGATGCGCGGTCGCGAGCATGGACTCGGAGGCGATCTCGGCGAAGTCATGGGTGAAGATCTGCTCGATCGGCGCCTCGCCGCTGAAGGTGAAGCCTTCGCTGCAGGTGCCGCGCATGCCGAGCGCGTCCCAGCCGCCGGTGCGGTCGAGCCGATATTGGCTCTTCTCGAGCACTGCCATCAGCTGATCGGAGGGCGGCGCGTCGGCCGAGCGGCGCGCGGTGATGAGGATCGCGTCCGAATAGGCGCCGTAGGAAATGAGCGCGCCTTCCTTGGCGATGCGGAATGTCGCGCCGTCGCGCTCGAAGGCGCAAATGCTGTTGCGCATATTGCCGCCGACGCCGCCTTCCGTCGTCGCGGAGCCGAGCAGCAGTTGCTCGTCGGCGACGCGGCGCATGAAGCTCTCGTGCCAGGCGCTGCCGCGGCCATGCGCGATGAGGCTAGACACTTTGATCTGATGCATGGCGAAGATCATAGCCGTCGAGGCGCATTGCTGGCCCAGCGAGGTGCAGATCTCCGCGACATCCGAGAGCGGGGCTCCGCCGCCGCCGAATTCGATCGGGATCAGCAGCGAGAGCAGGCGCGCGTCCTTGAGGGCCTGAAACGCCTCGATCGGGAAACGGCCGTTGCGGTCGACATCGTCGGCGTGGCGGGCGGCCGTCGCAACGACATTCGCTCCGCGATCGAGTGGCGCGTTCATCAAGCGGCTTCCTTGAGCTCGTGCAGGCAGCCGGCGATCGAGGCGATCGAGGAGAAGCTGCGACGGTTGAGCATGCGGTCGGGGAATTCGACGTCGAACGTCTCTTCCAGCGCCAGCATCAGCTGGACCGCGGCGAAGGATGTGAGGCCCGTGGCGTAGAGATCGGCATTGTCGCCGATCGTCTCGGCGGCCACGGCCAAGCGGCCTTGTTCATCGACGAGTCGTCTAATCGTATCGAGCATCATTATCTCCATCGACCAAGCTCGAGTTTCATCGTCACCATACGCGTTCGCGCTGCATTTTCAGCTAAATTGGCGTTCGTTGGTGAACAGTTTGCGGATTTGATCGTTGCCAAATTCGTTCCATAAAATTTGACCCGTTCGAGAAAGCAATCCCGGGCCATTTGCGTGAAAATGATACGAGGCTATGATGTTCTGGACACAGACGAGACACCCGAGGCGTCTCGAATTCTGTCACGACCGTGAAACGTGGCGAATCGTCTCCGCAGACCCTATTTTCGACATGAAGAGGATGAATGAGAGAGAGGAGTTTAAGAAACGTTAACCATGAAATGGAACATTCGCCTTCAACGCGAATGCGGGACTGTGCTCGCTTGTTCGACGTCGGAACGGAACTCGCGTGATGTTGGATTATGAATCCGGGTCGAAAAGTCTCGCAGAACGTCAGCGGCCAGCGGCCGCGGAGCCTCCGCGCGCGCGTTCCTCGCTGACGCCGGGACGCTTGATTTCGCTCGCTCTTCGCAACAAGCTCTTCATCCTGTCCGTCGCGCTCGCCTGCGCGGTCGGCGGCTATGCGCTCACCAAGCTGCTGACGCCGCGCTATGTCGCGGCCGCCCAGATCTATCTCGATCCGCGCGGGCTACCCGGTCTCGAGGGCGACGCCAATCAGGGCCAGGATTCGACCGGCTTTATCAATTTCGTCGAGACGCAGACCCGCATCTTGACCTCGCAGGTCGTGCTCGAGCGCGTCGTGGAGGCGGAGAAGCTCACCGAGGATCCCGAGTTCGGCGCATCGACGTCCTTGTTCGGCAAGCTGTTCGGCCGCTTCGGCCGCGCGCCGACGAAGGAGGAGATCGTCGACGGCGCCGTGCGCGCGCTCGGCACCAAAATCATGGTGCGCCGTCCCGAGCGCACTTTCATCATCGACATCGCCGCTTCGAGCGACAATGCGCAGAAATCGGCGCGCATCGCCAATGCGGTGGCGCAGGCCTATATCGATGTGCGCTCGACGATGCACAAGGACGCCGCGCAGCAGGCGGCGAGCTCCTTCACCGGGCGCCTCGACGGGCTGCGCGAGCGTCTGCTCGCCGCGGAAAAAGCCGTCGAGGCCTATAAGGCGGAGAACGGCTTCGTCGGCACACGCGATTCCTATATAGACGAGCAGCGGCTGAAGGAGCTCAACCAGCAGCTCACCTTCGCCCGCACGCGGCTCGAGGACACGCGCTCGCGCTTCGAGCAGGTGCAGCGCGCGGCGCATTCGGACACGGAGCTCGCGGCCATCGCCGCCAATATGAATTTGATTACCTTGAACGCGCTGCGCGGGCAGCAGGCGGAGGCGGCGCAAAAGCTGGCCGATCTCTCCGCCGAGCTCGGGCCGCAGCATCCGGTCGTCAAAAATGCGACGGCGCGGCTCGCCGAGACCAAGCGCCTCGTCAGTACCGAGCTGGCGCGCGTCGCCGTCTCGTTGCGCAAGGATTATGAGCGCGCGCGGAGCACCGAGGAGGCGCTGAACCGCGAGATGCAGAAGCTCGAGGGCAAGGCCGTCGTCTCGGCGCAAGCTTCGGTCAAGCTTCGCGATCTCGAGCGTGAGGTCGAGGTCAGCCGCTCGATCTACGAATCCTTCCTGACGCGCTCGCGTCAGACCGGCGAGGCGCGGCAGCTGGACGCGGCCAGCACGCATATCATCACAATGGCGACGCCGCCGATCGCGCGCAGTTTTCCGCCCGGCGCCGGGCTGATGACGGGCGCGGGCTTCGTCGCGGGCCTCACTCTGGGCCTCGGCCTGGCTTTTCTGCGTGAGGGCGGCTTCAGCGGGGCGCCCGAGTCGGGGCCTCGGCGCGATGTCGAGGCCGAGCCTGTGCGCGTCGCTGTGACCGATGCGACGAAATTCACCGTGCGTGGGCCGACGTCGGGGCCGGAGCGGCTCGAGCTGACGCGGCTCGGCATTCCTTTCGTGCGGCCTTTCGCCGATCGCCGCGAGCTCGAGGCGGTGGTGTCGCGCTTCGGCGCGCTGGTCGCCGAGAGCGCGCATCGGCCGCTCGTCATCGGGCTGGTCGGCGATGCGCCCGGCTCCATTCGCACAGTGATGGCCGTCAATATCGCTCTGGCGCTGCGGCTGCAGCATCTGGAGGTGGCGCTCGTCGATGCGGACCGCGATCATGCGGCGCTCACCGTTCTCATCGAGGATGGGCTCGAGGCGTTCGGCGACGCCGACGATCCTTTCGTGCGCACCGACGACAGCGTGCTGCTGGCGCTGCCGGCGATCGATCGACGCTCGCGCGCGGCCGGCGCGGTGGAGCGCATCGTCGACGGCTTCCGGGACGGCAATCCGGCCGAGGTCGATATCGTGCTCTGCGATGGCGTCGGCTCGGATGAGAGCATGTTCGAGCGGCTCGACTTTGTAGCGCCCGTGCTCGGCCGCGATCAGGACGAGGAGACTGCGATCGCCGAGCTTCCGGCGGCGCTGCGCGCGAAGATCGCGGTGATTTTGCGAGTCGATCATAGCGATCCCTGGCTGCCGCGCCGCGATGCGCGCCGTCGCGCGGAGACGCGCAAGACCGCCTGACGCGGTCTCGTCTTCTTACTCGGCCACAAGCGGGGCGGCGTTCATGGGCTCCGTATCGAGCGCGGCCGCGATAGTGGCGGCGGCGTCGCGCCAGCACTGATCAAAGATTGGCGACAGCGTGCGCGAGGGCGGGCTTTCTGCGCGCGCGAGGCGTCGGCATAGGCGCGCGCGTCGGCGTTATTGGCGAGCAGCATCAGCGAGCCGTCGGCGATGGCGCGGCGATAGGAGCGATGATCGAACTCGCCGGCCTCTCGCGGCGCGTTGACGATCACCGGCTTTGCCGGATTGCAGGCAGGCGAGCACGCTGCCGCGGCGCGAGACGGCGAGCCGCTGCGCCTCGAGGCCGAGCTCGCCCCATCGCGCCGCCACATGGCGGGCGAAGGATTCGACGCCGCAAGGCTTCGTGGCCGTCGAGACCAGGAACGGCGTCTTCCTGCGTTCGGTCGCGCGGATCATCACTGGCTTCGTCCTGTTTCATAATGAGACGGCGGCGGCGCCGCCATCCCACTCGCAGCAAGAGGCGAACCGTTTTTCTCAGCGGCCGGTCTTCACCCGCGTCCATTCGCGGGTGACGATTTTCTGGATCGGCTGATCCGGCGCCGTGACGGTGAAGAGACGCTTCATCGTCGCCGCATCGGGATAGATCGCCGGATTCTCGGCGATCTCCTTGTCCACCAGCGGCCGCGAGGCGCCGACGCCATTGGCGAAATTGGTGATCTTGGTGTTGCGGGCGGCGACCTCCGGCCGCAGCAGATAATCGATGAAGAGATGCGCCTCGTCGGGGTGCGGCGCGTCCTTGGGGATGGCGAGGCTGTCGAGCGACATCAGCGTCCCCTCCTGCGGGATGACATAGGCGATCTCGACGCCATTGGCGGCCTCGCGGGCGCGATTGCGCGCCTGGAAGCTATCGCCGGCCCAGCCGATGGCGAGGCAAATGTCGCCATTGGCGAGCGCGTTGATATATTCTGAGGAGTGGAATTTCTTAATGTGCCGCCGCAGGCCGGAGAGCAGATCGGCGGCGCGCCGAATGTCCCCGGGCTCCTTGGAATTGGGATCGAGCTTCAGGTAATTGAGCGTGATCGAGAAGAGATCTTCGGGACTATCGAGCACATAGACGCCGCAATCGGCGAATTTGCGAAGATTTTCCGGCTTCAGCACCTGGTCCCAGGAGGCGATCGGCTTATCGCCGATGCGCTCTTTGATCTTGGCGACATTATAAGCGACGCCGGTGGTGAACCACATATAGCTTACAGCATGGGCATTGCCTGGATCATAGCGCGAGAGACGCTGCGCGATCTCCGGCCAGACATTGTCGATATTCTTGAGCTTGCTCTTGTCGAGCGGGCGATAGACGCCGGCCTTGATCTGCCTTTGCAGAAAGGTCGCCGAGGGGACGACGACATCATAACCGGCGGCGCCGGCGAGCAGGCGCGTTTCCAATATCTCGTTGGAATCATAGGTGTCGTAGATGACCTTAACGCCTGTCTCGCGGGTGAAGTCCTCGAGCACGCGCGGGTCGATATAATCGCTCCAATTGAAGATGTTGACGACCCGCTCGGCGCCCTGTGCGCCCATGGCGCCTCCGAGCGCGAGCAGACATGCGGCGAGGATTCTCATTCGATCTGCTCTCCCTCAACGCCCGGCGGCTCGCTGCGCCGCTTGCGCAGCGCGTCGCCTCATGGGCACAATGGCCGACCTCTCGCTCTCCCGCCATTCCGAGATTATGCGATGGAGTCCGCCTCTCCGCTCGAAAGTTTGCGCGAGCAAAACGCTCGTCTCGTGACGCGCGGCGCGCGGCGCTATTTGCGCGCGGCCGGGTTTTCTGTGCTCGCGGAACTGCCGCTGCCGGGCGGGCGGCGCGCCGATCTCGTCGCTCTCGCGCCGGATGGCGCATTGCGCATTATAGAGGTGAAGAGCTCGCTCGCCGATTTCCGCGCCGATCGCAAATGGATGGACTATCGCCTCCATTGCGATCGGTTCTATTTCGCCATTCCCTGCGATCTCTCGGAGGAGGCTTTTCCCATGGACGCCGGACTCATCGTCGCCGACGCGCATGGCGCCATGCTGACGCGCGAGGCGCCGGTCCACAAGCTCGCTCCGGCCAGCCGCAAGGCCATGCTGCTGCGCTTCGCCGGCGCGGCGGCGGAGCGGCTTCATCACGCCCTGCATCGCGACGAATTCTGACCAGCGCCACGGCGCCTCATCGCGGCGCGCTCATCTCGGCGCGCGCTTGGCCAATATGCGCTGCAGCGTGCGGCGATGCATGTTGAGCCGACGCGCCGTCTCCGACACATTGCGGTCGCAGCTCTCATAGACGCGCTGAATATGCTCCCAGCGCACGCGATCCGCCGACATGGGATTGTCGACCGCGTCGGGCTTGTCGATCTTGGTCGCCATCAGCGCATGATAGATTTCATCGGCGTCGGCGGGCTTGGCCAGATAATCGAAGGCGCCGAGCTTCACCGCCGTCACCGCCGTGGCGATATTGCCATAGCCGGTGAGGATGATGCCGCGAGCGTCCGGCCGCTTCTCCTTGAGCGACGAGATGACGTCTATGCCATTGCCGTCGCCGAGCCGCATGTCGATGATGGCGAAGGCGGGCGGCGCCGCCTCGACGGCGGCGAGGCCGTCTGCGACGCTCTCCACCGCGGTCACGAGAAAGCCGCGCGCCTCCATGGCGCGCGTGAGCCGGCCGAGGAAGGGCTTGTCGTCCTCCACGATCAGCAGCGAGCGCTCCTGCGGGAGCTCCCCGAGCGTGGCCTCCACGGCCGCGTCGAAATCCATATGTTCGGCTGCGCCAGCATCGTCGATCATGCGTCGTCGTCCTGGTTTGGGATTATTCAATATAGCATCACGCAGCGTCGGACGAAGGCGTTTGTTGGTCCCCGCCGCGGTCCGGGCCCTGGTCGAAGCCGCGCTCGTGCCCGCCTCCCTCGCCATTGGCGATAGAGCGTTCCAGCGCCGCGCGCGGCCAGGAGATCGTCACCTTGGCGCCTGTCTGCGGGGCCTGCACATTGGCCGTGGTCACGGTCGCGCCGGAGCGCTCGAGCAGCGTCTTGGCGATGAAGAGGCCGAGGCCGAGGCCGGAGCCCGGCTCGTTCTTGGTGCGCCGATCGGTCGGGCGTCCGCTGACATAAGGATCGCCGAGGCGATTGAGAATCGCCTGTGAGAAGCCGGGGCCGTCATCCTCTATGACGATGACGACGAGCTCCTTGGACCATAAGGCCTCTATGCGCACGCGCGAGCGGGCGAAATCGACGGCGTTCTCGACGAGATTGCCGAGCCCGTAGACGATGCCGGGATTGCGCGAGAAGCTCGGCTCCTGGGGCGGGCCGCGCCGCGTCAGCTCTATGTCGACGCCGAAGGCGCGATGCGGCTCGACCACTTCCTCGAGCATGGTCTCCAGCGTCTGCATGTCGAGCAGGCCGCCGGTGTCCGCCTGGCCGAGCGAGACGAGCTTGCGCAGAATGTCCCGGCAGCGCCGCGCCTCCTGCGCCAGCAGAGCGAGATCGTCGGCGAGCGCCGGGGCCGAGGCCAGCGCCGAGTTTTGCAACTCCTTGGTGACGACCGCGATCGTGGCGAGCGGCGTGCCGAGCTCATGCGCGGCGGCGGCCGCCAGGCCGTCCAGCTGCGAGAGATGCTGCTCGCGCTCGAGCACCAGCTCCGTCGCCGCCAGGGCCGTCGACAATTGCCGCGCCTCGTCGGAGACGCGCGCCGCATAGAGGCCGACGAAGGCCGCGCTCAGCACCAGCGCCGTCCACACGCCGGTGCGATAGAGCAGCGGGAAATGCAGCTCGACGCCCTCGTACCAGGGCAAGGGCTGAAACTCGACGGTCAATATCGTCGCCGCGGCGATCATCAGCACGCCGAGCAGAATGGTCAGCTTGCGCGGCAGAGACACGGCCGAGATCATCACCGGCGCCAGAAACAGCATGGCGAAAGGATTGGCGACTCCGCCGGTGAGATAGAGCAGGGCCGAGAGCTGCAATATGTCATAGGACAAGAGCAGCGCGGCCTCGCCGTCGTCGAGGCGGAAGGTGCGCGTCGTGGCGAGGCGCAACGCCGCGTTGAGGCAGGCCGAGGTCGCGATGGCGATGAAGCTCAGCCCGATCGGAAAATCGAACTGAAAATAGAAGAAGGTGACGAGCGTCGCGAAAGTCTGGCCGGCGATCGCCAGCCAGCGCAGGATGATGAGCGTGTCGACGCGAAGCTGGCGGGCCTGATGGCCGAAATCGGCGTCCGCGGTGTTGGTCATGAGGCGGCGTTGTCTCGACAATTGCAGCAGCGCGAGACGCGCGGCTCTGCGATTTGTAGCGCGTTTCGCCTGTGCTCCGCAGCGTTTTTCCGCAGGACTATATGCCGCGCCCCCTTGCCGCGCGCCACAGCCGCCACTGCCGCCGCCATTGCGCCGGCTCGGCGATCATGTGCAGCGGATCGAAGCCTTTGCGCTCCATCGCGCTGAGATAGAGCGGAATCAATGCGGCGGGCAGCA